>PLOI01000060.1:0-16779 GCA_003142015.1 Acidobacteriaceae bacterium | reverse complement strand
AAGCAGTTGCTCTCCATGCTCAAGGCTGCCATTGCCCACAAGGGCACGGTGATGCTCGACGTGATCAGCCCCTGCGTAACCTTCAACGACCACGAAGGCTCGACCAAGAGCTACAAGTTCATGCAGGAGAATGACGACCCGATCAACGAGATCGGCTTCGTTCCAAGCTTCGAAGAGATCGCCGTCGATTACAACTCAGGCGAAGTTTTCGAGGTGGAGATGCACGACGGCTCTAACCTGCGCCTGCGCAAGCTGCACGAGGACTACGACCCCACCGACAAGGCCAACGCTGTGCGCACCCTGATGGAAGCGCAGACCAACGGCGAAATCCTCACCGGCGTCTTCTACATCAACACCGCGCAGCCGACCTTCATCGACCTGCTGAACGTAGTCGATCAGCCGCTGGGCACGCTGCCTGAGTCGCTGACCCGGCCTCCAAAGTCGGCCTTTGATGCCCTGATGGCCGAACTCAAGTAGCCACTTTCCTCCAGCCAGTTACAACAAAAAGGCCCCGCAATCGCGGGGCTTTTCTGTTGTCGCAAGAAGCGTTTCTCTGCTTAAATGCCTTCTCAGCGGTCGGCGCTTTTCGTCGTCAGCGCAGCCAGCTTGGCGTGCGCCTGCGTGGCTTCCGGGGTTCGCGGATGGCGCTTGATGAGCAGGCGAAACTCCGTGATGGCCGCTTGTTTTTTGTTCAACTGCAGCAGCGCCAGCCCCTTGCGCAGTTGCGCGGCCGGGGCCTTTGCGTTGCCGGGAAACCCTTCCAGCACGGCGTTATAGGCCTTCACCGCATCATCGTACCGATTCTGGTGGTAGGCAATTTCGCCCAGGTAGAACTGCGCCGTGCCGGCCATATCGTCCAGCGGATAGTAATGAATCACGTCCTGAAACTCGCCAGCGGCCACATCGTATTTAGCCGCGTTGTAGTCGCGCACGCCGGCTTGCAAGGTCTCCTTGAGCGGCGGCGTCTGATTGCCGGCCATACCGACTTCAGCAGGACCGGCAACCGGAGAGCCGCTTGCCGGAGCCGCGCTGGTCACACCAGACTGAGACGGATTCTGAATATTCTGTAACTGCGCCTGTAAATCCTGGATCGATTTATCCAGCTTGGCGATGCGCGACTTCAACTCGTCCACCGAGTCGTTCAGCGCCTGCACCTGGCTGGAGGAGGCGTCCAGCTTGCCGTTAGTCGCGTCGTTCTGTGCGGCGATGGTCTTCTGCAAGGCGTTCACGGCCGCGGTCATCTGCGTGGCGTTATCCGCGGTCTGCTGCGCCAGGTTCTGCATCACGCCAAAGCGCGTGTCCAGCGTCGACTGGATGCGCTGCACCATGTCCAGCAGTTGCTGCACCTGTGTTTGCAGCTCGACGGTCTCTCTCGACGTAGCGCGCGCCGGCGCCGGAGAGATGGCCAGAAGCAGGGCAATGGCTGCCCCTGCCAGAAGACGATTGCGAAGTGTAAATGTTCTTTGCATGATTCCCCTATGAAGGATTAGTGAACAGTGGCCGCTGACTACTGTTCACTGACCACTGTCCACTGTCATTTTACTGGTCGATGGTGAATCCGTCGCGGCGATTCAGTTGCCAGCACTCCTCGGTCGACTCGGAGCAGAATGGCTTCTCCTTGCCGTAGCTGATTACGCGAATGCGGCTGGCCGCCACGCCGGCGGTGATCAGGGCATTCCTGGCCGCATCGGCGCGATTCTGGCCGAGCGCGAGGTTGTACTCGTTGGAGCCGCGCTCGTCGCAGTAGCCGCCGATCACGACCTTCACGTCCGGATGGCTCGCCAGATAGGAAGCGTCCTTCGACAGCGTGGCCTGCGAATCAGCGCGAATATCATACGTGTCGTAGTCGAAGAAGATGTCCTGCACATTGGCCTTGAACGCCTCTTCTGCGCTCATCGTGGTGGTGGGAACTTCCACGGCCGGCGGCCCATTCACGATCACCCGCGCGGTAGCTTCGGCGCTGCCGCCGTCACCCTTCGCCACCAAATGGTAGGTGGTCGATTCAGAAGGTGTCACGGTCTTTACGCCGGAGGTGGGCACATCGCCGATGCCATCAATGGAAACCGTGGTGGCCTCCGTCGTGTGCCAGCTCAGTTGCACCTGGTCGCCTGCCGCCACCTGCGCTGGAGTTGCGCTGAACTGCGCGGTGGGCGCTGGCGCGATTGCGGCCGGCGCAGTTTCCGAGGCGGGAACATGCTTCGGCTTCTTCCCGCAGCCTGCAACAGTGATCAAAGCAATGAGGAGAGCAACAGGTACCAGAATTCGATTGAGTCGGTTCAATGGTCTGCTCCTTTGGGGAATCAAATTTGTGTTGCTGAACGATCAGCCCCAAACCCTTCAGCACATGCGCCAAAAGGCTTTGGCAACGTAAACATCATAGTGCAGAAAACCGCGAAATTCCACGCGGCGAGCCTTGCCGCATAATCACTGTGGCATCCGCATCTCACTTCCAGCTCCAGTTGGGCATGAAGTTGCTGCCCGTCTCGGTCAACTGATGCTGCCCGGTGCCGTCGGACAGCATGGACCAGATTTGGCTGCGCCCGCCTACGGCCCGTTCAAAGACAATGTGCCGGTTGTCCGGCGCCCAGGAGGGGTAATCGTTGATTCCGGCGTCGTGCGTCAGTTGCAGCCAGCGCTTGCTGGCAATATCCATCACATAGATGTCCCGCCCGCCCGGCGCGCCGGGTCCATACTTGCGGTCCCACGCAAAGGTCAAAAACTGCCCGTTGGGCGACCACGAAGGCGAGACAGCATAACCCGAGTCAGTCAGTCGCTGCATATTGGCGCCGTCCTGATCCATGGTGTAAATCTGTGGTTCTCCTGTGCGCCCGCTTGCCCAGGCGATTTGCGCGTTGGTGCGCGGATTCCAGGTGGGCGCTATGTTGGGTCCGCGGATGGAAGTCACGCTGCGCAGGTTACCGCCGCTTGCATCCGCAACCCAGATCTCCGAATCCCCTGAGCGCGACGACGAAAAAGCGATCTTCGTTCCATCGCCCGACCACGCAGGAGACTGGTTGCTCCCGCCTGCCGTGCCGGCTGGGAAGCTCACCAACCGTCCCAGTTCCAAAGAGTACGTCCGGATGTCCCACCCATTGTGCCCCAGAGAGGCGAAGGCGATGCGCGAATTGTCCGGCGAGATGCGCGGCGAGAGCGAAATCGTTCCCAGGTGCGTCACGGCGTGCTGATTCTGCCCGTCGTAGTCCATCTCCCAAATCTCTTTGGTCCCGCTGCGCGAGCTGACAAAATAGATCTTCGTCTCGGCGATGCCGTTGATGCCGCCGCCCAGCCGCAAGATAATCTCGTCGGCAAAGCGGTGCGCAACCGTCCGCGCCATATCCTGGCTGGCTTCTTCGTTGTACTGCTTGCCCAGCACCTGCGGATTGACGGTGTTGCGGGTATCGTCGAGCCAGCCGTAAACCACCAGCCGTCCATTTGTAGCGGACAGCGCGCCGAAGGCCACCATGGCCGCGTTGGCAGGCGCCGCTGACCATTGCTGAAGGCTGATCTCCTGCGGCGATCCGGGCGCAGCCTGCGGCGCCATGCTCTTCGACACCAGGTCGAAGATGCCGGCGTTGCCCAGATCATCGTAAAGCGTGGCGTCAAAAGCCGCCTTCAATGCCGGCGTCTGAGGATCGGCCCCCACCGGCTTGAAATCCGCCGCGGCAATCCGGATGCGCTCGTTGCCCAGGTTCGATCCGGTATGAACCCAGTCCTGGGCCGCAGCGGGCAAGGCTGCCAAAGTTGCTAGAGCAACCAGAAAAATGGGAAAAAGCCGGGAATGAGACTTCATGCAGTGCGCAATCCTTCCTCGGTAAAAATGTGGATGCTCGTTGCGGGTTTTGGAATAGGGCGGCATTGTTGCCGCGTTTTCTTACTTCCCCAGCATGAGGGAACCGTTCTCATCCACTGCTCTATTCTACTTTCGCACCGGCCCATTGCACTGAGCAATCTAATACTCACAATAGTATGACGTCATCAGCGTGTTTTGGTTATATTGCGCGGGGAGCGCGCCGAATGTGTCCACGCGCTGCGCAGCGCGCATGCAGGCGCGGTCCAGAGTAGAACTTCCGCTGGGTTGGCTCATCTGCACGTTGCTCACAGTGCCGTCGCGGTGAATGGCAAATTGTATGTAGGCCCTGGTTCCTCTCGGCGTGTGCGGGTCAACCTCCGGCTTGTACCAACTGGAGGCCATCTTGCGATTGAGGTTGTCCACGTACCATCCGAAGCGGCTGCCGAAGTCGCCATCGCTGACCGTGGTCTGGCCGCTGGTATAACCCTGCGTTTGCATCGACCGCGCCATAGAAGACCCCGCTTGCTCGCCATACTGCGCCCGATTGTTCGGTTCCGGCTGATGCTGCGCCGTCTTGCGCGCGTTTTCTTGCTGCTGTTTCTTCTGCTTGCCCGTAATGGGAATCGCCGTCTCATCTATCGCTTGCTTCGCCTTGGGCGTAGGCTCGGCTGGCGCCTGGCTGGGCGTATCCGTCGCCAACACGTTCTCATTAGGAGGCTGATCGGAAGGCAACGGAAGGGCACTGGTCAGGCTCACCTGAATCGCTCCGCCGCTTCCAGCGTTGCCCCACTGGTTGTGATGGAAGAGGCCGGCAAGAAGGCCGTACGTCAGCAAGCACGCCGCCAGGGCCAGGTGCAGCACCAGCGATCCCGCTGCCGGGGCCATCATCGGCTCCGGCGCCAGTTCCCGCTCCAGTTGCTCGCCGCCATCCAGCAGACTGTTCATGTATCCCTCAGAATTCATCGGCCGGGTACCCATACAAATGTTCTGTGCCCCATCCATTCGCCTTTTTTCTGGCGAATGGGTGGGAAGCCACAAACCCCAACCGGCCACGTTCAGCCGTTACGCCGACTCGCTGACCCGCTAAAATCCCGCCGCCCCAGCTCCCTTAGTCTCCAGAGGCTGCGTCACAATCGAAATGTTGGTGATTCCCGCCTGTTTTACCGCGTCCATCACGCTGGCAAAAGCTCCAAACGGAACCCGTTCGTCAGCGCGCAGATAGATCACCTTCTTTACCAGGTTCTGCTGCGCCGCGTTATTGCTTGCCTGGCGCAGCTTCCCGGACAATTCGTGAATGTTGACCGGCTGATCGCCCAAAAACACATTTTGATCGCGGTCGATGGTCACCACCAGCCGCTGCTCGGTAATCTCTTTGACTGTGCGCGTCTTGGGCACGGCCACTTCAATCCCCGACTGCAACACCGGCACGCTGATCATGAAAATCACCAGCAGCACCAGCACCACATCCACCAGCGGCGTGATGTTGATATCCGCCAGCGAACTGCGCGTCTGGCCGCTATTACTTGTAAAGGCCACTGTCCACCTCCCGGACTGCCTCCCCTCCGGCTTCGGGGTTAGCGGGTGCCCCAGGCTTCGCCGCTTTCGCCACGCGCACCGGAATCTCTTCCAGTGAATTCAACAGCTCGCGGCAAAAGTCGTCGATGGCCGCCGCAAACACTCTGATGCGCGCCGTGAACTGGTTGTAAGCGATCACCGCCGGAATGGCCACAAACAGACCCGCCGCCGTGGTAATCAGCGCCTCGCTGATGCCCGGCGCCACCGCCCGCAGCGTGGCCGCTCCCGCTGTGCCCAGTCCGTGAAAGGCGTCCACAATGCCGATGACCGTGCCGAATAGCCCCACGAACGGGCTCGCGGATGCAATCGTCGCCAGCCAGGTCAGCCGCCGCTCCAGGCTGGTTATGGCCTCGCTCGCCGCCGTCTGCGCCGACCGCTCCAGCGGAGCCAGATTGCGCGGCGGTCCCGAGCCGCCCGTCTGCCGCTTGTAGGTCTCGTAAACCTCCTCGAAAACCTGCGCCAGCGGGCTTGCCTTGCACTCCTCGGCCACCGTCGCCATCTCTTGCAGGCGAGTCGCCTTGCGGAAGGCGCGGATAAACCGCTGGCTCTCCCTGGTCGCCTTGCGGAAGGTGGACATCTTGCCCAGAATCACGCTCCAGGAATAGAGGCTGGCAATCAGCAACAGCACCAGCACGGCCATCGCCACCGGGCCGCTGTTCTGGATCATCTCAACCAGCGCGCTCGAATTCTGCGCCGCAGGCTGCGCCCCCTGGCTCGCGATTCCGTCAGACGGCAGTTGAAAAAGCAAAGCAGCAATCAAAATCGGAGTTCACCTCACCTTTAACGGTAGCAGACACCGTGTCCCGCTCCAAGTTATCGATCTGGTGCGCTCTCGCGCTTTTCCCTTCCATCTCCAAGCCAGAGGTGCCGTCCATCATGGTATGCTGCGCTCGGATTCCCGTTGCGGCTTTTTGCGCGTCCTACAACAAAATGCTGTCATCCTGAGCGGAGCGCACGGGGTCCCCATCGACAGGTCTTAGTCGATGGGGTGAGAGCGGAGTCGAAGGACCTGCTTTTTCGGAGTGGACCACACCATGCTCGTCGAACTGCGCGCTGAAAACTACGCCGTCATCGATCACGCCATCGCCTCTTTCGGCCCTGGGCTCAACCTGCTCACCGGCGAAACCGGCGCGGGAAAATCCATCCTCGTTGATGCGTTGGCTCTGCTGATGGGCGGCAAATCCTCGGTCGAGGTGGTCCGCCACGGCGCCGACAAGGCCGTAGTATCTTGCGTTTTTGAATCCACGCACAACGCCGAGACCATCCTCGAAGAAAACGGCATCGACTCAGGCGGCAGCGAAGTCATCCTGCGCCGCGAAATCCTCTCGACCGGCAAGGGCCGCGTCTTCGTCAACAATCAGCCGGCCACGGTCGCCGTTCTCCGCCAGCTCGCGCCTGAACTAGCCCTGGTCCACGCCCAGAGCGAGAGCCTTTCCAGCTTCGATCAGGCCCAGCAGCGCGCCCTGCTCGACCGCTTCGGCGGCATCGATACCGGCGCAGTTTCCGCAGCCCATGCCCTCTGGAAAGACGCTTCCGTAAAGCTCGACGAACTGCTCCGCGGTGAGCAGGACCGCCTGCGCATGGTCGATCTCTGGAGCTATCAGCACAAGGAAATTGAAGCTGCGCGCCTCGAACCCGCCGAAGACGAAGCCCTCGAAACCGAAAAGCGCGTCCTCGCCAACGCCGAAAAACTCTACGCCGCCGCCATGGGAGCTTTTGAGCAACTGTATGAAGGCGGCGCATCGGCCGAGACCGCTCTCCGCGCCGCTCTGCGCAACGTCGAGGAACTGGCCCGATACGACAGCCGTTTCACCGAAGCCGTCCAGCAGCTTACCTCGGTTCGCGCCACGGTAGACGATGTCGCCTCCAGCCTGCGCGATTACGCCGAAGGCATCAACGCCTCGCCCGAACGCCTCGCCGAAATCGAAGACCGCCTGGCGCTGATCGACCGCCTCAAGCGGAAATACGGCAAGACCATCGCCGAAGTCGTAGCTTTTGGCGAAGAAGTCACCCGCAAGCTCGCGGAGGTGGAAGACCGCGACGAGATTCTGAAAACACTTCGCGCCGCTCTTGCAGAAGCATCCAAGGCGTATCAGACAGCCGCCCAAGCCCTGAGCGCAGAACGCAGAGCTGCCGCCGCCAAGCTTGCCAAACTAGCCGAAGCCCAGATCAACTCCCTCGCCATGAAAGTCCGCTTCGAAGTCGTTGTCGCCGCGACGGAACACGAATCCCACTGGACCTCGAACGGCTGGGACATCGTTGAATACCGCATCTCGACCAACCCCGGCGAGCCGCTCAAACCCCTTCATGAAATCGCTTCCGGCGGCGAAATGTCGCGCGTCATGCTGGCCCTCAAAGTCTCGGTCGAAGAGGGCGCGGTCAAGCCCAAAAAGAAGATGCCGACTCCGCGCACGCTGGTCTTCGACGAAATCGACATTGGCATCGGCGGACGTGCGGCTGAAGCCGTCGGCCAGAAGCTCAAATCTCTCAGCCGCGGTCAGCAGGTTTTGTGCGTGACGCACCTGCCTCAGATCGCAGCCTTCGCCGACCAGCACTTCCTCATCGACAAGCGCGAGGCAGACGGTCGCACCAAGACCAAGGTTACCCTCCTCGACGACCGCGCCCGCACCCACGAAGTAGCCCGCATGGTCTCCGGCGCAAAGGTCACCGACACCAGCCTCCAACACGCCGCGCAGATGATTGCGGCGAGCCGATAGAAGGAGAGAAGGCCAAATGTACAGGGGATTTCAGCTAGACCGAGCGACGCCCGATAAACACTGCCCCGTGTGTCATGCCGAATGCTCTGAGCGCTATATCAATCCTGGGTACACTCAGATAATTTGCCCTATCTGCGGAAAATTCTCTGCTGGAGATATGGCAGTTTATTTCATTACCTCTCTTAATGACCAGAAGGACAACATCTCATATAAACTTTCGCATTTCTTCCGGTCTTTATCGGAACGCGCCTTCGGCAAGTCAGACAGCTCCCTCTTCCCCATCTACAGCCATGAGGATTTGAAGCGTGTATTGAACACGCCCGACCCATCGGTACGAGAAAAGCTCCTCATGCTACTCCAGTACATCGCGAGCCTCAGCAATTATCCTGGGCAAATCGTCGGGCTGCAACCCGCAAATGACTATCCCGTACTGTGTGCCAAGAATCGCGCTGAGACTGACTTCTACATTCAAGCACTCGGGAAAGATGGAATGATCTTGGTTGGAAAAACCGAAGGAGGGGAACCTAACTGCACAATAACGACGCGCGGCTGGCAGGAGCTTGAAAAGGCAGAACAATCAGGAGCAGACTCGCCGAACGGCTTCATCGCAATGTGGTTCGATCCAACACAGAATCCTATGAGAGACGCTATCAAGTCCGCAATTATTGCGGCAGGCTACCAGCCAATCCGAATAGACGAAGTGGAGCACACTAATAAAATCGATGATGAAATCCTCGCAAAAATCAGGCAATCGAGATTCCTTGTCGCAGATTTCACTGGCCAAAGACATGGAGTCTATTTCGAGGCTGGCTTTATGCTTGGTTTGGGACGAACAGTTATCTGGATTTGCAGTAAATCAGATTTCGCCGATGTTCACTTCGACACACGCCAGTACAACACAATCGTGTACGAAAACACAGATGAGCTTAAGACGAGACTTCAATTCAGGATTGAGGCGATTCTCGGAAAGGGACCAATTCCAACCTAACGCCGGGTTCTCCAAGTCCCGCTTTCAGGACCAGGGACTCCCGCCAGCCCGATGATTGCCCTGCAATAATAACCTTGACGGAATATATTACTCTGGAGGAATATAGTAATCATGGCGTACGAGGTCGAATTCACCGAGGAATTCGAGTAATGGTGGAACTCGCTCGACGCCGATGAGCAGGAAAGCGTGGATTTTTCCGTTCGGCTTTTGGAAGAGCAGGGCGTTCACCTCAAGCGGCCTCACGCCGATACGGTCAACCGGGGTTCCCGGTTTCCGAATATGCGTGAGTTGCGATGCCAGCACGAGGGACGGCCATATCGCATTCTCTTTGCCTTCGATCCCAGGCGTACCGCGATTCTGCTCATCGGAGGCGACAAGACCGGCAAGCCGAACTGGTACGAAGAATTTGTGCCCCTGGCCGACAAAATCTACGCAAGACACCTGAAAGAGATTGGCAGTTGAACGCCGCAGGCAATAGCTCATTTCCCCGTGGAGGAAAACAAAATGGCTCGCAACTTCAAAGAACTTCGCGCAAAGATGGACCCGGAACGCCGTGCACGTGTGGAGCAGCGTGTCACCGAAGCCCTCAAGGCCATGCCGCTTGACGGACTCAGAGACGCCAGAGATCTGACCCAAACCCAATTGGCCCAGGTCCTTCATGTCTCGCAGGGGGCAGTCTCCAAGGTCGAGCGCCGCACCGACATGTACATCAGCACGCTGCGCAGCTATGTCCGCGCCATCGGCGGCGACTTGCAGATTCGCGCAGTCTTCCCGGAAGGCGACGTGCTGATCGATCAGTTCGAAGACCTGAAAGCATCCAGCAAGAGTAATCCAAGAGCGTCCGTATAGGCCCATCTGGACACTGTCTCCGCCGTTCCTTAATTCACTGATTTCTGCCTTCTCAATGCGCCGATTGGTATACTAGAAGTGTGACTACAACTCTCCTTGATTCCATCTCGAACGGTAACCGCTCCGAGACTTCCCCCGTGCAAAAAAGAGTGTTGCTGCTCAAGCCGAGAGGCTTTTGTGCCGGAGTCGTGCGCGCCATCGACGTTGTTAAAATCGCGCTGGAAACCTTTGGCGCGCCCATCTACGTCCGTCGCGAAATTGTGCATAACCGCTATGTTGTGAATGAATTAGCGGAAAAAGGCGCGATTTTTGTTCATGAAATCGACGACGTGCCCGATGGCCAGCGCGTGATCTACTCGGCCCACGGCGTCTCGCCGGCAGTGCGGGAGATCAGCAAGGCGCGCCACCTCAGGGTCATTGACGCCACCTGTCCGCTGGTCACCAAGGTTCACATCGAGGCCGTTAAGTTCGCCAAGCAGGGCTACTCGCTGGTGCTGATCGGCCACCGGGACCACGACGAGATTGAGGGCACGCTGGGCGAAGTGCCGGAGGTAACCCAGGTGGTTTCAAACGTAGCGGAGGCCACGGCGCTCGAAGTGCCAGACCCCAACCGCGTTGCCTATCTGACCCAGACCACGCTCTCGCTGGACGAGGCGCGCGACATCATCCATGCCCTCAAGTCGAAGTTTCCAAACATAGTCGGGCCCCACTCGCAGGACATTTGCTATGCCACGGAGAATCGCCAGGTTGCAGTTCGCAATGTGGCGCACCAGGCGGGCCTGGTGCTGGTGGTGGGCTCAACAAACAGCTCCAACTCCAACCGGCTGGTCGAGGTCTCGCGCAATCTGGGAACTATCGGCTACCTGATTGACAACTCCCAGGCTATCGACCCGGCCTGGCTTGAAGGTGTTAGCACGGTTGCGGTGACGGCCGGCGCATCGGCTCCCGAGGTGCTGGTCGCGGACGTGGTTAATTATTTGCGACAGAACGGCTTCAACAACGTCGAAGAGGTTGAAGTCATGCCGGAGAACGTGCGCTTTGGCCTGCCACCCGAGATTGTTCAGGCCATCGGCAGCAGCACGTCCGGGGCAGAGGCTGTCCCCGTAAAGTAATCAGGGCCGCAGTTATCACGCATTTGGGGTGTCCCGAAGAGGTTCTGAGGCGTTGGAAATCGCATGAGCATTCATCAAGGAAAGACACAATCCGCGGCGCCCCGGTTTGGGCGGCTGGATGCGGACCTCGCGGAGGTGCAGTCGGCCATCGTCCGCTCGCGGGAGTTCCTGCTCTCCGAGCAGCATCCCGATGGGTATTGGTGTGGGGAACTGGAAGCCGATTCGATGCTCGAGGCCGACTACATCTATCTGCATACGCAACTGGAAAGCGGCGATCCAGGCCGGCTCCAGCGCGCGCTCACGGAGATGATGCGCTACCAGAACGAAGACGGCAGTTGGAGCATATATCCTGGCGGGCCGGGCAACATCTCGCTCTCGGTCAAGTGCTACTCCTCGGCCAAGCTGATGGGCGTCGAAGCCGGCGATCCGCGGCTGGCCAAGTGCCGCGCATGGGTTCTGGCGCATGGCGGCGTGGTCGCGTGCAACACCTTCACCAAGATGTATCTCTGTGGACTGGGCGAGTACGACTACGACGCGGTGCCCGCGATTCCGCCGGAGATTGTTCTCTTTCCCCGCTGGTTCTACTTCAACATCTACGAGATTTCTTCGTGGTCGCGGTCAATTCTTGTTCCGCTGGCCATCATGTACGCTAAAAAACCGTTCAAGAGAATCCCGTCCGGACAGGGAATCGACGAGCTTTTTGTCGGCGGCCGCGCCAACTCGATCCTTCGCCTCCGCAGGGACCGCAGCTCCATCCTCTCCTGGCGCAATTTTTTCATTATTCTGGATAGGCTCGCGCACTGGGCCGAGGCGGTTCATATTCGCCCTCTGCGCACACTCGCCCTCAAGCAGGCGGAAAAGTGGCTGCTCGCGCGGCTGGAGATGACTGACGGGTTAGGCGCCATCTATCCGGCCATGCTCAACGCCATCATCGCTCTGCGCTGCCTGGGCTACTCCGAGGACGATCCGCAGGTAATTCGCGCTCGTGATGAGTTCGAAAAGTTGGGCATCGAAGAGCCGGCCAATGAGCTGATGCCCGAGCCAACCTTCCGCATGCAGCCCTGCGTCTCGCCGGTGTGGGATACGGCGCAGGCTGTCTTCGCCCTGGGCGAGGCCGGCGTCGAGCGCGCTGACCCGCGCATGATCAAGGCTGCCGACTGGATGCTCTCCAAAGAAGTCCGCCATAAGGGCGATTGGGCCATGAAGGTCCGCAACACCGAGCCGGGCGGCTGGTACTTCGAGTTCAATAACGAGTTTTATCCGGACACCGACGACACCGCCCAGGTGCTGCTCGCGCTCAACAAGGTGGACAATCCCCGCGAGCGCTATCAGCACGAAGTGGCCGAGCGCGCCATTGCCTGGGAGTTTGCCATGCAGTGCAAAAACGGCGGCTGGGGCAGCTTCGACAAAGACAACACCAAGATGATCTTCCAGTACATCCCTTTTGCGGATCACAACGCCATGCTCGATCCGCCCACTGTGGACATTACTGGACGCATGCTGGAGATGCTGGCTGGCTACGGCTATACGCGCGAGGATAAACGCGTCGAAAAGGCCATCCGCTTCATCTTCCGGGAGCAGGAGCAGGACGGAAGCTGGTTTGGCCGCTGGGGCGTGAACTACATCTACGGAACATTTCTCGTCCTGCGCGGGCTGGACGCCATCGGCGTCGATCATCTCGAGCCGCAAATTCAACAGGCAGCCGAGTGGATTCGCATGGTACAGAATGCCGACGGCGGATGGGGCGAGACCTGCGGCAGCTACGACGATCCGAATAAGCGCGGCGTGGGTGTCAGCACGCCTTCGCAGACCGCCTGGGCGCTCTTGGGCCTGCTGGCTGCGGGCGACGACCGCTCCGATTCGATTGCCAAGGGCGTGCGCTGGCTGCTCACCCGCCAGCAACCGGACGGCCGTTGGGACGAATCAATGCAGGAGGGCGAGGGCGAGGTCCGGCAGAGCATCATCACTGGAACAGGTTTCCCCAGGGTCTTTTATTTGGCCTACACCATGTATCGCCAATACTTCCCGCTAATGGCTTTGACCAGCTACCAGCGGACAATGGAACGCGCCTCATAACGAGGCTGGAGGTTGATTTCAAAGATGGCTATTCCTATTTCCCAGGTGGGCACGGTTGCCGCCTATGTGCTGAAGAAGAAGCTCGCCGGCGTCAAGCGCTATCCCCTGGTGCTGATGCTCGAGCCGCTCTTCCGTTGCAGCCTGGCCTGCGCCGGATGCGGCAAGGTGCAGTATCCGCCGCACATTCTCAAAAAGCAGCTTACGCCCGAGGAGTGCTTTGCCGCAGTGGAAGAGTGCGGCGCGCCCATGGTCTCGATCCCCGGCGGCGAACCGCTGCTGCACCCGCAGATCGTCGAAATCGTCAATGGGCTGATTGCGCGCAAGAAGTACATCTACCTGTGCACCAACGCGCTCGAACTCAAGAAGAAGCTGCCGGAGTTCACGCCGTCGAAGTATCTCACCTTCTCGGTGCATCTCGACGGCCAGCGCGAGCACCATGACTTCTCCGTCTGCCGCGAGGGCGGCCACGACATCGCCACCGAGGGCATCCGCGAGGCCGTCCGCCGCGGCTTCCGCGTCACCACCAACGCCACCTTCTTCGACGGCACGGACCCCAACAGTGTCCGCGCCTTCTTCGATGAGGTGATGGGGATGGGCGTCGAGGGCATCATTCTTTCGCCCGGCTATAGCTACGACAAGGCCCCCGATCAGCATCACTTCATGGGCCGCGCCCGCGTGCGCCGGCTCTTTCGCGCCATTCTCTCCAACCGCAAACCAACCTGGAAGTTTAATATGTCGCCGCTTTTTCTGGAATTCCTGATGGGCGAGCGCAATTATGAGTGCGTTCCGTGGGGAATGCCGACTTATAACATCTTCGGCTGGCAGAAGCCTTGCTATTTGCTTCAGGAGGGCTACGCGGAGAGCTTCAAAGAGTTGCTGGAGACAACAGAATGGAAAGAGTACGGAGTCGCCAGCGGCAATCCCAAGTGCGCCAACTGCATGGTCAGTTGCGGCTATGAGACGCCGGCCATCATTGAAGGCTTTACGACATTGAAAGGCTTCCTGGCCATGGCGCGCGGCAACTTCAGAAAATATCCGAATGTGAATGCAATGAAGATCTACAACGATGCCGCGCCGCATGGGTCGGCTGAGCTGGTGCAGATCGAGCAACCGGAGCGCGCTTTGGAGGAAACCAACGCATGACCGCTGAAGTGCAGAAATACACACTGGAACAAGTAGAGGCGCTGGAGCTGGCTCCCGGCGCGGAACACGAAGATCTGGAAGGCTGGGTTCCCAAGCTGGCCACGGACGCCGACCTGCGCGACGCTCTCGAAAAAGCGCTCGACTATCGCGGCGACGTAACGCTGACTCTCAAATCCGGCGAGCGCGGCGAAGCCCCCGAAAAGATTGAGGCTTTCATCTTCGACTGCAAGAATGGACCCACGCTGGCTGAGTCCTGGGTGCGGTACTACACGCCCTCCGCGCCCGAAAAACGCAAGGTAAGCTACGCCGAGATTGCCCGACTTGAATTCAGCGGCAAGGATCGCGCCGCCGGCAAGCATTGGGAAGACTGGGTGAAGAAGTACAATGAGCGCAAGGCTGCGGGCGAGACGAACATTGCGCTGGCGCCGGAAGTGTTGGAGTAGCAAGTCAGCGGGTCAGCGAGTCGGCAAGTCAGCGCCGTCCAATATACTCAGAATTGTCATCCTGAGCGGAGCGCAGCGAAGTCGAAGGACCTGCATTTTGGTGTTGGCCAGTTATCGCGACTTGCCGCAACTCCAGTTTCGCCGACTCGCTAACTGGCTGACTCGCTGACTTGCCAACTATGAAAGTTTTCCTCACAGGCGCGACGGGATTTGTAGGCCATCATGTGGCCCGCGCTCTGGCCGATGAAGGCGCGAAACTCCGTCTGCTTGTCCGCAAAACCAGCAATCTGGCCAACCTCGAAGGCATCCCCGGCGACACGCACGTTGGCGACCTTGCCCGGCCTGAAACCTACGCGCCGGCGCTCTCCGGCTGCGATGCCGTGGTCCATGTAGCCGCCGACTATCGCCTCTGGATTCGCGACCCCGAAGCCATGTACTGCGCCAATGTGGAGGGAACGCGGGATCTGCTCAAGCTGGCCCGCGATGCCGGCATCAAGCGTTTCGTCTACACCTCCAGCGTGGCTACCATGCACTTCCGCCGCGACGGCATGGTCATCAATGAAGACACGCCAGTCTCGCTGCGCGATATGGTCGGCCACTACAAGCGTTCCAAGTTTCTCGCCGAACAGCAGGCCGTCGCAGCCGCTGAGGACGGCCAGCGCGTCATCATCCTCAACCCCACCACGCCCATCGGACCCCACGACTCCAAGCCCACGCCCACAGGCCGCATCTTTGTGGACTTCCTCAATGGCCGTTTTCCCGCCTATATGGATACCGGGCTGAATCTTGTCGATGTGGCCGAGGTCGCACGCGCCCATGTCTCCGCACTCACCAAGGGCCAATCTGGCCATCGCTACATCCTGGGCGGCGAAAACCTCACCCTCAAGCAGATTCTCGACAAGATGGCTGCGATTACCGGCCTGCCTTCGCCAACGGTCGAGATTCCTTTTGCTGTCGCCGCGACCTATGCGTTTTTTGAGGAGTGGATCACCGGCCGCATTCGCAAGCGCGAGCCGCGCGCCACGCTCGAAGAGGTGCGCATGGGCCGCAAGAAGATGTACGCGAGTAGCGCCCACGCGCAGCAGGAACTGGGCTTCCGCATCTTGCCCGTCAACCCGGCAATGCGCGCCGCGATTGAGTGGTTCCAGGCCAATGGCTACGCACCCGGGTCTCTGAAATGACTCGCATCGCCATCATCGCCGCCATGCCCGCCGAGCTAAAGCCGCTAACTCGTGGCTGGCAGCACGAGCGCCGCAACAGCGTCCATCTCTGGCGCTGGCGCTCCGATGAGAACGAATGGATTGCCGCCTGCGCAGGAGCCGGCGTCGATGCGGCCACGCGCGCCTTTGCCGAAGCCGAAAAATCCGGCCCCATCGACGAGGTCATCTCCACCGGCTGGGCCGGAGCCTTGCGCGAGGAGTTTTTCCTGGGCCACGCCTATGATGTCTCCACCGTCATCGAAGCCCGCACCGGGGAGCGCTTTGTGGCCGCCTGTCCCCCCAATGATTGTTGTCTCGTGACCAGTTCGCGTGTCGCCGGTGCGGCAGAAAAGAAGCGTCTGGCCTCCACATACGAAGCCGCTCTGGTCGACATGGAGGCCGCAGGGGTTGCGCGGCTGGCTAAAATGCGCGGCATCCCCTTTTATTGCGTCAAGGGAATCAGCGACGGACCCTCCGATCAACTTCCTGATTTCAATAGCTTTATTTCGCCAGACGGCCAGTTTAAGCTAGCCCGGTTCGTGGTTTTTGCCGTTCTCCGTCCATGGCACTGGCCCGCACTCATGCGGATGGGCGAAACTAGTAAGAAGGCAGCGCGCAACATTGCGCAGTCTCTGCTCAATCTTCTGGATGAACGAGGGTCCGCAAGCAAGCGCAATGACTACCCAAACCACCAAAGCTGAATCACGGCCCAATCTTCTGATTTCGCCGGCAATCCCCGCCACCATGCGGGCCGTAGTCTATCGCGGCGTCAACGACATGCGCGTCGAGACCGTGCCGGTCCCGCAAATCGGCCCCGGCGAGTTGCTGGTCAAAATCGCCACCTGCGGCATCTGTGGGACCGACCTGAAGAAAATTCACACCGGCTC
>PLOI01000006.1 GCA_003142015.1 Acidobacteriaceae bacterium | reverse complement strand
GGAACTCGTCCCGTGGTCGGATGGTTCGACAACTTTGTATTACCGCCGCCCGAAGCCATGTAGCCGCCCAGCACCAGAGACCCCTGTGCCTGCGCGTAGATCTGTCCATCCGGCCCATAGAGCGGCGTCATCAGCAGGATGCCCCCCTCCAGCGAACGCGCATCGCCGGCCGAGGAGACCGTGATATCCACCTTGTAACCGGGCCGGCTGAAGGGCGGCAGCGTGGCCACCACAAAAACCGCCGCCATATTTTTCACTTGCATATTGCTGGCGCTGTTTGACCCGGTCTGAGGAACCGTGATGCCCATCCGCTCCAGCACCGAGATCAGCGTTTGCGCCGGGAAAACCGTCTGTGAGCTGTCTCCCGTGCCCCTGAGCCCCACCACCAGGCCGTAACCCACCAATTGATTGTCCCGAATCCCTTCAATAGTCGCGACATCCTTGATCCGCGCCAGATGCCCCGCCGCGGCGGCGTGGGCCGGAATCGAGGCCACGAGCAATGCGACGACGAGCGCTGCCCAGAACCTAAGACTTACGCCTCTCTTGCCACTCCCCGTTCTCTCGTTCACAACGCGCATCCCTATTCCCTATTCCCTGTTTCTAGAACACCAGCAGCTTCTCCAGGAAGCGCACCACCGCGTTCTGGCGGTAAGTGGAGTCGTTCACGATCCCCTTGCCGGTCACTTCCAGCTCAAGATCGGTCATGGCCGTCGATTGCACCTGGTTCTGCGCGCTTACATCCTCCGGGCGCACCAGGCCGCGCAGCTTGATCAACTGGGTCTGCTGCGAAAAGGTCAACTGTCGCGTAGCCTGCACCACCAGCATCCCGTTGGGCAGCACGTCCACCACCTCGGCCCCAAAGGTCGTCGCCACGCTGGAGTTGGTCGTGCTCTGCCCCTGCGCCGACAGGCCCGAGGCAGCGGTCATGCCCAGCAGGTTCTGCAGGGCATTCGAGCTCTTGAGTTTGCCAAACAGTCCCGTGAGCCCGGAGCTGGCGTTCGAGGCGCGAGAGTTCTTTACCTGGCCGTCGGTCGAGGCCGCCAGGCTTTCCGTCACCACGATCGCGACCACATCATGCAGCCGGACGGCCTTGGCGTCGGTGCCCAGCCGCACCAGCCGTCCCTCCGGACTCCAGATCGAGCCCGGCGTCAGCACCTCCGCCGCTTGCTGCGCCCGCACCCGCTCGATGTAAGCCTTCAGAGCCTCCTCGGGCGGAGTTGCCTTGCCCGCAATCCCCGGCGTCGCCTTCTTTTTGCTGCCCATGGCTTGAGCCGGCGGCAACGCGACCAGCGCCAAACCCGCCAGCAATAACCCGGCCCTCAGCAAGCTCAGTCTCATGGCCGTATACCTGTTTTCGTTAGAAGGGCAGCGCGACCGGGACCAAGAGCCACGACGCGCACCACGTTGCCGCCCATCGTCAACCGCACATCGAACCGTGTGCCGGCGGCGGCCGGGTTGAGAGCGCGTGCCTCCAAAACCGCATCGACCACTGCCGTGTGCTCCTCGACGATCAGCCGGTCCCCGGCACGAATGACGGGAATCATCTGCGCTTCGCCTGGCTGGCCAGCCGCCCGCCCGGCTGCGCCGCCGGCCGCGTTGCGATGAGCTGAGGCCAGCACCAGGCGGCCCGGCCCCCCCGGAAACTGGCCGTTGCGCATCAGCAGCCAACGGTCCCCGGTGTGCGGGTCGTCGATCTCGCGCACAACCTCCTCCGGCGCCTGACCTTGAAAGGAAGCCGGCCCGCCTGAAGAGAGCAGAACCTGAGCGCCGGACGCGGCGGCAGACTGTGCAAAAGCCATCGAAGCCGTTGCAATCGCAAGCATTCCCGCACCCATCACCACTCTCCGTTCCGTTCTCACGCGCCCTGTCCTCCCCGTCCCTAGTCCTTTAGTCCCTATTCATGTTTAGTGGGTCATATTGTTGACCTGGGAGTACATGTCGTCGGCGGCCTTGATGACCTTGGAGTTTGATTCGTAGGCTCGCTGCGCCAGCACCATCTGCACAAACATGGTCACTACATCCACATTCGAGTTTTCAAGATAGTTCTGCTGCAAAGTACCCAGCCCCTCGGTCCCGCCAGGGTTGCCCAGCACCGGGTCGCCGGAGCTGAGCGTGGCCTGCAACAGATTCGAGCCCATGCTTTCCAGACCGCCTGGATTTGGAAACGTAGCCAGCTGAATCTGTCCCAGCTGCGAGGGATTCTGCTGTCCCGGCAAGGTCGCGTTCACCACTCCGTACTGGGTGATGGTGATGGCTGTCGAATTCGGAGGAATGGTAATGGTGGGGATGACCGGATCGCCTTCGACGGTGGTGAGCGTTCCCTGGTTGTTCAACTGAAACTGACCGGCGCGGGTGTAGGCGATGGTGCCGTCGGGCCGCTGCACCTGGAAAAATCCGCTGCCTGAAATGGCCACGTCGAGCGGATTGTCGGTTTCGTTCAGTGGACCCTCCGTATTGATCACTTCCGTCGCCGCCGGCTTCGTGCCCAATCCGATCTGCAGCCCCGCCGAGACCGTCGACTGGCTCTGCGCCGCGCCCGGCGTCACCAGGTTCTGGTAGACCATGTCCTGAAACTCCATGCGTAACTGGCGAAAACCTGTCGTCGAGGAGTTGGCCAAATTATTGGCGATGGTGTCCAGGTTCAACTGCTGCGCGCTCATTCCGCTGGCTGCGGTATATAAAGCTCGAATCATTGCGGCTCCTTCCAGTCGCCAGTGAACAGTCTCACTGACAACTGATCCCTGATCTCTGACCCCTGATCCCTGTCGTTCACACTTTGGGCAGGTCTTCGGTGGCGATCTTGTTGAACTCGGTGTGGAAGACGGTGAGCGCCTTCTGCATCATCTCCGCTTCGCGCTGGATCAGAATCAGGTTCAGCGTTCCCTGGATCACGTTCTGGTTGGCGGTCTCGATAGCGCCCTGGTGAATTGCGGCATT
>PLOI01000034.1:12837-13353 GCA_003142015.1 Acidobacteriaceae bacterium | reverse complement strand
CGCCGCTGCAAAACCGGATCGATGTTGGCCAGAAACAGAAACTCCGAGTCGCGGTAAAAGTCGGGAATCTTCGGTTCAAAGGAAGCAAAGACGTTCAGATCAGTAATGTGCGTTTTGGCCTCGTTCAGGCTATCGAGATAGGAACCCTCCCAGAAAAAGCTTTTGCCCGCGGCCCGTTCAATGCCTCGCGTGTCGATGTTGCGGGCCTGGAATACCGCCTCCTGCCTTCGGCCAAAGTCCTCGCCCACCACGGCGATTACGCGCACATCGGTGAAGTAACTCGCGGCCAATGAAAAATAAGTTGCCGCTCCGCCCAGGCAACGCTCACGCCGCCCCGCCGGTGTCTCAATTGAATCGAAGGCCACGCTGCCCACTACGGTAATCGCCATTCATTTCCTCTCTAACTCAATCGCGCCAACACGCTGACACGCTGACTTGCTATCCCAGATACTTCCCAAAGAGCAGCTTTAGTTTTTCCTTCGCCGCCGGCGGAATCGCGTCCGGTTGGGTCAGCAC
>PLOI01000034.1:0-12784 GCA_003142015.1 Acidobacteriaceae bacterium | reverse complement strand
CCAACTGCGATAGAGATTCGACTCCGCCCGGGTGGAAAACTGCGGGCCTTCCATACATACATAAGTCCCGCCCAGCTTGCCCACCACGCCCACCGTTGCGCAGGCATCCGCGGCGGCTTTCGCCACTGTCGCGCAGACCGGATCGCCAAAGGCCACGTGGCCCACAATCCCCTCGCCAAAAAAGGTGGAGACGCGATGAAAGGTCCGGTCGATAAACTGATCGGGAATCACAAAATCCGTCGGCTTGTGCTCTTCCTTGAGCGAGCCGACGGCAGAAACCGACAGAATCCGCTCGACGCCCAGTTTTTTCATGGCATAGATATTGGCGCGGAAGTTCAACTCCGAGGGCAGGATGCGGTGCCCTCGCCCATGCCGGGCAAGAAACGCCACCTTGCGCCCCTCCAACTCTCCCAGTACGAATGCCTCTGACGGCTCGCCAAAGGGCGTCTCCACTGTCTCTTCGTGTACGTTGGTAAATCCGGGCATCGAGTAAAGCCCGCTGCCGCCGATGATGCCAATCTCCGCCTGAGCCAAAGCCCGCTCCTTTTCCACCCCAGCGACGAAGACCTGTCGCTTGGGACCCCGGTCTTTTCCACCCCAGCGACGAAGACCTGTCGCTTGGGACCCCGGTCTTTCCACGCGCCGTTTCCCGGCACGCCTTTTTGCAGTATGCAAACACCTTAGTATAAAGGCCCGGCGCAGCTTCCGCGCGGGCCTGCGGCGTTGTCGTTGTCAATGCGGCGCGGAACCGATAATTTAGAGACATGCGGAAGATGAATTGCATGAGAGCCTCCACGGTGCTGATTGCGCTTTGTGCGGCTGGCGCAGGGGTTTGCGCGGCGCAGCAGAAGACCGCGTCCGGATTGCCGGATGTGACGATTGCGCCACGGTCGAGCGCGGCGGTGAGCGCGCAGGTGATCGACCCTGCCAAAGAGCCGGCGATCTCGCAGAAAGAGAAGCTGCGGCTGATTCGCAGCCGGATCAAGTACGTTTTTGTGCTCTTCCAGGAGAACCGCTCCTTCGACTTTTACTTTGGCAGCTACCCTGGAGCGGATGGACTCTACGCGGGACCGGCCGGGCCTTACGCCGCCCACCAGGTGGCAGGATTCACGCAGGCGATTGTGAATACCGACGGTACGGTGGGCACCGTTACGCCGTTCAGGATTCCGGCTACGGTGGTTGATGCTGCGGGCAAAACAGTGCCGATTTATCCGGCGGATGTCGCGTCGGTGAATCACTCGCATGTGGCCATTGCGCGCAAGATTGCGCTGGACGCAAACGGCGTGGCGCAAAACTCGGAGTATGCGCTGACCGAGGAGGGCGTGACGCTGAAGGATGGCAAGCCGTCCAAAGCGCCGACGCTCGAGCGCAAGCAGTTCGGCGAGTTGGTGATGAGCCATGTGGACTGCGATACGGCTCCATTTCTATGGCGATACGCTGACCGGTTCACGCTCTTTGACCACTTCATGGACACCATCATCGGCCCGTCAGCGCCCAATGCGATTGCCATGATCAGCGGCCAGAGCGGCGAAACGCAATGGATGCTGCATCCTGATCAGGCGGCGACGGGAGGCCAGGGCAAAGCAGCGACCGTGCCGATGGTCGCAGGCCCCGCGCCCTATTGGGGATCAACGCTGGACACGGCGAACCGGCTGAAACAGCCACAGGAGTCAACTTACCCTCGGGGCATTGCGAAGAACCTGACCTTTGCCAGCCTGCCGCTTTCCTTCATGGGCAGCGACATCAAAAAAACGGCGGCGGCGGACTACGACCCTGCCTTCGATTTGCCCGACGTGAGCCAGGATATTGAAAAAATTGCAGGGCACGGCGTGAGCGCGGTGAATTGGGGCTGGTATCAGCAGGGCTATGAACACGAAATCAACGACGCCAAGGGGAAGGTTTCGCACGACGGATATGTAGCTCATCACAATGGGCCGCAGTACTTTGGCTATGTGGCGAACAATCCGTTGGCCGCCGCGCATCTGCATGGGCTAAGCAGGTTCTTCGACGACATTGCGGCCAGGCGGCTGCCGTCCTCTGGCGTCTTCTACGTGCGCGGCGGTTACGGCAACATCGATGGATGGCGGCCGCAGGACCCCAACCCCCGGCTCGCCAAAGTTTTCAACGGCAACGACGATCACACCGGCTACTCGGATACGCAGATTAGCGAGGCGCTGCTGGCCGAGGAGATTAATGCCATCGCCACCAGCCCGTACTGGAGCCAGAGCGCCATCATCATCACCTATGACGAGTCAGACGGGTTGTATGACCATGCGCAGCCGCGCATACGCTCCTATGATGAGGCCGGGCTGCCGCTGCAGCAGGGGCCGCGCATTCCAGCGATTGTCATCTCGCCCTACGCGGTGGCGCATGGCGTCTCGCACGTGCCCTCGGAGCACAGCTCGATTATCAAATTTGTAAACGAGTTGTTCGGCTTGGTGCCGCTCGCGGACCTGCCGGATGAAGAGCGCGCGCGGCAGATTGGCGTGGAAAAATTCGGGCAGGCGAATCTCGGGCCGGCGGACGATAAGGTGCCGGGGGTGGGCGACATGAGCTCGGCCTTCGATACCCTGCGCCTGCAAGACAAGCGCGCGCCTCTGAGCGCGAAGTACGCAATGATTCCGCCTGTGGAGATTGCCCGATTCCCTCATGCGAATGGTGCGGGTTGCAGGCAGCTCGAGATCACGCCGACCGATAGCAGGCTACCCAATCCCGTGCCGGCGGACTTCAATCCTCGGCCGGATACCACGCCGGGCATACCGGCGGCTGGCGGGTGGACGCCGTAATGCGAGCCTGGGGGGGCAGCGCGGCGCTGGTGCTGGTTGTGATGATCGCCTGCGGTGTTGCGCGCGCGGCCGGCACTTCTCCAACATTAGCCCGTGTGCGCGCGGAGAATGTGCTGCGCTGCGGCATCGATCAGGAGGAAGCCGAGTATTCGACCTCCGACGATCATGGCAACCGCGAGGCGTTTGACGCCGATCTCTGCCGCGCCGTCGCCGTTGCAGTGCTGGGAAAGAATGCGCAGGTTCAAGCAACTCATTATCCCGATGACAGCGCCGCCATGCAGGGACTCAACGCAGGCGAGGTCGATGTGGTGGCCACGCTGTCTGACGACTTCACTCATGCCGTGGGAACGCATCTTGAATTCACTCAGCCGCTGCTGTGGGACGGAGTAGGGTTTCTCGCGCCGGCGGGAAGCACTGTGACGCGGGCGCGGCAGTTGAGCCGCAAGAAGATCTGCTTTTTGGCCGAGACCGCGGTAGAAGAAAGCGTGCGCGCCTGGCTTGCTCGCGAACATCTGGAGTTTGTTCCTTTTCCGTTTCAGGAAGAAGGCGAGATGCAGGCGGCCTTTGCCACCGGCAACTGCGGCGCGCTGGCCGGCGACCGGACGCGTCTGGCGGAGACCCGCGCGACTCTGGCGCGGCACGGAAAACGGGCGCGCCTGCTGCCTGAACAGATTTCAAAAGACCCGCTGGCGGCGGCGGTTCGCGAGGACGATCCGCAGTGGGCGGCGATTGTGAAATGGGTAATGGAGGCGCTGGTCCAGGCCGAGGAGAGCGGAGTGACGCGGGCCAATGTCCAGGCCATGCGCGCGCGCGCCGGCAGCGATCCCGTGCTGCGCTTTCTGCTGGGCGCATCGCGCGAGATTGGGCCCTCCCTGGGGCTGGATGACGATTGGGTAGTCGGCGTGATTGAAGCGACAGGCAACTATGGCGAGATTTATGAGCGCGATCTCGGCAGCGGCTCGCCCCTGAAGCTGCCGCGCGGCAAGAACAATTTACGCGAGCATGGCGGCGCGATCACAGCTTTGCCCTTCAAATAGACGCGGAAAACTTTTTTATAAGCCTCCTGACCGTAAGCGAGATGCGAAGATAAGTACAGAACTCCAACTGGAATACTCGCGCCGGGCGCGGACTCTTCGGGAGAAACTCGCAATGCGCCGTGCTGCGCTCATCTACAATCCGGCTTCCGGCCAGCACTCCAGGGGGCGTCGTACAGCCATTGACAAAGCGCTCGCCATCCTGCGCGAAGCGGGCGTTGAAGCCGAAGCGCTGGAGACCAGCGCGCCCGGCAGCGCCGGTGTGTTGGCCGAGGATGCTGTGCGCCGGGGCTGCGACACGATTCTTGCCTGTGGCGGCGATGGCACCGTCCATGAAGTTCTGCAGAGCCTGGTTGGCACCACCGTGGCTTTGGGCGTGGTGCCGCTGGGCACCGCCAACGCGCTGGCAGCGAATCTCGGCCTGCGCTCCTCTCCCGCGAAAACGGTTCTCAAGCTGCTGGCCGCGAACCCCGTGCGCGTCTCCGTGGGCCAAATTTTTTATCGGGACGCGGCGGGCTCGACGCTCTCGCGCTACTTCACTGTGACTGCCGGGGTGGGCGCCGACGCCCTGTTTCTCTCCCGGCTCGATCCCAGCCTCAAGCGGCGGCTCGGCTATCTCCTCTATCTCGTCGAAGGCTTTCGCGTCTGGGCCACACATTCCTTCCCGCTATTTCAAGCGACCTTTGTGGAAAGCGCCAGCTCCCAGCCGCGGGTGGAACAGATCTCCCAGCTTCTGGCGGTGCGCATTCGCGACTTCGGCGGCGTCCTCCGCAACTTCGCCCCCGGCGCCACGCTGCACAACAACGGCCTGCGCCTGATCGCTTTCAAGACCCGCAGCCGCCTTAGCTACTTCCGTTTTTTAATGGCTGCCATGTTCGGCCGCCAGACCTTCTCCCGCGAGATAGAACTGTTCGACGCTGTCTCGGTCGAGTGCCGTCCGTCGAACGGCTCTCCGGTGCGCGTCTTTGCAGAGGCCGATGGGGAACTGCTCGGGGGTCTGCCGGTCCGGATCGAGATCGTCCCCGATGCCGTAACCCTGCTGATTCCGCCCGGCGCGAAGCCCTGAAAACCGTGCGCAAACCAGCGAAACGAAGCCTTCTTCCCAACGCCGAACCAGGCAATGAATTCCAGCAAACGGACCCCGGCGGCAAGAGTCCGCAGCTCGCTTCAAGCCGGAACGCTTTCTGTATCCTATTGAGCAGATTCCGCGTTCGCAGCGTGAAAAACTCGGATTGTCGTTGCTATTCGGCACAAACTGAGCCGGATGCGCATCATGCAGCAACGCAGGGAGAAAAATATGCTTGGAACAATCTTGATCGTGGTTTTGATCCTTGTCCTGATCGGCGCGTTGCCGGCATGGCCGCACAGCAGAAACTGGGGATATTATCCGACCGGCGGGATTGGGCTTATCCTCGTGATCCTCGTCATCCTCCTCCTTTTGGGCCGGATATGAGCAGCAGGGCCCACGCGACGACCCAGAGCTGGCATCCGAGGCTTGATCGAGCGGCGGCGCTTGTTATCGCGGTGCTGCTGTTGAGCGGAGGCGCGTTTGCCTACTCCGTTCTGACACACGAGGAAATCGTAGACCTGGCATGGAAATCGGAGATTCGGCCGCTCCTGATCGAACGTTTTCCGGGTCTTACCAAAGACCAGATCAAGGAAGCTCATGCCTACGCCTACGGAGGCTCGGTGATCCAAGATCTGGGCTACTACCCGTTTGGCAACAAAGACTTCAGCAACCTGGCCCATTACGTTCGCACCGGAGATTTTGTCCTGGAGTTGCTGGCTGAAAGCCAGAATGCCGACGAATATGCCTTTGCGCTGGGCGCGCTCTCGCACTATGTGGCGGACATTGACGGCCACCCGGCTGTCAACGAGGCGGTCGCGCTCCATTATCCGAAGCTGCGAGCGAAATATGGCAACTCCGTTCGCTATGCCCAGGACACGACGGCGCATTTGAAGACGGAGTTTGGATTCGACACAGTGCAGGTAGCGAAGAATCGATATGCGCCGGAGCAGTTCCACGATTTCATAGGATTTCAGGTCTCGGAGCCGCTGCTGGAGCGGGTCTTCCCAGTGGTCTATGGGCTTGAACTGAAGGATGTGCTGCCGCACGAGGACCTGGCGATTGGCTCTTATCGTTTCTCTGTCAGCCGCCTGATTCCGGAGATGACCCAGGTTGCGCTTCAGACGCACAAAAAGGACTTGATGCGCGAGACGCCGGACTTTTCCAGGCAAAAGTTTCTCTATCGCCTTTCCCGTTCGGATTATGAGAGAAATTGGGGAAAATCCTATACAAAGCCGGGCCTGGGCACACGAATCTTATCCACGCTTCTGCGCTTTGTGCCAAAGATAGGTCCCTTTAAAGGATTGGGGTTCAATAATCCGACCCCGCACACGGAAGACCTGTATATCAAGAGCATCAACAAAACCACCGACGATTACCGCGCCCTGCTGGAAGAGGTACGCGCAGGCAAGTTGGTGCTGCCCAACTGCAATCTCGATGACGGCACAAGAACTGCGGAAGGAGAATACTCGCTCGCGGACGACACCTACGCAGATCTTCTGGCAAAGTTGACGGCGCATAATTTCGATAAGACATCGGCCCAACTGCGCGACAACATTCTTGGGTTTTACGCTGGCCCGTCGCTGCCGGCTGAGACCGAAAAAGACCCGGCTCACGGGCAAGCGGTTCTGGCCGATCTGAGCCAGTTGAAGTCCGCGACGCCGGCGCCGGTCGTGGCCGACAAGCCCGCCAATCCAAAGCCATGAACGAATAAGCTATTACAATCTCTCTTATGCTCCTTGCCGTCCTCACCGTCTCCGACCGTTGTTCGCAGGGCCTGATGACCGACACCGCGGGCCCGGTCCTCGTGGCACTCCTCGGCCAGCAATGGCCGCAGGCCGAAATCTGGACGGGCCTCGTGCCAGACGACGAAGACAGGATCGCCGCAACACTCGAAGAACTCAGCCTTCAGGGAGCGGCTCTGATCCTCACCGTTGGAGGCACCGGCCTCGGTCCGCGCGACCGCACTCCCGAAGCAACCCGCCGCATGATTGACCGCGAAGCCCCAGGCCTTGCCGAGGCCATGCGATCCCTCGGCGCTGCGAATCATCCCTTCGCCTGGCTCTCGCGCGCCGTGGCCGGACTCCGAGGCAGCACGCTCATCGTCAACCTTCCCGGCAGCAAGCGCGGCGCTGAAGAAAGCCTGGCCTCTATCCTTGCCCTGCTCCAGCACGGCATCGAGGTCGCCGCTGGCGGCCAGACGCATCCCTGAAAGCCCGCCAGGCGCGCATCGGCCTTTGAAAACTGCCATATGGTCGATAACCGCGCTATTTTTCAAAAGGTTCTTCCTAACGCGAATCGCACCAGAAACGGTTCGGTGGGGTGGGTAACGCGTCCGAATGCCGGCGGCGTGGCTACTGCATTTGGAGTTATTTGGTAGACATAGGCGTAGTCAATGTCGGCATCTTTGCGGTTAAGCATATTCAAAAATTCGGCCGTAACGTGCCATTTCTTTAAGAATTGATAACCGATCTCCCCATTGAGCAACACCGTTTGACTTGACTGATAAAGTCCGTCAGACGTCAAATAGCGCGGCCCAAAGTAGCGCAGGCGCAAACTCGACGTAAAGCCTTTGTAATCGTGAAGTGTGACGCCCGATGAAATCACCACCTTAACCGCTTCGGGCACAAGCTTGCCACCCGGGCCTTGCTGTTGCCAATTTACATATACGCAGCCAGGTGTAGGTGTGGAAGGAGCTGTGGAAAGGCATCCGCTGCCACTGTAATACGTGGTGGTGACGGGCGTCGGGGTCGTGGTTGTAGTAGCAGTAGCTGTCAAGGGCAAATTTTGGACCCACCATGCCGCATCAAATGGGTCTAATTGGGTGAACTGGGCACGGGAATCCGCAATGTCAAAATCAAAAGCCCAATGTTCCGCTGGCGTGTAGTAGTTCGCCCATTCGATGCCATAGCGGTTGCTCGACTGCTCTGAAGCAATCGTGCCTCCGGTGTCGCCATCCTGCGTCAGTTCGGAATTACTGTGGAGATACCAGAGCTCAAAGGTGCTTTGCAGATGGGTAACGGCTACATTGCGCACGCCGATTTCTCCGCCTTTTTGTTCGACCAGGGGAGAAATTTTCGGCTGGATCTGACCGGGGTAAGGATAGTCCGGCGAAACCGGTTCCACCACTTGCGTTGAGCCGCGCCCGTCGTTGCTGTGAAAACTGAATCCGCCTTGTAAATAGAACTCAGTATTCGCCCACGGGCCGAAAATCAAACTTGCTTTGGGGCTGGGCAGGAACTTGACGGCCGAGCCGGAATTGGCCGCGTTAACCGTGGTCGTGGTGCCAGGAATAATATCGGTCGGGTAGGCCAGGCTGGTGACGACAAATTTTTCTGCGTCGCCGCGCAGGGCCAGGACCGAGCGGAATTTATTCGCCCACTGGGTTTTATTTTCCCAAAAGGCACTGCCTATCATGTCCGTAAAGTTATCCCGCTCCGTGGTCGCGGGCAAAGTGGGACAGGTGGTGTTGGAAACAGTCATAGTGGCGGCGGTGCTGCCGTTGTTAGTGAAAGCAAGACTGGTGGGCAAAGTAACAGAAATAGTGATATTGGAGTTGGGGGCGTTGATGCAGGTGGGAAGAATGCCGGCGTTTGGAAGATTGGTGCCGGCGGCGGGGAAGAAACTGGTGCCGCTGCCGTTCCAAGCGGTGGCGGAATAATCAGTTTTGGTCGTGCGCACGCGATTTTCCGTCCGGTAAAGGCCGTTGTTGATCCAATCGTTGCGGTACTGCACGCCGAAGGTATTTGACATCTTGCGGCCAAGCCATGTGCTAAAGACCGTGTGGTGTGCGTCGAGGTAACCCACCCAGCGCCTATCCTGCTGATTGAACTGGTCCTCTTTGCTGTAGTCCACCAGGTAGTAAGTGAAATCGGAATATAAATCGAGATCGTAATACCATACGGCGGCCATGATCTTCGACTCGGAATTTGTGTCTTGGTGATGCCACTCACCCTGCAAGCTATAACGCTGTGAGTGCCCACCGTCAGACGGGTCCAGTGTGCCGAAGAAACCAACGAGGGATTGGGCGGCATCGGGAATTTGATCGCTCGAGTTCCATTTTCCGTGGTAAGCGTGGGCTGTGATGCTGGCGCCATTGGCGTCATCTCCCTGGCTGTAGGTTAGTAAGCCGTTGATTTTGTTAAAACCATCCGGATGCACCCATGGGCCGTCGTAGTAATACTCTTCTCCGCCGTAGAGCAAATTGCCCGAACCGAGCTTTTGCGATGCGCCGAAAACGGCCCGCCCATAGGTATGCGTGCCGCCTTCCACCTTGAAGAAGTTCTCGGGCAGCGTCTTGAAGAATTCCACATGGGCATTTGCAGCCGAGCTAAAGTTGCCGACATTCGCGTAATAAGGACCTTTCTCGAAATCCACCCGCTTCACAAACTCCGGGATGACAGTGTTCATGTCCGAGTAGCCCTCGCCGTGCGCGTGCGACGGCAGGTTAAGCGGCATATCGTCGAGGAAAATGGCGATATCCGTGCCGTGGTCGAGATTGAAGCCGCGAAGAAAATATTGGTTGGCCTTGCCGCCGCCGGCGTGTTGAGTGATGATGAGACCGGGAACAGTCTCCAAAACTTCTCCCGAACGAAGAATCGGACGATCCTGGATTTCCTCTGCGCCCACCGTACCCTGGGTGCCGGATTCGGCAACTCCGACAAGTTCAGCCTCACGGCCCTGCACATTGATGGTGGTGCTCACGGCACCCACTACCAGAGGGATGCGCAGCGGGGCCGGCGCCCCGGTGGTCCCTATGGTGACAAGGATTTCTTTGGCTTCAAAACCGGGATTAGATACCGCGAGTCGATAATTCCCTGCCGGGAGTCCAGAAAGAATGAAGGAGCCGTTTCTGTCCGACTGTGTCGTTCTCTGGACAGTACCGTTCGCGTTGCGAACCTGCACGGTAGCCCCGGCAATCCCCGCACCAGACGTGTCAACGACAGTTCCTGATAGCTGAGGCGGATAAGCCTTATCACTCGTGGCGACCGGGTGACCCTGCGGATCGAGGACCGTGCCGTTGACGCGAGCCGCGCCAGTCTGCGCTACCGCCGCAATGCTGCCGGCCAGGACGGCCAACACAAATAGTACGATTCCCAAATTCGTGCTACTGGTTCCCATGATTCTTTCCTTTGCTGTTTTGAATTTGTGAAGATTAATGCTTGTGGCTGTGTTTGGGTGCGTGCTCGTGAGGGTGTTCGATTGCGTGCTCCGGAACGCTCATCACCAGCCGCCCGTGCTGCACGCCCTTGAGGCCGATAAGCAAGTCCGCAAACTGGGCGACCTGGGCCGATTTGCCGTGCACGATCAATACTTCAAGACAGGAATCGAGGTCCAGGTGGGCGTGGCTCGTGGAGACCACCAATTCGTGGTGCGCGTGCTGCGCCTCGGTCAGCTTTTCGGTGACGCCGTGAGCATGATGGTCGAAGATGAGCGTAACCGTGCCCACCACCGTCGCGTCCGGCTCCGCGGTCTGCTCGGTCACCAGCCGGTCGCGAATCAAATCTCGAAACGCTTCAGACCGATTGGTATAGCCGCGCCGCTGAATCGAGCCGTCAAACCTCTTCAGAAGCTCCGAATCCAGCGCAATCCCGATTCTGCTCAGAACGCCCATACGCACTCCCGCCAAGCCGATCTACTTCCCTCGTTTTCATGGGGAAGTCTCAGAGTAGCACGACTTTGAAAATCATGCTACCGAGCCTCCCGCATGGAATTGGGCGAATTTGAAGGGTTCGGTCTTCAGCTTGAAGGGTACGCGCCTTCAGCTCGCACATAAGCCGGAGGGAGGCGGGGGTTTCAACCCCCACATAATTCCAGCAGAACGAACTAGGGCTTTAGCCCCGGAGGGGGGACTTCATTCAAACCGGACACTGCCTGGCCGGGGTTTTCGTTGACTCCGAGGCCTGATTCGGGTATTCTGAAGTCCTTGCGCGGTGTTGCGCCTGGGGTCCCTGTGTGTACATTCGGACCCGGCTGGCTCGTATCCCAGGTGGAACTTCTCGGGGATCGGCTGGAACAGGCTGCCGGCTGCTGGATGCGAGCTTTGTATGACGCGCCTTCGGCCTGGCTAGAGTCCTTTTGAGGGCCAGCCCCCGTAGTCCTCACCCGAACAGATTTGTTTGGCAGTGGGTGGAAATTGGGCCCGTGCGCTGATTTGGCGCGGGTAAGAGCGCTTTGCGCTGGATTTTTGGGGTTTGCTCCCCCGCATTGAGGTTTGCGCCTCGGCAATTGTTGCGGCCGGGCGGTTTTGTTTGAGACTGGCGTTTTAGAGGGTAGGAGAGCGATGAGCACCTTTATTCCGAGCGGCAAGAATATTGACCGCAAATGGTTTGTAGTGGATGCCAGCGGCAAGACGCTGGGCCGTCTGGCGACCAGGGTTGCCGATGTATTGAGCGGCAAGCTGAATCCCCAGTATGTGCCGTACATCGATGTGGGCGACCACGTGATCGTGATTAACGCGGAGAAGGTCCGCCTGACAGGCCTCAAGGCTCAGAACAAGCTCTATCGCCGTTACACCGGTTTCCCCGGTGGGCTGCGCGAGGAGTCGTTCACCCGCCTGTTGAACCGCAAGCCGGAGATGATTCTGGAGCAAGCCATCAAGGGCATGCTGCCCAAGAGCAAGATGGGCCGCCAGATGGCTACCAAACTAAAGGTCTATCGCGGCGACAAGCACTCTCACGAGGCGCAGCAGCCGGTGTCGTTGGATATCGCGTAAGAGGTTTTGAAAGGTACGGGCTATAGCCCGTACGCTCAAGTGAGTAATAGGCGCGGGGGCTTTAGCCCCTGAGGTCAGGCCGGAATCGAAAAGAGAGAGAGCGGAGAATGGCAGATCTGGTTCAGTATTACGGGACGGGGCGGCGCAAGTCGGCGATCGCGCGCGTCTTTCTGCGTCCCGGCACGGGCGAGTGGAAAGTCAACGGCAAGGCGTTCGAAGTGTACTTCGTGACCGAGCAGCAGCGAGTGGCCGCCAAGCGCACCCTGGCGCTGGTCGAGTTGGCTTCGAGCTTTGACGTGGTGACCACCGTTAGAAGCGGCGGCGTATCCGCGCAGGCCGATGCAGTCAAGCTGGGCGTTGCCCGCGCGCTGGTTCAGTTCAATCCCGAGTTGCGCAAGGTGCTCAAGGCCGAAGGCTTGCTGACCCGCGACTCACGCATGAAGGAACGCAAGAAGTACGGGCAGAAGGGCGCTCGTGCACGCTTCCAGTTCAGCAAGCGCTAAAGCGCTTGCAGGGACTAGGGACTAAGGGACTAGCCGTAACTTTGGCGCTGTTTTCTAGTCCCTGGTCCCTGGTCCCTAGTCCCTGGCTTTTCAAATTCCCGCAATAGCGGGTTAAATTCGGACGCCGGCATCGACCACCCGGATGCAATCCACGAAGGAGGCCCATTGGCCACGATCACAATGAAGGAGCTGCTCGAAGCTGGAGTTCACTTCGGGCATCAGACCAAGCGCTGGAATCCAAAGATGAAGGAATACATCTTTGGCGAGCGTAACGGGATCTACATCATCGACCTGCAGAAGACGCTCAAGCTGTTCAAGGAAGCGTCGAAGTTCGTCACGGAGCTGTGCGCCAGCGGCAAAACGATTCTTTTTGTCGGCACCAAGCGTCAGGCGCAGGAAGCCGTGGCCGAGGAGGCCACCCGCGCGGGCATGCCCTACATCAACCAGCGCTGGCTGGGCGGCCTGCTCACCAACTGGGTGACGGTGCAGAAGTCGGTGAAGCGCCTTCAGGAATTGGATGAGATGGCCACGGATGGCCGCTATGAGCTGCTGACCAAGAAGGAAGTTATCAAGCTGGAGCGGGAGCGCAAGCACCTGCAAGCGAACCTGGCCGGCATCAAGAACATGAAGCGCCTGCCCGACGCGCTGTTTATCGTCGACTCGAACAACGAGGCGATTGC
>PLOI01000023.1:29143-47935 GCA_003142015.1 Acidobacteriaceae bacterium | reverse complement strand
GATGAAGAGAAATCCCGCGCCAAAGAGCGCATCTATTCCTTCCGCGACAGCGCAGGTCAATGGGATCCGAAAAACCAGCGCCCCGAATTGTGGAACCTTTACAACGCGAGGATTCATCCCGGAGAAAGCATTCGCGTCTTTCCGCTCTCCAACTGGACGGAGATGGATGTCTGGCAATACATCCACGAGGAAAACATTCCTGTGGTGGATCTCTACTTTGCCAAGGAGCGCCCTATGTACGTGCGCGGCGATGCTCTGCTTCCCATCGAGCAGAGTTTTGTTGCACGACTCGGCGAGAAGCCGCAAATGGTCAAGTCGCGGCTGCGTTCGCTGGGATGCAGCCCTTGTACCGGCGCCATTCGCTCCGACGCCTACACCATTCCCGCCATCATTGCGGAGCTGCTCTCCTTTCGCTTTTCCGAGCGCGCCAATCGCGTCATCGATCACGACCAGGAAGGTTCCATGGAGATCAAGAAGCGGGAGGGATATTTCTAAATGGCCGCACTTTCGACACATCCACTCCCGGCAGGCGAGTTTCTGGCGGAGGAACGCGAAAAGGACCTGCTTCGCTTCTCAACCGCCGGCAGCGTGGACGACGGAAAGTCCACGCTCATCGGCCGCCTGCTCTACGATACGCAGTCGGTTTACGAAGATCAGGTCCGCTCCATCGAAGGCAAAGGAACTACCGCGCCCGGACAGATTGATTTCGCATTGCTCACCGACGGCCTGCGCGCGGAGCGCGAGCAGGGCATCACCATCGATGTGGCCTACCGCTATTTTTCCACCCCACGCCGCAAATTCATAATTGCGGACACGCCAGGCCATGAACAGTACACGCGTAACATGGCCACTGGCGCATCAACGGCCGATGCGGCTGTGGTGCTGATTGACGCCAGCAAAGGCGTTCTGATCCAGTCGCGCCGTCATGCCTACATCGCATCGCTGCTGCGCGTCCGCCACGTTCTCGTTGCGGTCAACAAGATGGATTTGATCGGCTACGACGAAGAAGCCTTCCGCGCCATCAAGCTGGATTTTACTTCCGTCTTGGATCAGATTGCGGCGGATACAGGAACTCCTGTCGAGGCCCGTTTTGTCCCGGTCAACGCGCTGGCGGGAGATAACATCGTCCATGGATCAAAAGCGATGCCGTGGTACCAGGGGCCGTCGCTGCTGGAACTTCTGGAATCGCTGCCTTCGTCGCTGGACACGCGCATTGAGCCTTTCCGCTTTCCCGTGCAGCGCGTCCTTCGCCCCGATCACACTTTTCGCGGATTTGCCGGGCAGATTGCTTCAGGAACAATCGCTCCGGGAGACAGNNGTAACTTTCGATGGCGACCTTAACACGGCCATTGCGCCGCAATCGGTCGCTTTGGTTTTGGATCGTGAACTCGATATCAGCCGCGGCGATATGATCGTCTCCGCACAGGCTCCGGCAATTGTTGCCAAAAACATTCGTGCAGCGCTCGTCTGGATGGATCAACAGCCTCTCCAGCGCAATCGCCGCTATCTGCTCAAACACACCAGCCAGACGGTTCCCGCATACGTTTCCACAATCGAACATCGCACCGACATCGGCACGTTAGCGCACGAAGCCGCCGATTCGCTGGAGATGAACGGCATTGGCGTGGTCAACATCGATTTATTGCGCCCGATTGCTCTCGACCTTTACGGCGAGAATCGCTCGACCGGCGCATTCATTCTGATCGATGCTGAAACCAACAGCACCGCCGCGGCCGGCATGATTACCGCGGCGTCCGCGATTACCGCAGCAGGTGAACACCTTCATGCGGACACCTGGGGGCCGGTGACCGCCGGCGAGAGGGCCGCGCGCTGGGGACACCGCGGCGGTGTACTCGAACTGAGCGGACCNNCTTCATCCCAGCCTGCTGGAAACCATCACCAGACTCGATGTACAATCCGGCCTGCTTGCGCTGGTTCTGAACGCTAACGAAGGCAGCACTCTCATTGCCAGGATAGACGACCAAGAGGTTTCTCTTGACGCCTACGAACCTATGCAGGCCATTTCCGCAGTCCATCGTTTGTTGCATGACACAGGCATCTTCATTCCTTCGGAAAAGGCAGGTCTGTGATGAGCACATCGGAAATCCATGCGCAGATGAAGCTCAAGCTGGATGAAGTGCGCGCGACACTCGCCAGTGAAATCACAGGCAAAGAGGACGCGTGCCTGACTTGCAGTTTTCAAGCTGAAGACGTGCTGCTGGCGAAGCTGGCCATCGAGCTGGATGCGAAGATTCCGATCCTTTTTCTGGATACCGGCTATCACTTTCGCGAGACCTATGCTTATCGGGATCGCATTGCAAGTGAATGGCAACTTAACCTGATAAACCTACTGCCTGAGAAAACCGTCGCAGAACAGGAGGCAGAGCATGGCCTTCTTTATCAATCAGCGCCGGACGAGTGTTGCCGGCTGCGCAAGGTTGAGCCACTCTTCAAGGCGGTTGCAGAGTATCGCGTTTGGATTACTGGTTTGCGGCGGGAGCAGGCAAAGAGCCGCACTGCTCTCGAAGAACGGGCGCTGTTCACGCTGCCCGGCGGCAAGCAGGTGCTTAAGCTGGCGCCTCTCGCCGCGTGGACCACNNTACTCCTCCATCGGCTGCGAACCATGCACGACGCTGCCACGCGATCCGAGCGATCCGCGCTCCGGGCGCTGGGCCGGCCGCAAGGTGGAATGCGGCATTCACATTGAAGCAGCGCCACCCAAATCGAACAGGCGCGAAGGGACTTAATACGAAATGCAATACCTTCTTGGATTCGCCATCGCGTTGTTTATAGCGCTCACCGGGGTCGGCGCAGGCACCGTCACCGTGCCGGTTCTGATCTTGTTTCTCGGAGTAGCTGCGCCGGATGCCGTGGGCATTGGCCTGATGTTCGCCACCGCCGTCAAATTTATTCTCGTGCCAGCGCAAATTGTCCGCCGCAACGTGGTCTGGCGGACTCTTGGCTTCATGCTTCTGGGCGGCGTGCCAGGCGTCATCGTCGGGTCGCTGTTCCTGAAACATCTGGTGAACGCCGGATCACAGAGCGTGCTCAATGCGATCCTTGGATTGATTCTGGTGACAACGGCAAGCTGGCAGATATTCTTTTCTTTCCGCCCCATGAAAAAGAACCCGAATGCTCGAGATCGCAGCCATCTGCTTTCGTGGCTGATGCTACCGGTGGGCGCTGAGGTTGGTTTTTCTTCCGCAGGGGCGGGCGCTCTGGGCAGCGCCGCGCTGCTCAGCCTCACTTCGTTGGAGCCCGCGCAGGTGGTCGGCACGGACATCGCCTTTGGCTTTGTCGTCTCGCTCATCGGCAGCGGCGCGCATTGGTTCTCGCGCGCCTCCAATCCGGATTTACTGGTTCACCTCATTGAGGGCGGCATCGCCGGAGCCATTTTGGGAACCATCCTCAGTACCCGTATTCCACGCCGTCAGTTGCGCTTTGCGCTTTGGGTCTGGCTGCTTGTACTCGGCGGGCAGCTCCTCTTCAACGGTTATGAGGGATGGGCATTTTCGCACAAGCAGACAGTAAGCCAGCCTCAACCATTGCAGGGAACAAGAAATTATTTGGAAAGCTCTGCGGGACACCGAAATCCGGGATAGATTGAGGCTTCCAGGCCCCAACCTTCTCTGCACAGATAACTTCTCTGGAATTCCGGCGCTATCCATTCTTGACCACTTCTTGCCTCAGTGCGCTTTTCGCGGATTGAGTTGCGGTCAAAAAATCATTTCCGAGAGTCAGCCGACATCCCAGTGAACAAAAGGCGCACACTGGGAAAGCTTGCCGCCGCAAGAAACGTTCAAGCCGTAAGGCGGATTCACCTCGCGCCCACGCAGGTTCTACCAGCCGAGCGATTGGCTCGGCCGACGCCAGAGTGCAAGAAAGTTTCGCCGGGGAGCAAAATTTTCGGTATATTAAAGACTCCGGCACCATCCCAGACACGTTCGAGCCTGCTCTGACAGGCAATTTCAGGAACGATAAGGCGATTTCCTCCCTCGGAATCGCGTGGCATTTGTGCATCTCGGGCCAGACATCGCAATCAGCAAGGAAACATTTCATCGGGAAGGTTGCAATGCAATCATCAGATCGCCATCTTCGCATTCCGCGCCCGCAAGGGCTTTATCACCCGCGCAACGAGCACGACGCCTGCGGCATGGGGTTGGTCGCCAGCATTCGCGGCGAAAAGAGCCATGACATTATCCGCAAGGGTCTTGAGGTGCTCATCAACCTCACCCATCGCGGAGCGGCGGGTTGCGATCCGGAGACGGGCGACGGCGCGGGCATTCTGATTCAAATTCCGCATGTCTTTTTCGCGCGCGAGTGCGGCGAACTGGGAATGCCGTTGCCGGAGCCGGGCGCCTATGGCGTGGCCATGTGCTTTCTGCCCGTGGACAAGCACAGCCGGCTGCAGTGCGAGGGCGTCATCGAGCGCATCGCCCAGGAAGAGGGCCTGACGGTGATTGGCTGGCGCGATACGCCGGTGAACGGCATCGCCATCGGCCGCGAGGCGCGCGCCTCCCAGCCCTACATCGAGCAGTTGTTTCTGGGACGGCCCGCGGACCTCGACGAAGACGCCTTGGAGCGGCTGCTCTACAAAGTTCGCCGCCGCACCGAGAACGAGATTGCCGCCTCGGAGATTGAAGGCAAGGACTTCTTCTACGTGCCATCGCTTTCCTGTCGCACCATCGTTTACAAAGGGCTGATGCTGGCGCCGCAGATTGAAAAGTTCTACTTTGAGCTGGCCAATCCGCTGGTCACCAGCGCGCTCTGTGTGGTGCATCAGCGTTTCTCCACCAATACGTTTCCGAGTTGGAAGCTGGCGCACCCTTACCGCTATGTATCGCACAACGGCGAGATCAACACCATCCGCGGCAACGTGAGCTGGATGAATGCGCGCCAGTCGGTGCTGGAGAGCCCACTGCACGGTGACCAGATCGACAAGCTCTACCCGGTCATCATGCCGGACGGCAGCGACTCGGCCTCGCTGGACAACGCCGTGGAGTTTCTCTTCCAGTCAGGCCGCTCGCTGCCTCACGTCATGGCCATGCTGATTCCCGAAGCCTGGGCGGGCAATCCCGATATGGACGAAGACAAGCGCGCCTTCTACGAGTACCACGCCTCGCTGATGGAGCCGTGGGACGGCCCAGCGGCCATCACATTCACGGACGGCCGCGTTATCGGAGCCACACTCGATCGCAACGGATTGCGCCCCGGCCGCTACATCGTGACAAAAGATGATTTAGTGGTGCTGGCCTCAGAAGCCGGTGTGCTGGACGTTCCTGCGAAAGACATTCGCAAGAAAGGCCGCCTGCAGCCCGGCCGCATGTTCCTGGTCGATACGGTCCAGAAGCGCATCATCAGCGACACCGAGATCAAGAAGCAGTTGGCCGGCCGGCAGCCCTACGCAAAATGGCTTGAGGAGCAGCAGGTCACGCTCGATCAGTTGCCCGAGCCTTCGCGGATGATCGCCTCGAACCCCGAGACGCTGCTGCGCCGCCAGAGGGCATACGGCTACAGCGAAGAAGACCTGAGAATCCTGTTGGCGCCGATGGCCGCGCGGGGCGAAGAGCCGATCGGTTCCATGGGCACCGATGTGCCGCTGGCCTGCCTCTCTGACCGTCCGCAGCCGTTGTTCAGCTACTTCAAGCAGCTCTTTGCGCAGGTCACCAATCCGCCCATCGATCCCATCCGCGAAGAGATGGTGATGTCGCTGATCAGCTACATCGGCACGGAGCGCAATATTCTGGACGAGGCGCCGGAAAACTGCCACACGCTCAAGCTGCCGCATCCCATCCTTACCAACCGCGACCTGGAAAAGCTGCGCCGCGTATCTTCGGGAGACTTGCTCGCAACCACGCTGCCGGCGCTGTTCCGCGCAGCCGATGGCGAAAAGGGCCTGAAGCACTCGCTGGAAGACTTGAGCGCCCGCGCCGCGCACGCCGTCGAGTCAGGATATACGCTGCTGATTCTCTCCGATCGCGGCGTCGATGCAACTTACGTGCCGATTCCCAGCCTGCTGGCCATGGCCGCGGTGCATCACCGGCTGTTGGCCGACAAGACCCGCACCCAAGTGGCGCTGATCATCGAGAGCGGCGAGCCGCGCGAGGTGATGCACTTTGCCCTGCTGATCGGCTACGGCGCCAGCGCCATCAATCCTTACCTGGCCATCGAGACCCTGCACGACCTGAAACGGCGAGGCCTGTTGCCGCACAACGTCACCGCCAACCATGCGGAGAAAAACTTTATCAAGGCCATCAACAAGGGCCTGCTGAAGACCTTTTCGAAGATGGGCATCAGTACCCTGCAAAGCTATCGCGGCGCTCAGGTCTTCGAGGCCGTGGGGCTTAATCATTCGCTGGTCGAGGCATACTTCTCCGGCACGGCTTCGCGCATTGAAGGCGTGGGGCTTGATGTTCTGGCGCGCGAGGCGCTGCTCAAGCACGCTTACGCTTTCCAGCCGCTCACCGAATCTGAAACCGAGCTGGTCGTCGGCGGCCACTATCAATATCGCGAAGGCGGCGAGTATCACCTGCTGAATCCGGAGACCATCAGCAAGCTGCAACAAGCCGTGCGCGCAAACAGCCCGGCCACCTTCCAGGAATACACCGATCTGCTCGACGATCAGAACCGCCATCTGTGTACGCTGCGCGGACTGCTCAAGCTCAAGTACGCAGCCAAGCCCGTGCCGCTCGATGAGGTTGAGCCGGCCAAGGAGATCGTCAAGCGCTTCACGACTGGCGCCATGAGCTTTGGGTCGATCAGCAAGGAGGCGCACGAAACGCTGGCTATCGCCATGAACCGCATCGGCGGAATGTCCAACACCGGCGAGGGCGGCGAGGAAGAAGAGCGCTTCAAACCCGACGCTAACGGCGACTCGCGCCGCTCGGCCGTCAAGCAGGTAGCGAGCGGCCGCTTCGGCGTGACGACGAATTATTTAGTCAACGCCGACGAGTTGCAGATCAAAATGGCGCAGGGCGCAAAGCCCGGCGAGGGCGGCCAGTTGCCCGGACACAAGGTGGATGAGATCATCGCCAGAACGCGCCACTCCATTCCCGGCGTGGGCCTCATCTCGCCGCCGCCGCACCACGACATCTACTCCATCGAAGACCTGGCGCAACTGATCTACGACCTGAAGAATGTCAATCCCACGGCGCGCATCGCCGTCAAGCTGGTCTCCGAGGTCGGCGTGGGCACGGTGGCCGCAGGCGTGGCCAAGGCTCATGCCGATGTAGTGCTCATTTCCGGCGACACCGGCGGCACCGGCGCATCGCCGCTCAGTTCCATCAAGCACGCCGGGCTGCCGTGGGAGCTGGGCCTCGCCGAAGCACAACAAGTCCTGCTGCTGAACGATCTGCGCGGCCGTATCAAGGTGCAAACGGACGGCAAACTCCAGACCGGCCGCGACGTGGTAATCGCTGCGCTCCTCGGCGCAGAGGAGTTCGGCTTCGCCACCACGCCGCTGATCGCCATGGGCTGCATCATGATGCGCAAGTGCCATCTGAACACCTGCTCGGTGGGCATCGCCACACAGGACCCGGTGTTGCGCGCGCGCTTCACGGGCCAGCCCGAACACGTGATCAACTTCTTCTTCTTCATTGCCGAGCAAGTGCGCCAGCACATGGCCAAATTGGGCTTCCGGACCTTCGATGCGATGGTGGGCCGCGTGGACAAAATCGATGCCGCCATCGCCCACGACCACTGGAAGGCCAAGGGAATCGATCTCTCTTCGATCCTCTACGTGCCCACGCTGCCTTCACGCGTCGCGCACCGCAAAGTGCAGGCTCAGGATCACGGCCTCGACCGCGCCCTCGATCACTCCCTCATCGAAAAGGCCACGCCGGCCCTCGAATCCAGGAAGGCTGTCACCGGCAGCTTCAATATCCGCAACACTCATCGCACCGTAGGCGGGATGCTGGGCGGCGAAATCGCGCGCCGCTACGGATCGGCCGGATTGCCCGATGAGACCATTCACTTCAAGTTCCAGGGCTCGGCCGGTCAGAGCTTCGGCGCTTTCGTTCCCAACGGAGTCACGCTGGAACTGGAAGGCGACTCCAACGATTATCTGGGCAAAGGGCTCTCCGGAGGGCGCATCATCGTCTATCCACCCAAAACCTCCAGCTTCTTGCCCGAGGAGAGCATCCTGGTGGGCAACGTGGTGCTCTATGGCGCTACCAGCGGCGAAGCCTTCCTGAACGGCATTGCCGGCGAGCGCTTCGCCGTGCGCAACTCCGGCGCCATCGCGGTGGTCGAGGGCGTGGGCGACCACGGCTGCGAATACATGACCAACGGCACGGTTGTCGTGCTAGGGCTGACCGGACGCAACTTCGCCGCCGGCATGAGCGGCGGATTGGCCTATGTCTACGACGTCCAGGGCGATTTCTCCTCGCGTCGCTGCAATCAGGCCAGCGTCGATCTTGAACCTTTGGTTTCTGAAGCCGACGTGGTTGAGGTGCGCGGCCTGCTGCAACGCCACCGAGACCTGACCGGCTCACCGCGCGCTGCATGGATTCTGGAGCGCTGGGCGGAGGCGCAGCCGCGCTTCATCAAGGTTTTCCCGCACGAGTACAAGCGCGTACTTGGCATTGCCAGCCCCAGTGCCGCCTCTGATGCAGGTAATGTTTCTCCCACAACTTCGTCGCCTCTGGCGGCAGCCGAGGTGCACCATGGGTAAGGTTACCGGATTCCTGGAAATCGAACGCGAACAACCCGCCCGCCGTAAAATCGAGGAGCGACTGCAGGATTGGTTCGAGGTCTACCAGCCGTTTCCTGAAGAGAAACAGCGCGAACAGGGCGCACGCTGCATGGATTGCGGCGTTCCCTTCTGCCACTCCGGCTGTCCGGTCAACAACCTGATTCCCGACTGGAACGACCTGGTTTACAACGGTCGTTGGGAAGCGGCCATCCGTCGCCTGCACTCCACCAACAACTTTCCCGAGTTCACCGGCCGCATCTGTCCCGCTCCCTGCGAGGCCGCGTGCGTGCTGGCCATCGATCAGCCGGCCGTCTCCATCAAGCTCATCGAGCGTGGCGTGGTTGATCGCGCGTGGGACGAAGGCTGGATTCATCCCGAGCCGCCTGAGCAGAACACAGGCAAGAGAGTGGCCGTAGTGGGCAGCGGACCCGCTGGATTAGCGGCAGCGCAGCAATTGCGGCGCGCCGGACACTCGGTCACCGTTTACGAGAAGAGCGACCGCATTGGCGGCCTGCTTCGCTACGGCATTCCCAATTTCAAGCTGGAAAAGCACGTCCTCGACCGTCGCCTTCAGCAGATGCGCGCCGAGGGCGTCACCTTCGTCGCCAATGCCCACGTGGGCGTCAACTTGCCGGTGGACAAACTCACCGAACGTTATGACGCTATCCTGTTGTGCGGCGGCTCCGAGCAGCCGCGCGACCTGAAGATCCCCGGCCGCGAACTAAAAGGCATTCATTTCGCCATGGAGTTTCTGCCGCAGCAGAACCGCCGCTGCGAGGGCGACCATCTCGATCCCGCACTCGACATCCTCGCTGGTGGCAAGCGCGTGGTTATCATCGGCGGCGGCGACACAGGCGCCGACTGCCTGGGCACCAGCCTGCGCCAGCACCCCTTGAGCGTTCACCAATTCGAAATCATGCCCAAGCCGCCCGCCCAGCGCGCCGCCTCTACGCCCTGGCCGATGTGGCCCTTGCAGTTGCGCACGGAAGCCGCACACGAAGAAGGCGGCATCCGTGACTGGAGCATCAACAGCGTCGAGTTCACCGGCGACGCCGAGGGCCGCGTCAAACAGTTGCACGCGGTGCGCGTCGGCCCTCCGCCGAAGTTCGAACCCATCCCCGGCTCCGAGTTCACGCTCGACGTCGATCTGGTTCTGCTGGCCATGGGCTTCCTGGGCCCCGTGCGCTCGGGAATGATTGAACAATTGGGCGTAGCTCTGGACAACCGCGGCAACGTAGCCACCGACGCTGACTACCGGACATCAATCGAGAATATCTTTGCCGCGGGCGATATGCGCCGAGGCCAATCGCTTGTTGTCTGGGCCATCAGCGAGGGCCGCAAGGCCGCCGCGTCCGTCGATCGTTACCTGGCCACCGTTGCTGAACCTGTATCCCAGCACCATCGCGCTCTGGCCTGAACTTTTTACTGTAACTGAAACCGAATGCCCCGTCTCCTCCGCTGCATCCAAAGCAGGCTTTCTCGCTTCATATGCGTTAAAGTCTGCTCTGAGTGCAGCCGAAGGGGTGGGATACATATACTTTTACTATTATGGAAAATCCATCAGAGTATTCGGCCTTGAACTGGTTGCGATCACTGAGCAGGCGATCGTTCCTGAAAGGCAGCGCCGCGGCAGCAACACTGAGCATGGCATCGCCTGCAAAGGCTGCTGTGCCGGCACATTCACTGCCGTCCATTCCATCGCTGACAGACCTGGCAAGCGATCGCATCACGCATCGTTTTCGCGATCTTTACAGCACCCCTGCAACGCAAAATGAATGGGGATACGTCAAGGCGTCGAAGTCTGTTACGGGACTCACAGCAGCCTCTTTTCCTCCATACGCCTGTTGCGGCATCCCGGATACAATATGGAGCCCAGGGTACCTGACGACATGCGAGATTTTCCTCGATGGCCGCCTGCTTGCGGTATCAACGCCTCAGTCCGCGGATACCAGTTATATCTGGTATCCACATCGGATTGTGCGTCAAGCAACGGTGGACGAACTCTCTTTCACGACCCATACTTTTATGCCTTCCAAGCAGCGTGCGGTCGCGCAATCCATTGTTGTGAAGAATCTGAGCAGCCGGCGTCGCGCCTTCACGCTGGGATTTGACCTGCGCGCAGCGGTCACGAAAAAGGCCGATGCCTGGTTCGTTAACTCTCCCGGAGAGGCCGACAATCGCTTGACCGCCGACCTGCCGCGAGGCTGCTTGATCTTCGAGTCGCAGCACAGCAAGGCAGTTTCAGTGCAGGGGTTCCGGCCGAAACCGGATTATGTGCGCGAACTGCGTGTCTTGGTTTTTGAATTGGCGCTGGAGCCGGGGGAATCGCGGGAACTGCATTTTGTCAACGCGATCGCCGGAGACAAAACGGATGCAATCGAATCGTATGAACGTATGCAGGCGGACTTTGCAGGCTTGCTCGGACAGAATGAGGAAACATTTTCGAGCTTGGTTCGGGCAGCGTTTACGCCGGGTAATTCTGAGTTTTCCGGCCATCTGCCCCAACTTATTACAAACGATGAATCGCTCTGGAACCTTTATTACCGCGGGTTTACCAACTTGCTGTTTGGCCGGCGTGTTTCTCCGGATTCTGCATACGGCGCCACGTACATTACGCTGGGCGGGCGCGTGCTGCCTACGCTCAGCTTTCCATGGGACACGTCTTTGACTTCACTGAGCCTCGCTATGCTGGACCCAGAGCCGCTGCGCCGATTGGTGGAAACCTGGATGGTCGACGGTATGCACCAGCATCTGGCAACGGATTACATCTCGGGGAAAGGGGTTGGCCCGTGGTATGGAGTGAACGATATGGCGATTCTGCGCTGTGCGCAGAATTATCTGCGAGTGACCGGCAACTTTGCCTGGCTCGACACGCGGCTCGACGGCAAATCCGTGCTGGACTATCTGGTGGGCCATGCTCTCAATTGGAAGCAACTCGACAAATCCGGTTATGGACTTGCGGATTACGGAACTATCGAGGATCTGTTGGAAGTGGTCAGCACTTATCTTCACCAGGTCGCGGGAATGAACGCAGGAAACGTAAGCGGCATGCGCTTTGTGGCTGCTCTGCTTGAACGGAAGAGCAATTCGACTCTTGCGAAACAGTTGCGCGCGGAGGCTGATACGCTGGCTGCGCGCATCAACAGAGAGCTTTACGTCCAAGGCAAAGGCTACTGGCGATGCAGGCAACCCGACGGAAGCTACAACGAAGTCCGTCATTGTTACGACCTGCTGGCTGTCTTCGATAACATGGCCGAGGATCTGAGCGACAAACAGAAACGGGAGATGAGCCATTTCTTCTGGAGCGAACTGCATAGCTCCTTGTGGATGCGAGCGCTCTCGGCTGGGGATGCGGATGCGACATGGAACATCCGGCCCGACCATAGCGCAATCGGCGCTTACCCGTCCTGGCCTCCGATGACAGCCAAAGCACTGTATAAGACCGATGCTTCCTCTGAGGTTGCTTCGTGGGTGAAGCAACTGGCGAAGGCGGGCAATCAGGGACCATTCGGGCAAGCGCACTTTGTCGAGAGCGTATTTCCGCCTGAGCATGGCGGAGCCTGCAAATCTCCCGACGACTTGCCCTATCTCAATGACTGGTGCTGCATTGCCGCGGGCAGCTTTGTGGACATGGTAATCGACTCCATCTTCGGCGCGGATTTAACACTGAACGAGGGCATCCGCGTTACGTCCAGGCTCCGGGACTTTGATCCACAGGCGAGGCTTGTGAATCTGCCCTACCAAGGGAAGAACTTTACGATCTCACAGGGCGGTGCGCATGTGATTTGAGTCGGCCAGGGCATGAGCCGATACCGATGCAGACTACGACCACCCCTTCTTGGGCCGCTGGCCGGCCATCACCGAAAACGAGTTCGGCGCCGGAACCCTGCTCTACGAGGGAACATACCTCTCCGATAAGCTGCAAACCGCTCATCCTCAAATTCCAACCTTTTGTCCACTTTCTGAACCCCCTATCCATTGATGCGCTTTTCCCAAGGCCGTCCCGCATTACTGTCTACACAAAGCAGCAATGCTCCGGAAAGGGCACGGCATGGACTACCTGGTTAAAGTAGAAGCGGTGAGCCGGAGGTTTCCTCTGGATCACAGCTATGTGAGCGCGCTAGACGATGCCAGCCTGCGTGTCTCGGCTGGAGAGTTTCTGGCCATCGCCGGCCCCAGCGGCAGCGGCAAGTCCACGCTGCTGAATCTGATGGGCTGCATCGACAAGCCGACCTCCGGCCGCATTGTGTTGGACGGCCAGGATACGTCAGCGCTGAAACCGGCGCGGCTCACCGCGCTGCGCCGCGAAAAAATCGGATTCGTTTTCCAGACCTTCAACCTGATTCCCGTTTTCACAGCCAGCGAAAACGTTGAATATCCACTGCTGGTGCAGGGCGTCGGCGCGAGTGAGCGCGGCAAGCGGGCAGCAGCCGCGCTTGAAAGCGTCGGCCTCTTGTCCCGCGCCGGGCAGCGTCCCGATCTACTCTCGGGCGGCGAGCGCCAGCGTGTCGCAGTGGCGCGAGCCATCGTTCATCGCCCCGCGTTGGTGCTGGCCGACGAGCCCACTGCGAATCTGGACACGCACAACGCCACGCAATTGATCGATCTGATGCGTGATCTGAATCGCAGCCTTGGGCTGACCTTCATTTTTTCTACCCACGACCAGCGACTGCTGGAACATACGCCGCGTATCGTTCGCCTGTGTGACGGCCGGGTAGTCGAAGATACGCAACGCCAGGAGGTAAGTCATGGGTAAGTTTCTGCTTCTTGCGTTCCGCAACGTCTTTCGCAACCGCCGCCGCACGATCATGACCCTCTTCATGGTGAGCGGAGGCGTCGCCGGTCTTCTTCTGGCGGGTGGATACTTCGCCCACATGATCAACGGTCTGCGCGAAGACACTATCAGCAACGGCCTCGGCCACATCCAGATCTTCACCACCGAGCACTTCCGGCGTGACGAAGTGCATGTACTCGATACCGGCATCGATAACTGGCAGCGAGTGGCGGCCACAGTGAAAACCGTTTCCCACGTTCGCGGCGTTGCTCCGCGCATCGAGTTTTATGGCATGGTCTCCAACGGCCAAAAATCCTCCATCTTCATGGGCAGCGCCGTCGATCCCGACGCTGAAAGGAGCCTGGGGTTCACTACGGATGTTTCTTCGGGCAACAATCTCGACAGCCGTCCAGGAGGCGAGGTCGAAGCCATCATCGGCGCCGGTCTCGCCAAGTCGATGAACGTTGGCGTCGGCGACGGCCTCACTTTGCTTTCCGTCACCTCGGATGGCGCGCTGAACGGCGTCGATGTCCAGATCGCCGGCATCGTGACTACCGGAGTCGCCGAGATGGATGCGCGCTATCTGCGCATCACGCTCAACTCCGCGCAGCGGCTGCTGCAGAGCGATCGCATCACCAACCTCGTGGTCGGACTGGACACCACCGCAAACACTGATGCGGTCTATGCCGCGCTCATCCCGCGCCTCAACGGGCTGCCGCAGCAGATGACGCTCAAGAAGTGGATCGACCTCGCCACCTATTACAAGCAGGTGCGCACGCTCTTCAACGGCATTTTTCTCTTCATGGGCCTGATCGTCTTCTTCATGGTCCTCATGTCCAGCGTCAACACGCTGTTGATGACCATGTTCGAGCGCACTCGCGAGATCGGCGCCATGCTGGCCATGGGGACGCCCCGCGCCTGGATCGTGGCGCTCTTCATGACGGAGGCCGTGCTCATTGGAGTTCTCGGCGCCGTCGCCGGAGTCGTAGTAGGCAATCTGTTGGGCGTGCTTATCAACATTTCTGGATTGCACATGCCGCCACCGCCCGGCTATACCGTCAACATTCCATTCCTTGTCGAACACGTGCCTAGCCTCATGATCGGCTCTTCGCTTCTGGTCATCGTCTCGCTGGCATTCGCATCCATTCTGCCCGCGGTCCGCGCATCGCGGCTGCAAATTGCGGAGGCATTGGCCCATGTCTAGAATCAACTGCGTACTGCGAGTATTTCTGCTGCTTTTCCTGATCGGTTTCCTCCTCGCTTGCGTGCTTGTCAGCCACGCCGCACCCGCAACGCCTGATGCGGAAGCCCTGCTCAAGCGCTCCGACACGTTCCGCAACGGCTGGCCGGCGTATGTAGTCCGTGTCAAGATCACTGACTTCGAATCGGGCAAGCCGGACGAGGAGCATCTTTACGAGGTCTCGCAGAAGGGCACTGATAAGACATACGTGGATTTCATGAGTCCGCGTGAAAAAGGCGAACACCTGCTCATGCTTGGCGACGATATGTGGGTCTATCTTCCCGACACCAGCCGTCCGGTGCGCATCACGCCGCTTGAACGCCTGACCGGCGACGCCTCCAACGGCGACGTGGCCCGCACCAACTACGCCGCCGACTACTCGCCCGGCTTCCTGCGCACTGAGAAAGTCGGAACGGTGGAGTGTTACGTCCTCGATCTCACTGCCAAGCGCAAAGGCGCAACCTATCAGCGCATCCTCTACTGGTTGCGCGTGCCGGATGCGCGCCCCGTGCGGGCCGAGTTCTACCTGACCTCCGGCAAGCACGTCAAGTCCGCCACCTTCGACGAATACGCTCCATCAAGCGGGAAAGAACTGCTGCGCAAGCTTACGCTCTACGACGAAATCCGGCACAACTCGCACAGCGTCCTTGAATACTCCGGCGCTACGCCCCGCTCACTGCCCGACAAACTCTTCAATCAAGGCCGTTCGGACATGTTTTAGCCATGAATCGCAACTCTCTCATTCCGGTTCTCCTCATCCTCAGCGTATGGGCCAGCGCGCGCGCGCAAGACCCTCCGCCTTCCGAGAAGAGCCGCGTCGATGCGCGCTACTCGCTTTCGATCATCGACGACGCTACCTTCTATGGCAATCGAAGCGAGCCTGTGCCCGAGGTATTGAATCAGGTGCTGGTTGAGCCCTCCTTCAGCATTCGTTCGCATGACCATCTCACCTTTTCATCCAGCATGATCGGTCTTGCCGGCACTTACTCCGATAACTACACACAACTGCGCGTGAAAGAGACCTATGCGGACTTATCCGCTGGAGACTTCGACTTTACGCTGGGCCGCAAGATGGTGCGCTGGGGCACGGGTTACGCCTTTAGTGCGGCCGGTGTGCTTGATCCGCCGCGCATCCCCACCGACCCCACCGACCGCCTGAACTTGAATGAAGGCCGCGACATGATCAAGGCCGACTGGGTGCATGGCCCGCATGCATTTTCGCTGGCCTGGTCCACTGCCGCGCTGGCTCCCGCACAGGCCAACCTGCGCGACACCACCGCTTTCCGGTATAACGTTCTGGTGCGCGGATTCGACACAGCTCTCATCGCCGGTGACGATCGCGGCGGCGACCCCTTCGGCGCTTTAACCTTTACTCGCGTACTGGGGCAGGCGTGGGAGGTGCATGGCGAAGCCGTTTGGCGTGAGCAGGCCGCGGTAGTGCTTGGCGCCAAATACACTATCTCCGGCGTCACTTTCATTGGCGAGTTCTACACTCCTCCCAACATCCCGTACTATAGCTACATGGGAGTCTCTCCGCTTGCCGGCCGCCAACATTACGCCTTCCTGACCGCCGGAAAAGCGCGGCTGCGCGAGCGTCCCGGCTGGAAAGAATGGAGTCTGTCCGGCTCCGTNNACATCGGTTGGAGTCCGTTTCCAATTATGAAATGCGAGATACATAAGTCGGCGTCCAGTCTCACTAAGGCTTGGCAAGTCCCGAACACTTACAGCTCATTTTTCGTAAGAGCGTTCTGGATTGTCCTCGGCGTCACACTGCTCATCTTTTTGATGTTTTTCTCCCAGGGCTTTATCAAGCTGTCGGAGACCGGGCAGCGTCTAGTTGCAATATTTGTCTACTCCGTTTGCATTGCGCTGCCTTCGATGGTGCTACTCACTCAGGTTTCTATTCGCTATGCAGCCAGGTTTCCCCGCACAATCGTTCTCATCCAGGCACTGTGCCTCATCGGTACGGCCTCCCTCGGCACTCTTGCCGCGGTTTCTGTCCTATGGATCGCCGGAATTGACGGCCGTGGCAGATATTGGATCGCGTACTGGACCGACCTTCCATTCAGCATCGTGATCACGCTTGCAATTGGAATGAGCGTATCGTCTTATGAGACGCTGCGCTACAAACTGCAGGCAGCCACCCTGGAAGCACGCACGCGCCAGATGGAACAGGAACGCGCCTACAAGTTACTGGCCGAGGCGCAGCTTTCTTCGCTCGAATCGCGCATCCATCCCCACTTTCTCTTCAACACGCTCAACTCCATCGCCGCACTGATTCCCATGGACCCTCAGCGCGCCGAAGACACGGTTGGCAAGCTGGCCTCATTGCTTCGTTTTTCGCTCAATGCGCAACACAGCGGCCTCGTCCCACTGGCGCAGGAACTCAAGATCGTGCGCGACTATCTTGAGATCGAGTCCACGCGTTTCGGCCCGCGCCTGCGTTATGAAATTATCGCGCCCACCTCTCTCGATTCCGTCAAAGTTCCTCCGCTTGCGCTGCAGACCCTTGTCGAGAACTCCGTCAAGCATGTGGTCGCACAGCGTGCGGAAGGCGCCTCGGTCCAGATTACTGGAGCGATGGAGTCAGGCCGCATCCGCCTCGAAGTCATCGACGATGGGCCCGGTTTCTCGCTCGGCGCCGCCGGACCCGAGCACGGGCTCGGCAATCTCGCCGCGCGCCTCGAACTTTTGTTCGGCAGCGCGGGCCGGCTCGACGTGACCCGCGAAAACGAAAAAACTATCGTCCGTATCTCGTTTCCCGCTGAACTGTGAGACCTCATGGAAACCGCCAAGCTCAGCGCATATCTCGTGGATGACGAACCGCTCGCCATCGAGCGCCTTGCGAGGATGCTGTCAAATTGCGACTCTCTTCGCATCGCCGGCAGCGCCACCGATCCCTCGGAAGCTATCGAGTTTCTGAATGGACCAGAAAATATTGACGCGCTATTTCTCGACATTCAGATGCCGGGTATAAACGGTTTCGAACTGCTCTCGCGCCTCGCCGTTCAGCCCTTCGTCATCTTCACCACGGCCTACGATCAATACGCGCTGCGGGCCTTCGAGGTGAACTCCATCGACTACCTGCTCAAACCCATTGAAACGGAGCAGTTGCAGCGTGCTATCGCAAAGCTCGGACGCCTCAGGCCGGTCGTCAAACCAGACTGGCAGCGGAATCCCGATCTCCCGGCCGTGTTGAAGGAATTGTCCGCCTCGCTTCTCGGCCAGCGAGTCGATTACCCGCGCCGCATTGCCTCCCGCGTAGGCGAACGCATCTCCTTCCTCGACCTCGACGCCGTGACACACTTTGTGGCGCACGATAAGCTTACCTTTGCCGCCGTCAACGGCCGCGAACACTGCGTCGATCAGACCATTGCCGATCTCGAGGTCAAGCTCGACCCGGCCAGATTCCTGCGCATCCATCGCGCCGTGCTTCTGAACCTGGATTGGATCAACGAGGTGAACGTTTCGTTTGCGGGCAAGGCAATTGTCTCCTTGAAAGATTCCCGGCGCACGCAGTTGCCGGTCGCGCGCGACCGCCTGCGCCTGCTCAGGTCGCGAATGGAATTCTGACCTTTTCTCCATTGGAGCCGGTTGCAGGCGAATTAAGTTGCATCCAGCTCCGTAAATGCGTTGTAATGCAGGGCAGCCATGAAACGCTTAAAGTAATTATGAATTGCGGAAAACCCTGGAGATAGTCATGCCGGGCAAATTGGAGTTGATCGTTGGGCCAATGCGCAGCAACAAGACCGCTGAACTCTTGCGGAGAATCGAGACGCGCCGCCAGTACGCCAAGCAGTANNAGATCGGCAAGCGCATCGAATGTGTGGCTATCGACGAGGGCCAGTTTGTCCAGGATCTCTTCCCGTTCACCCGGCGCCTGATTGAATCGGGCTATGACGTGATGGTCTCTGGCCTCGAACTCGATTTTCGCGGAATGCCCTTCGGCGAAATGATGAATCTCTCCTGGCTCGTGCGCACTTACTCAGGAAGTGTCACAGAGCTGGTGGCATATTGCAGTTGCGGGGCCAAGGCGCTCTACCCGCAGCGGCTGATCGATGGAAAACCCGCCTCCTACGACAGCCC
>PLOI01000023.1:24294-29127 GCA_003142015.1 Acidobacteriaceae bacterium | reverse complement strand
GCTGCCATTTTGCGCTCTTCATCAGTCAGATAACGCATGAAAGGAAATTTCTGTTTTGCCTGGGACTACACCGTAAAGCTATGCCCCTTCTGGCCTCAGCAATTTACAGCCCCAAGTGCCTCTCGATATGCGATGGGTTCGGCGCTTGTCGCCTGCATTTTGATTCCTGTATGCAATCTGGCAGCGCAGACCTCAACCAGTTCCCTCGTCCTCACCGGCAACGCGCAATCCGCAAGTTCGCTGAGTAGCGCGAGCTATGCAGCCGAACCCTCGCAAAGCGCGCAAAATGCTTTGCCTGACGCGCCAACCCCACAGAATCTTTCCGATGATCAGCACGCGCATCAGACCAAGCGCATCCTAGGCATTGTTCCGAACTTTCGCGCTGTAAGCACCGACGAGAGGCTACCAGCTCAGACCGTGAAAGAGAAGTTCATTACCGCAACCGATGACTCCTTCGACTATTCCTCAGTGTTCATCCCTGCGATGCTCGCCGGCTACTCGATGGCGACTGACGCGACTCCTGAGTTTCATCAGGGCGCGGCTGGATATGGCCGCTACTTCTGGCACGCAGCCGTCGACCAGACAAGTGAGAATTACATGGTGGAATTCGTGGTGCCCGTGATCACGCATGAAGATACACGGTACTACACATTGGGAAGAGGCGGATTCATAAAGCGGACCGGCTATGCCCTTAGCCGCGCCGTCATCACCCGATCCGACTCCGGCAATGAAGTGTTCAATGTGAGCGAGGTGATTGGCGCGGGCGCCTCTGCCGGCCTCTCCAGTCTCTACTATCCCTCGCGCGAACGGAGCTTTGCCAACACAGGCACTGAGTGGGGCCTGGATATTGGAATCGATGCTGCGTCGTTTGTTGCCAAAGAGTTCTGGCCCGACATCAACCATCGCCTCTTCCATGGCAGCAAGCCTACCGATGCCTCGCAGCAGTAGATTTGTCAGGTTCCGAATCGGCGGGATTCCACGCTCTCTGTTTTCATGACTTGCTATTCTCACTGAGGCAGAGGCCGGTGCGTCTGCAAGACCGCCGCACACGCTGATGGCAAGACGCTTGGAAGCCGCAATCTGGGGCTACCCGCTACGCGCCTTGACTGCCCGGCTCCCATAACTGCGTGACATCAATTTCAATGCCTAGCTCCCGCGAGTCAGAGAACCGCTTAAGGTAAGGTCAATGTCAACCTCCTTGGCGACTTTAAGGATAAAGATGCTGGGATCCTTGAGCCCCCACTTGACGTAAGGAACCGTGAAGTGGCTTTTTGCCGTCAGATTTGCGCCGTCAATATGAACCTGCATGGGAACGGTCAGGTCATGCGGAGTGCCATGGAGCGTGAAGATGCCTGAGACCTGGATAGTTGAATCGCCCGAGGTCGCAATGGTTCCCTGATAGCTGCTGGGCGCAAACGTCACTTCGGCAAAGTGCCCGGTGTCCAGTACATCGGTGTTCATCTTTTTGTCGCGGCTCGGCTCGCCACTGTTGCCGCTGCCGGCGGAGACAATCACCGAGCCGGAGATCTTCTGGGCGCTTGGGTCAAAGGCGATCGATCCGCTCTGTAGATGGAATGTTCCCTGCACATGGTGCCCGCTGCCGCCCAGAGTGAAAGCAACCTGGCTTGTATCCGGATTGACAGTAAAGGTCTCATGCTGCGCAAACGCGGCAGGAACAATCGCGAGTGGGATGGCAAGAAAAAGGACTTGTGCGTAGCTCTTCATGGTTCTTCTCCTGGTTGCAATGCATTTTTATGGTTTTGGGCTCGATTGCGCGATGATTTGCGACAACCAACGGGAGATGGACGCTATCTCATTGTCGGACAGGTATTCATGTCCGGGCATATCGGTTCCGGGAATACCAAATTTGACAATGTGAGCGAGGCGGTCCCTTCGCTGCGCATCGTCGTCTGAAGATGCGAGATGGAAATAAGGTCCAACCGAAAGATCTGGAGGGAGCCTCTTGAAGTGAGCTTCCCAACGCGTCCGTCCGCCTGCTTCGTGGCAGGTGGCGCAGTGGCGCTGGAAGTCGCGCTCGCCATCATGGGCATTTGCCGTTGCGATGGCTGAAGAGGATGGATGCCAGTTTCCTTCCGAGATCAGATGTTGTGGCGTATCGCTTCCATGCAGGCTTTCGAGGTAACTCACAAGATCGTCGCCGCGCTCATCGCGAAAGAGAAAAGCATACGAAGGCATGATCGACGCTCCACTGACTTCAGGCGGATCGTAGAAATGAGCCTTGAGCCAAACCGTTGAGCGTCTGCCGCCGACCTCCGCAAGGTCCGGACCCTGGCGCCGGTTTCCAATGAGAAGCGGGCGCTCCTGTCGAAGCTCCTGAAGGGGCTCAGTCGGCCCCCACATCAAAACATCCGGCGAGTTCGGACGCACAAACTGAGTGTGGCAGTTGATGCAGCCTTCAGAGATATAGACTCGCCTTCCGCGCTCGACCTGGGAAAGCGGTGGAGAGACGCGCGCGGCGAGAGGAATGCGATCCAGATAGAAGGCCGCCAGAAGCATCGCCACGGTCAGCGCCAGTTCGCGCTTGCGCTGCAAGAGAAAGTTGAACAGCCAGGGCACCAGGATCACTGCCCCTGCCACCAGTACAAACAGAGGCGGAACATAGCCGAGGTTCTGTCCCATCCCGATTCCCATGGCGGAGCCGAACCATCCCGCGATGGCGTAGAGCCATCCAGCCTGGCGGCCTCGCTCTGCCGTGGAAGTGGCCGGGCCAAGCAGCGCTGGATACGCGACCAGCGCTACCGAGTAAAGCGAGACACCGATGGGATAGAAGATGGAGGCCAGTGCAACATGATGCGGGTCAAGCAAAAGCAAACATGCGAAGCCAAGCGCAATAAACGAGACGGAGAGAACAAACGAGAGGCTTCGACGGGACAAAAGCCAAGCGCTGGCCAGAGCTGCTCCAAGATGCAGTAGGCCGTTGATGCCGAGATGGAGCGATCCATGCCACGTGTCCGCCTTCAAGTCAGGCGTGTTCTGAATGATGAAAAAGGCGGCAGAGTCCAGCCAGACAAGCGCGGCAAAGCAAGCCACCACGCGAATGAACGGGAGGGCGGGTTGCGGCGAAATCTTCGCGTCCTCTTGAGTTATAGACGCAGGCCACAGAGTTACACAGACTCCGGCGAGACACAACAAGCCCGCTGTCGCCGCCTGCGCCTCCGCAGAAGCGGCAAAGAATGGTGGAAGATTGCAAACAAGATAGCCGACGCCCGTGCCCAACCCAATAATCAGGAGCGGAAACCGATTGCCCGTCCATTGGCGTAGATGAGTAACCAATGTAACGGTGAGAAGGCCGAGCCCGGAGCCGATCAGGAACGAAACAGCTATGCTGGCGGCGGGACCGAGCGGAAGAAGCGAAAGAAATGCCGCCGCACCCGATGCACAAAGTCCAATGCGCAGCCGCAAGTTTGGCGAAGGCCAAATTCTCACCCGCGGTGTAATCAAACTGAGAAGAATTCCGCCGGCAGCCATCGCGGCCATCACGGCAGTCAGGTGTGTTCCGGCCACGCCGAGGCTTGCCAGCCGCTTGAGAAAAGCGAACTGCGCGAAGATAAGGAAGTAGACATAGGTGATCGCGACAAGGCTGGCGCCCTGCCATCCGGATTTGCGCCAGTCACTGCGCAGCATAGACCAACCAGCCTTTGCGAAGACCAATCGCCTGAATAAGAACACAGGCGCCATCGGAGATGGCGACCGTGAGCCAGCCCGCTTCAAGCGTGTGCGCCAGAATCTGCGCGGCGATGAAGATGGCCACGCTGGCACGGGTAATGGCCGTAAGCAACCATATAACTTCCAACTTGCATTGGCTCCCCCGGCGAGCCATCACCCACGCGCCATAAAGGCACGAGAGTCCGACAGAGAGAACAAACGCGCCGATGAACGAAAGAAACGGCAGCGCATCGGCGGGCACGTGCAAGCGCATGAGCCGTAGCGCAAACTCCGGCGCGATGATGAGCAGTGCGCCGGTCAAGGTGTCGGAGAGGCCAATCAACACCTGATAGCCGATGAGGATGGAACGATTCACGCTGTCACCTCCTGTGCAAAGGGTATGGGATTGAGGACAGGAGCGGGTTCGCGAAGCAGCGTTGTGGCGTCGATGAGCCAGTCCAAGGAAGAGGCCAGCATCACCACTCCGGCCACTAGGCGAAGAATGTAAACAGCGTTGCGCGCCGCGCTGGGAACAATGGTAAATGTTGGGTCAAAGCCCTCGCGCCAGCCAGCGGCCGACATCAGCGCGACATAAGCCAGGACGGCAATGTTCCATCCATAGAAAGAACGCGTTCGATTGAAGATCCATCCGCCCTCGCCGAGCAGTTGGACAAGGACGAAGATCAACAGGCTGGAGGTAAATCCGGCCATGGCCAGCAGCGAGTGACCAACGAGACCGTCGGTGAATTTGAAGTGGTCGAGGACACCGGGAAGAAAGAAAACCCAGCCGGTGAGGACTAGCGCCGTCCACCAGGCAAGGAAGGCAATGCGCCAACGGCGCGTATTCACATTCCAATCGAAGGCAGCATAGTAGGCGGGCGTGAGCGGCGCCCAGATGAGAAGGCTTCCGAGCGAGAGAAACTGCGCTGGGCGATGATGGCTGATGTCCGCGCGGCCTAGAGCAAAGCAGAGGAGAAACTCCGCGACCATGACTGCCCAGGCAATTGCGATCACTCTGGGCCGCCCCGCCTTGCGCCGTGTGAGGCCGAAGGGAAGCATGAGCAGAATCGCAACAATGATCAGCGACGATTCAAGCTGGCTTGCTCCAGTGGGGCCGCCGGTGTCGGGATTGATGGCCGGATAGAAGTTGGGGCTGGATGCGATGTA
>PLOI01000023.1:0-24224 GCA_003142015.1 Acidobacteriaceae bacterium | reverse complement strand
GGAAGACCTTGAAAAGAAACCCGGCCATCGGAAGACTCGTCCAGCCATAGAGCTCCAGATTCATGTGGACCATGATCCAGCGCCCATAGGTCCATTCACCCAGCAATCGATTGAGAGAGGGAAAGAGCAGCAGAAGCGAGATCAGCACGCCGATGGCATTGGCGAAGACAAGCCAGAACAAGCTGTGCCATGCTGCGCAGGCTACAGCCTGCGAAGCACAGCCAGGAGAGATGCTCTTATCAGGCGGATACTGGCTCATGGATTCTCCCGTCGTGCATCTCCAGCAACCGGTCGCAACGCCCTGCCAGGCCGCGATCATGAGTGGCCATCACCAAAGTCACGCCCTCCGTGGCAACAATGTCGAGTAAGAGTTCAAAGACTGCGCCACTCGTGTGTTCATCGAGTGAGCCGGTGGGCTCGTCCGCAAGCAGTATCTTCGGTTTGTTCATCAGCGCCCGGCAGAGTGCGGTGCGTTGGCGCTCTCCGCCGGAGAGCTTTTGGATGCGATGGCCAAGGCGATGGGTCAGGCCGGTGCGCCCGGCGAGCTGCCGCAGGCGCGCTTGCGCGGTGTGATGATCGATGCCCGCGGCGACCGTGGGAATAAGGCAGTTCTCCGCGAGCGTGAGATCGGGAATCAGGTTGTGGAGCTGAAAGACGAAGCCCACCTCGTGGCGCAGAAGACGCAAAAGATCGCGGTGGCGATTGACCTCAACACCGTTGACCGATACGCGCCCGCGGTCGAGCGAATCCAGCCCGCCAAACAGGTGCAGCAGCGTGCTCTTGCCGCAACCCGACGGGCCGCAGAGAGCAACCGTCTCGCCCTCAGCTACCTCGAAGTCCACTCCCTTGAGAACCGCGATTGTCCCATCGTCATAGCTCTTCCACACGCCCTCGGCGCGAAGGACGATGCGTTTCTGATTGCTCGCTTGTGCCGTTGAAAGATTCATTCGAAGCGCAGCGCCTCCACTGCGCGGATGCGCATGGCATAGGCTGCCGGATAAAGCGCGCCGGCGACCCCGGTGAGTAAGGCCAGAAGAATCACGATCAGCATTACGACAGGTTGAATCGTTACGTCGACATAGCCGTGAAGAGCGGGGACCAGCTTAAGCGCGAAGAGAAAGCAGGTTCCGGTCACGAGGCCCAACACCGCGCCCAGCAGGGACACAACCGCTGACTCGCCAAAGATCATCGCGGCAATCTGTAGATGAGAAAAACCGTTGACGCGCAGTATGGCAATCTCGCGAATTCGCGTGAAGACCGACATGATCATAGTGTTGGCAACGCCGAGACCGCCCAGCAGAAGGCCGCATCCGCCCACGGCCCAGGCGGTGGCCTTGAGAATTCTGAACTGCGAGTAGGAGCGCGCGAACTCCGCGTCTTCGAGGCCAATCAGATTGGCAAACTTTGCCTTGACCATGTTCTTGAATGGGACCGCATCGTCCTTGTTGCGCAGCTTGATGGTGATGACCGAGGAAGTGCCTTCCTTGTGAAAGAAGCTTTGCGCGGAAGCGAGCGGCATGAACACGCCGCCGTCCTCGAAGCCATTGGCCGTCCTCAGAATTCCGATGACGTGGAAGACCCCGTGCCCAATGGGCACATGGTCATCGAGCCTGGCTCCTAGAAACTCCGCTGCCCGCTCACCCAGAACCACGTCATCGGCATGTTGAGCGAACGTGAGGCGATCGCCCACGAGCCACGTGGCCTTACGGATGCGCGCGTCGGCAGCGGTCACACCAAAGCAGGTGATAATCGGGTGGTCAGCGCTGGACACAATTCCGAAGAGCACCGGATCGGCATGATCCACCATCGGCCAGCCGGCAATCTCTTCCACTGCCGCGGCGGGAACGTTGCTGAAAAAGAGATCAGAGACGTTGCGCTCGAAAACGATGATTTCGCTATTGCTCGACAGGATGCCGGAGAACATTCCGATTGCGCCTTGCAGGATGGTAACCACGGTGAGCATGGCCGCAACGCTGAAGGCAATGCCCGCGACGCTGATGAACGAGCGGATGCGGTGGCGGCGCAGATTGGTCACGATCAGCTTGAGAAAGATCACGGGTGCGCTCCCATGGTCTTCTCGATAACATTCTCGGTAACCCGGACAAGCTCCTCCTCCAGGTCGCTGCGAAGCTTTCCGAGAAACGACAACCCCGGCCTCGATTTGAGAAGCCGATGAAGCGTCGTGTCGCCCAGATAAATGAATCGGGTGAGCCGCAAGACGGTTCCGGGAATCCCCATCGCGAACGCGACGTTCGGCCGGTCGAGCAGAATGTCGCGGGCAACGGTCTTGCCGGCTGCGGCCGCGCTCCCGAGCACATCCTTCAGGTCATCGACCATCTGGTAGCCAAGGCCCCAGTACAGGGCAACCCGCTCCAGGAGTTGAATCTCCCGCGTTGAAGCGCCGCCCAGCATGGCCGGCAAAACCAGCGTGAGCCGGATCAACGAAACCGTCTTGCCCCGCGCGATTCTCTCCGTAGTCTCCCGGTTGTGAGGCAAGGTTGAGTAGTGCAGGTCGAGACTCTGTCCATTGAGCAGCCCTTCCACGCCTAAACACTGTTCAATGTAGGCCAGCGCGCAGGACTGAGATTGCGATGAAGACGCGGAAACCGCTCGCCAAGTCAGCGCGTAAGCGCGATTGATGAGGGCCAGCGCGGCAAGGATCGCCCCTGCTTCGCCATATGCGAGATGAACGCAGGGTACGCCGCGCCGCTCGGACGCATTGTCCATGCACGGCAAGTCGTCGAAGAGCAGCGAAGCAGTATGGAAGTATTCGAGCGCGATGGCCAGATCTTTGGCGTGAGCGCTGTCCATGCCGTAGGCCGTCGCCGCCTGAAAGACCATTCGTGGGCGAACCAGGCTGCCCGGATTGTCCAATACATGGCGAAGCGCCTCCTCGAGATGCGGATCAAGGGTGGCGGGCAGCGGCATCGATGCTCTGAAAGCATCCGCGAATGGCGTTGTATTGAATTTGTTCATGCATGGCGCCGTTGGCGCTCGTGTCCTCGGGATCGTCTTTTCTTGTCGTTTGCATCGTATGCACGGGAGAATCACATGGATGTTTTTCCCGTACGGTCGACTTGAATGCAATTCATGGGTAAGACGGATTCGCAGTTCCTTTGGAGAGCAGCAAAATGCGCCTGCCTTCATGACGATTTGTTCATTTCGGGGGAATACTTTTGCGACTATATTCAAGGTTACTGGACTCGCATGACGGATAGCCAACTTCATCATGACAATGTGTTCATCTCCCGAAAGTAACGGATTCCCTCGTCTCTGTGGTTTCCTATCGGAAGACACTCATAACAATCTGCCTGAAATGCACTAATATCCACATATGCGACTTCTGCTGGTTGAAGACGAACCCGACATACAGAACTTCCTGAAATCGTCCTTGACGGAGGCTGGATATCAGGTGGACGCGGCAGCGGATGGCAAGACGGCTGAGCGGCTGGTGATCGATGGTCAATTCGACATACTGATCGTTGACCTCGGGCTGCCCGACCAGGACGGCATCAGCCTGATTCTCAAGCTGCGCCAACTCGGAGTCCGTGCGCCGATGCTGATTCTGTCAGCGCGCCGGAGTGTCGATGACAGAGTGCGGGGCCTGGAGCAAGGCGGGGACGATTATCTGACCAAGCCTTTTGCGCTGGCAGAGCTATTGGCCAGGCTGCGCAACTTGATCAAGCGCAACAGTCCTCCCGGCGCCGAGGCAATCCGTTTGCGAGTTCTTGACCTTGAACTGGACTTGCTTCGCCGCGAGGCGACCCGGTCAGGACAGCTCTTGCAACTCACGCCCCAGGAGTTCGTACTGCTGGAGTATCTTTGCCGCAATGCGGGCCGCGTGGTGACGCGCTCGATGATTCTCGATCAGGTATGGGGCATGCGTATTCAGCCGGATACCAACGTGGTGGATGTTCACATCTATCGCTTGCGCGGTAAGGTTGATGGTCCGGGACAGCAACCTCTGATTCGAACACTGCGAGGTGTGGGCTATGTCCTCAAAGACCGTTAAGCCCGTGATGCGCAGCGCCGCCTGGCGCATCTCATTGTGGGCGACGCTCGCCTTTGCCTGCGGAACCATGCTGGTATTCGCCTTTCTTCATCGCTTTGTCGCCGACGACATCCAGCGCCGCAGCGACGCATGGCTGTCAGGAGAGGTTGAAGTGCTCGGCGATGTGGCTGAGCGGACTCCAAAGGACGCTCTCTACGACCGGGTCGTTGGAGAAGTGGCGGAACTGGCAGGCAAGGAAGTGCCGAACAAGCTGCTCTCGGAGAGCAGCTCTAACGACTCGGTATTCTTCCTTCAGGCTGGCGGCGATGGTTCGCGGCAACTGTGGGTTGGCGCGGGAGATGGTGAACCAACTCTGAAAGCCATTCAGGCCGTCAAAATTGTCTCCGATCATCCAACCGATCTGCATGTCCAGGGCTTCGGAGTTCCCTTTCGCGTGGCTTCGATTCGCCTGGATGATGGAAGTTATATCTATCTTGGACTTTCCGAGCGGGATGAACTGCGGGTGCTGAGAAGCCTGCGCCTGCGATTCTTTCTGCTTTGGCTGTTGATTGTTCTTTTCGGGTTTGGCATTGTCTTCTTTACCACTAGGCGTATGTTGAGCCACGTGAGGAAGATTGCCGAGGCTGCTTCCAGAATCGGCCACTCCGATTTGACAGCCAGGGTGCCAACGACCCAGAAACATGATGAGGTCAGCAACCTGGCTTTGACGCTTAATCACATGCTCGACCGCATCGAGAATTCCATGCACCAGTTGCACACCATCACCGATTCGCTGGCGCACGATTTGCGCAGTCCGCTCACCGCAATTCGCGGAAAGCTGGAGATGTCGTTGTCGGCGGTCATGCAGGTCGAGCAGGCCGAGCCGATCGTCTCCGCCATCGAGGAACTGGATCGGCTGACCGATTTCCTCAATAAGTCGCTGGATGTCGCCGAGGCAAAGGCGGATGCGCTTCGACTTAATCGGGTTGCGCTCGACCTGGACGAATTGCTAAGAATCATGATTGATCTCTACGAGCCTTCGATGTCGGAAAAGGGCCTGCATATCAGGCTGCAGAGCGGCGGCCCGCTCACCATCGAGGCCGATGCAGCGCTGCTTCATCGCATGATCGCGAATCTATTCGACAATGAACTGAAGCACTTGCCTCCCGCTTGTTCGGTCACCATACGGTTGAGTGTCGAGGACGATGCAGCTTCTCTCATCCTGGACGACGATGGGCCTGGTTTCGATCCGGAGGTTTGTCTTCACCTGTTCGAGCGCCGTGTGAAGGGACGGGATTCAAACGGGCACGGACTTGGTCTGGCATTCATCGATGCTGTCGCGCGCGCCCACGGAGGAACCGTTGCAGCATCGAATCGCGAAAGCGGCGGAGCTCGCATTATTGTTGCTCTTCCGCTCGCTTCAAACCAGGGTTACCAGTCCCCGGTTCCGGCGATTTGAGGTTTGCACTAAAGCTAAGGAAATGGATCCCAGCCCATTCAGCCGGACATGATCCTTAGGCGTCATATCCGGCCAGCCCTGGAACGGATTGGAGTCAAGAAACAAATTGGCTGGCATTAATTCAGGCATGGACTGGCGACGATGCTGCGGCAAAAATGGGTAGACATCAAAACAGCCCAGGAGTTGCTCCGTCATGCCAACAGACGGATCACACAGGACATATATCAGCAGTCCGTCAGCGAAGAACAGCGACTCGCCCAAGACATGGTCTTCCGGGATCTGCTGAAAGGAGGCTCGACTCAGCACCCTTCAGCACTCTAATCGAACCCCAATTCTCGCAAGGAAGCAGAGGTCAAACGAGAAGGCGTCATCGACATCAGGATCGCCCTCAGGCCCAATTCGATTCCAGCCGGCCTCGGGTTTCCCCAGGGCGGCCGTGTATGAACGCACCTCACTTCCACAAGCGTCCTTGGTCACCCACCGCCTTCGAAGTCAAAGAATACATCCAGACGGCGGACTGCTCCGGTGCGCTCAAATACAGCAGCGCTGGTTTCGGCATCGAGGTTAAGCGCTTCAACCGAATATCGGGAGCCGTCGGCGCGGGTGATCTCGATCCTCTGTGGTCCTGACTGATGCGCCACCACGGGCACCTGGCAGGTAGTAAACGCCAGCGTGCCGGGATCAAGATCGAGGCTGCGCTGCTGGCCATCGAGATCGTAGAAGTGGAACCACTGCGCCTTCTGTAAAAACTCGCCGCGGCTGACGAGGTAGCGACGGAAACCGAGCCGCCCATTCTCGACGGCTACGCCCAGCTCGCCCAGCCGCGAAATGAGATCCTCCTTTACCTGACCGGTCATGCCAGGCTGCTGTACTCCCGCAAATCCGGGCGTGTGGGAATAAGGATCAGTGGGGATCGCGCCATACAGCTCCGGCGACTTGTGAACGCCGATGCCCTCGCGAATTTCGTGGTAGTGGCTGATGATGCGCCCGATGACGGCGACGTCCTCGCCCGCGCCCATGGCGTGGTTAAGCACCTCCTGAACTGCCAGAAGGAGCTTGGAAACCATGTGCCAGTAAATGCAACCAAGCCCCTCATACTTGTAGAACGTGCCCGAACGGCCGGTGAAGGACTGGTGATCGAAGACCTCCTCATACAACGCGAGAATGCGCGCGTTTTCCTCGTCCGGCAGGCCGAGCTCCAAGAGCGCCTTCTTTAACAGCACGGCGTTTCGGAAGGCCGCATTGAAGTGAGCCACGCCGTTCAGATCCTGAACCACGATGCGGCGGTCGCCGCGCTCGATCATCGCCGCCAGCGTCTTTGATTGCGCGATGGCCGCGGCCGGAATGTTGTTCTTCTCAAGAAAGCCAGGCAATTTGCGGTCCGGATAGAGGACGTAGCTGTTCTGGTCAGCACGATAGAGGCTGCTGCTGCGAAGCGCGTCAAGCAGTGCGACCGAATCCCGCGCAAGGAGAGCCCCCGAGCTGAGCGCGGCTACCTGGCCTTCGAGCATCTCGTAGAGGCGGCGAATCACTATTCTGTCGCCGTCAACCTTCATGAGGTTGTAGGAGTGATACAGGCCATCCTCGCGCCGGTTAGCGCGAATGGAGTGGTCCATGTAGTTGACCGCTACGTCGAAGAAGGCAAGCAGCTCCACGACGCCGAGCGGGGTCTGGCGGCCTGAAAACCCGTGCGCATAGACCTTGGCTCTATAATCGCTTCCCGTGTTGCCCAGGGAATCGAGGACCACCTTGCGGTCCCGGTCCGAGATCCGTCCGCCGAGCAGGCTCGCATGGCGTTCCAGCGCTTCGGCCACGCGGCGAAAAGTTTCGGCGACTTCCGAAGAGACCTCAATCGCTGGCGTGCCGGCGCCGGAGAAGATGGCGCGGCAAAACGCCAGGAACCGGCGCAGGTAGCAGAGGGTCACCATCGAGACGCCGGGGCCGACCAACGCGTTGTTTGCGTCGTTCCACTCCGGCCGCTGTGTATTCATCCACAGGCCGGCCTCGGGAATGAAGTTGAAGAGCCTGGCCAGCACCAGGACCAGCAGCTTTTCGGTCAGGTTCGCGCGATAAGGCGCACCGTCCGCGCCCGGCAGAGCCTTGCCGTCCGCCCCCATCGTTGCCACCCTCTGCTGGATCTGACGATCGAGAGCGGCGTCGAAGTCGATGGTGTTGCGAGGATCTTCGAGAAGCGCGCTATAGGGTCTGATGCGGTAGGGAACGTTTGCGTAGGTGAAGACGCGGCGCGTCAGCAGACCGGCAAGAGTGCCCGGATGATAGTGCGCTGAAACTTCTAGCAACTTCAAGAGGTACGCAACCTGATGATCGCCCCAGTAGCCGATGTACGACCACGCGTCGTGCGGGTCGAGCACCTCCCATTCGTAGCCGTCGCGCATGATGCGGTATGGGTTATGGCCATCCGCGGTCGAAGAGTCGACAAACTTGAAGATCATGCTTTCGACATAGCCGGGAAAGGAGAGCGCCAGCGCCTCCCAGTTCTGGAAGATGTCGCGCCAGTTGCCCTGGTAGTTTAGTATCCTCTCGCCCTGGTCGTTCTTGACCTCGATGGCAAATTTATTCCAGGGACGGCTGGGGTCGCCGTGACGGCGGCTGAAGGTCAGTGGCAGGTACTCGTGCGCGAGCCTGTCGAGGTCAGGGTCATCCTGTTCGCGGGCAAGTGCGAGAAGGCTGCTGTGCGGCAGGGTTTCAGGCAGCGCCTCGAGGAAGGCGGCCAGGCGCGCGGCCAGGGCGTGGTTGGCTTTGCCGATGAAGGCCTTGAAGTCGGATCGGGAAACCTGGTATCCGCGCTCGGGGATTCCGCCGCGCATGATGTTGAACAGGGCGTTGGAGAAATGCCGGTCCGAGCTGAGATCATCGCAGGTGCATTGCAGGCCGTCGGCCGCGGCCACAATGCGAACCAAGTTCGCGGTGCCGCGTGCGATTTCCTCGTCGAGCTGCGCGCGCAGGTTTCCGCCGGACTTGAGGAGATCGACAAGCGCGGCGACGTTCGCTGCATCTTGCTCGACCTCCGCGACCAAGCTCCACTCTTTGCGGCCGTTTGCGGGCAGTGCCAGCCGGGCGTTGACGAAATAGGCGCCTCGGCGGCCACGAATCAGCGCTTCCTCGTCCACCGGCTCGCCCCTGCGGAAGCGATCAAGCTGACCCGAGCACAGCAGCCGGCGGGCGGGTTCAAGACCCTCTGACCAAACGGTGGTCACGCGCAGCGCTTCATTGGGCTCAGGCCGGTCCGCTGGAACAGAGCTGAGCTTGAAGAGGCCCAGACCGGTTTTGCAATCCAGTTCATTCTCCTTGTAGCCGTCCGCCAGGTTGCTGTATTCGAGCTGGAAGCGATGCGTCAGCCCTGCAGGAATGAGGTTCTGAATACCATCGAGCAGATCGATTTTCACCGGCTTCTCACCCAGGTTGACCAAAGCTGCGCGGCGCACAAAGCCAAACTTGTCGCTTGACATCCAGCCATAGGAGAAGGACAAGCCGAGGTCGTGGTTGACCTCCTCGAAGATGAGCTCGTTGCTGTAGACGCTCTTCGACAAGGTTCGGGTGACGCGATACAGGCCTTCGCAGCGCTGCGAGAAAGGCTCCCACAGCGCGGTGCGCCCGGCACAAGTTACAAGAAAGATGGTCTTACCGCCGGTCTGATCCTGGCTGTCATGGAGGCGGTCGTCGGTGGTATACGGGAACAGAGCGCGGTCAGGATCTTTGCGGCCGGCAGTCAAGGCGCCGGTTGAGGAGACAAACATCCAATGATCCGAGTCGCTGACCAGGCTCATCAAAAACGGCGCCATTGCGTCGTAGTTGACGATGCGGTAGAAACGCTCGCCGCCGATCTCGATTTGGCCTCCCTCCACCTTTCGTGTGCCATGATGGAGGAGCGTTTCTCTTACAACAGTCGTACTCATTGGATAGCCTCTGACTTGAACCCCTCTCCCTCCAAAAACTTGTCGGGATTGAATTTCGTGTTCGATTGAATCGGCGAGTTACTAACTTCTAACTCCCGGTAAGTTGTCGATCCTTCGTGAAAATACCTTCCCAGTTACTTGCCGCGAATAACTGCTCTACTTTGCCGCAGACGGTGAATCGTAACTCGGCGATGTTGGCCCAGACGGCATCAATTCCGGATACAGCCCTTGCAAAGCCAGCTTGGCTTTTCTGTCTGCGGAAAACAGCCCCCAGTGACCCTCGGTTCCGTCTCCCTTCCAAGGCTCGTCAAACGCCTCGAAATAAAAGGTTGTAACATTGTTGGCTTTTGCCCAAGCCGTAAGCTCCTCGTAGTACATCTTCTGCTTCTTTTCATCGCCGGCCCGTGGGACATGCTGGTCGCCGGCCGTGAAACTGGCCCAGCCGGCTTCGCCGAGCACGATAGTCTTTCCCGGATGAGCTTTGCACACGCTTTCATAGTCCTTGATCGTCGAAGCCATAGCCGTGTCGATATCCTCGCGGCCCCATATGGGATACGCATGCATGGTAATGAAATCTACGTGTTCCGCTAGCTTCGTTTGTTGCCGCCAGTAAATGAAATCGTCAGCCACCGTGACCGGGCATCTCACTGCCTTCTTCACCTGCGCTACGTACTCGGTCGCTTTCTCCTCCGTCAGTTGGTGGTCGGACCAGGAAACCAGAATCTCGTTGCCCACACTCACCGCCAGAACGATTTTCTTGTACTGGTTTGCCAGGCGGATTCCTGTGGCAACCTGCTCTGCGTTCTTGCCTTCGTAGCCTGGCCTGCCATCGAGCCAGATGCCAAGCAGCACCTTGATTCCTATCTTGTTATGCTGGATCCCTTCCAACACGTCCTGCGAGTGCTGGTCAGCGCCATAAAGACGAATCAGGTTCCAGTTTTTCTTCAATATTGTGAGGTCTTCAAGAATCTGCGCCTGAGTAGGAAAGCGATTCAGTTGCGGGCTTTGGCCGGCACGATAACCGGAGTAGTCGATGGCGTTGCCATTCCATTGCTGCACCGTGAGATCGATCTTGCGCGGGGCTGCATCAGTTTCTGCCACCAACAAAGCCGATAGTCCGAGCGCGAACATACTAGCCAAGGCTATCTTCACGAACGCTTTTCTCATGGCTCAATCTCTCCCCGACGTTCCTTCAGATCCGTCTCGATCTTCACCATCATGGCGTCGTTCAGCGGATACGCCGCCATTGCGGCGGCGGCCAGCACCAGCAGTACGCAGGGAATCCAGCTCATGGACAGGATGATTCCGTGAAGCGAGCGGCTGGTCTGTTCCACGTTAGCCACATACCCGAAATACGTGAGAATCAGGCCAAGCATCCATGCGCCGACAGCAAATCCGATCTTGGTTGCAAAGATTGCCGAGGCAAATACCAGTCCTGTATTTCGCCGGCCTGTACGCCATTCCGCGTGGTCGGCCGTATCCGCGAACATGGCCCAAACCAGCGGCGAGTTGAATGCGATGATGAAGCTGGAAGCGATCTGCAGCGCGAACATGAACTTTATGTCGGCAGGCTTCGCAAATGAAAAGAGGCCGATCACCAGGCCGCCAAGCCCCAGCGCCAGCATGAATAGAGGCTTCTTGCCTATCCACCTGGCCAGATGGGAAGTAATCAACACTGCCGCTATAAACGCGAAACCGTTGGATAACAGGAACCAGCCGATAAGATCCTCGCGCTTTACAAAATACTTGAAATAGGAAATTGTGACTGAGCCTTTAACAGCGAATGCTGCCAGAGTCAGCAGCAACACTCCCACCAGAACGATCCACGGCTTGCTGCCGAAGAGGTCGCGCAGATCGCGCCTGATATTTGCATGCTGCTGCGGGGGCGGCGCGACGCGCTCGCGGGTGCTGACGAAGCAGAGCAGCAGCAGGATAACGGCCAGCGTCCCGTACAGCACCATGGTCAATTGCCAGCCGCGCGTATCGCTGCCACGGCCGAAAAACTTGACCAGCGGAAGCGTACAGAACTGGACAAAGATTCCGACAGTGAAAGCGCCGATGAAGCGAATCGACGAGATCGAGGTGCGCTCCTGCGAGTTAGGCGTAATGACTCCCATCAGCGCGGAGTAAGGAATGTTGACTGCCGTGTAGATGAACATCAGGGAACTGTAGGTGATATAGGCGTAGACGAGCTTGGCTCCGCCGCCGAGATTAGGCGTACTGAAGGTCAGCACACCCGCCACTGCAAAGGGTAGCGCACCCCACAGCAGATAAGGCCGGAAATGTCCCCAGCGCGTTCTGGTACGGTCGGCGATGGAACCTATCACCGGATCGGCCACCGCGTCGAGGACGCGCGTGACCAGCAGCATGGTGCCAACCGCGGCCGCCGTGATGCCGAATACGTCGGTATAGAAGAAGAAGACGAAAAACTCGAAGGTCTTCCAGTAGAAATTTGAAGCGGCATCTCCGAGGGAGTAGCCGATCTTCTCCTTGAGAGAGATGCGGTCTGCGACGGGAACCATTACTTTTGCTGTCTTCACGAGTGCCTCACCATCTGGTCTGCCTCTTTGCGCCGAGTGTAATGAATTTACCTCTTAATTGGTGTACACCCGCACATAGTCCACCAGCATTGTGGAAGGAAAAGGCGTGCTTGAGTTTGGACTTCCGGGCCAGCTACCGCCCACGGCCAGGTTGAGGATGATGAAATTCGGCCCGTTATCGAAGGGCCAGACCGCGCCGCTGAAGCCGCTGATGCTCGATGGCGTATAGGTGACGTAGGGGTTGGTGTGGTCATCCACATAATAAGCCACGCTTCCCTTGCTCCAGATCATGCCGTAGGTGTGCAAAGTGGCTGCGGTTTGCCCAGTGGGAAAGTCGTAGTCAGTACCCAGGTTGCCGCCGGTAAAACCGGTTCCATGAATTGATCCAGCATTCCAGTCCGGAGTGCCCGCCGCGTTAATCCGCTCCATCACATCCATCTCGCCGCAGGCCGGCCAGTCGACCGTGTCGATATTGTTGCCCATCAGCCAGAAGGCCGGCCAGAATCCCTGTGCCTCCGGTACCTCGGCTTTGATTTCGATCCGGCCATATTGAAAGCTGAACAGCCCCTCGGTCTTCATCCGCGCCGAGGTGTACACGCCGCCCGAAGGCTGTTCGGCCATGATGTTGAGGCCGCCGCCCGGTGCAACAAATGCATTCGGAGTTGTGGTGCTGCACGGAGTGGCCGTTGAACCCCAGGCGCAGTAGTTTTCCAGTTCGCTGTTTCCCCAGCCGCCGGCGCCTGTGTCGTAGGTCCATACCAGCGAGTTGGGCTGGGCGTTGGCGCTTGTCGAGTTTGCGAACTCGTCGGACCACACCAGCGTATCGGAGGCGATGTTAGGCGTGAATGTCTTTGTGGCAACGCTGCTGTTCGTGTCTCCCGAGGCTGCAGCGATCGCATTAATGGTCAGATTCGAAGCCACCAAAAAAGATGTCTCGTAGACAATCGATGAAGTCGTAGGCGTAGTGCCGTCGATGGTGTAGTAAATCGTAGCCCCGGAAGTTGTTGTCGTCAGAGTGACCATCTGCGCGCCGTTCTGTGTGTTTGCCGTCGTAGCAGCGAAGATAGTGGGCGCTGTTGCCTGCACGGGGGTTATCGGATTCGTTCCGCCTCCGCCGCCTCCGCCGCAGCCGGCTAAGAGAACAACACTTGCACACAGCGCGAACCGGAAAGCTGAATTCATCGAATCTGCCATACAAGCAATTTCTCCTTGGGCTTGATTCATCCTATCCCGTTCCCTTCATAGGTATACAGGGAACAAAGAACTGGATGCAGGAATATTCATTAAGACTCCGGGCAGCCGGAGTGCGGCTGCCTGGAGATGTTCATGGGTTGAGTTAGAAGGTGAAGCGCGCGCCAAACTGGCCGACACGCCCGCCTGGTGTGCCACTGTAGGTGAGAATCTCGCCGAAGGTCGCGTCAGCCTTGTTCGTGTCGGGGCCAGCCAGCGAGTCGCGGTTGAAGACGTTGAAAAACTCGATGCGCAAGGTCAGGTTATACTGCCTGTCTGCTCCAGCGGTCAGGCTCTTGTGCAGAGCGAGATCCTCGGATGCAAAGCCCGGATTGCGCACCTGCTCTTGATAGTTCCCCGCCGTGCCCAGTTGATTCGCAGCTGGATCCGCAAAGCAGCTCTTGTTCAGCCAGACCTGGCCGAGCTTCGGGCTTCCATTGGTTAGCTTGCAGCCGGGAACCAGATCGACGTAGATCGAATTGAATCCCGGGTAGTTGTTGGTGGAATGCACCGAGATCGGCGATCCGGTCTGGTAGTGGAAGTCGCCGTCCAGCGTCCAGCCGCCGACGAGTTCATCCACCAGCGTGCTGACATCGGACATCAACATTCTGCCCCGGCCAAAGGGAAGATCATAGATCACATAGCCTTTGATGATATGCGTGATGTCGAAGTCGGCGATATCCTTGGCTTCAGTCTTCAGGTCATAAGTGTTTTGCAGCGGACCGGTCCACCATGGCTCCTGGAAATCCGAATCGATGTCGCCGTGGGCGCGTGACCAGTTGTAGCTGGCTTGCAGAGAAAGCCCCTTTGCCGCGCGGCGCGCGACGCTGAATTGCAGGCTCTTGTAGTCGGAGTTGCCCAGCGGCGTTCCCACCGAAAGCAGCGGTCCGGTATAACCGCCATAAACCTGCGGGTAAGGAACAAGCGCGACCAGAGGATACTGATCTCCGCATGAACTCCACGCGGCGCAGATTGTGGCCATGCTTTGCGGAGTGGCTCCCGTGGCGACAAAGTTTTGCCAATCGGAGATCTTCGGCTGATCGTGCTGGAAGAATCCGCTATGCAGGTGCGTGCTCCAGCTCTGAATCCAGTTCACGTCTACCTTGGTCACCTTGTCCAGCTCGCGCTGCACGCCAAAGTTGTACTGCCAGGTGTTGCCCGGCGTGAGCGAACGCGGATCGATGCTGATTACGTCGGAGGTGATATAGTTCGGGCTCTGCGCTCCCGGAGTGGTCGGAGTTACCAGCGTCGGGTTGTAGCCGCCATCCCAATTGAAGTTGGCTTCCTGGGTAATGTCGTGGAAGCCCACGTCGCCGGCCTGCTGATAGGGAACGCCGCCCCAGGTGTTCATGTTCAGCGGAGTAAAGAACACGCCGCCGTTGCCGCGCGCCACGGTCTTTTCGTCCAACTTGTAGGCTACACCGATGTGCGGAGCGTAGTTGTAGTAGTCCTGGCGGCGCTCGAAAGACTGGCTGCCGTTCTTCAGATACTCATACGTGCCCATCAAGCCGGAGCTCGGGTTCAAGTCGCCCAGTTCGAAGCTGGACCAGTGACCGTACTTCTCCTTGTAGGGATTGTTGAAGTCCCAGCGCAGGCTCACGTTCACGGTCAGCCGCGGATTCAACTTGATGTCGTCGCTGGCATAGAACGAGAGAGCCTTGCGGCGTCCGTATTCGTTGTCCGGGTTGTTGCTCTCGGCATTGTAGACATCGCCCAGCAGGAAGCTGCCGAAGGCGTTGCCGGTCGTCTGCCATCCGATGCCGGCCGTCGTCGACGGATCGAAAATAATCGGATAGCCCCCCATGAAGGTCCCGTTATCAGTGTGATAGTTGAATTGCATGGCGCGGAACTCTACGCCCGCCTTCACGTTGTGGCGTTTATGGCTCCAGACCAGTTGATCGCTATAGATGAATGTGTTGCCGGCATAGTAGTCGTTGAACTGGCTGCCCACATTTGAAAAGTTCCAGCCGTTCTGGTAGTTGGCGCCGTTGGTGTACTCGCCGGTTTCAAAGTAGATCAGCGGGAAGTTGCCGGGATCGTTCGACCCAGTCGATATGCCCAAGTCGCTGTCCCACTTGCCAGTCTGCGAGGTAGCTATGCTGGGGTTGCGGAAGCGGTTGAATGTGGCGTAGACCGTATTCAACAGGTTCGGCGTGATAGTGATCGCGTCGCTCAGTCGCGCGCCCGGAGCCGTGGTGTTGTGCCAGTAGGAGTTGCCCATCGGACCGCCATACTGGGCCGTCGCCGACCACGCCCCGCCCTGATCGGCGTTGATGCGCGGATAGTCATCCCAGTAAAACGACCCGGCGATATGCTGCTTCGTGCTCGGGTTGTAATCCATCTTGATGCTGCTCTGCGTGTTGTGGAACCAGGGATCGGGCGAGTAGGCCGGGCCTGCTTCGTTGAGGGTGTTCGTCGACGCAGGCGTGTAGTACTTGTTGTAGAGCTGAAGAATTTTAGCTGATGTCTTGCTGATCAAGCTGGTTGGAATTTGGTTGTTGTTAAAGACGCAGCCCGTACCGGGCATATAAATTGAACCTTGATAGACATTCACTTGGGGGACGAGCGTGTTGCACACGCCGGCGTTAGTCACGGGGTACGCCGTGCCAACCGCATTGCTGGTCGTCAGCATCGGGCTCATATCAGCATACGCCAACACGTTGCCGCTAGAGTCCAGGCCCATCATCGCACTGGTGGGAACGGTGCGCGAAAGAGCCCCCAGATTCCACTCAGATTGCATGTAGCGCTCGAAGGATCCGAAGTAAAAGAGCTTGTCCTTCACGATCGCGCCGCCAAAGCCGCCGCCCCAGTCAGAGAGCGTCTCGTTCAGTTTCAGGTAAGCAGCCTTATCAAGAGGATTAGGGTCTTGGATGGCATCCAGTTTGTTCCATGAGCTCACGGCATCCAGGTTAGCCGAGTGCATGAAGCCGAACGCGCTTCCGTGAATCTTGTTGGCGCCGGACTTCAACTCATATTTAAAGACGCCGCCGCCCGAGCGGCCCGCATCGGCGCTGATGCCCGACGTGTCCGCCTCGAACTCCTGCACAGCTTCCATGGGGGGCTGCGACTCGCTGATGTAGCCGCCCAACTGCGAAACCGCCGAGGTGCCGTCGATCAGCACTTCCTTGGTCATCGCCATGCCGCCGTTGATGTGCGAGCTGTAATCGGTGCCTTCCACGCCCGGCAAGTATGCAAACATGAAATTGGAGAGATTGCGGCTGCCCTGCACGTTCAAGGGAAGCTCGCTCACCGCTTCGTTGTTGAGGTTGGCGGAAAGTGTGGAATCCTCGGTCTGCAGGATCGGCGGCGCGCTGGTCACTTCCACGCTCTCCGACATCCCGCCAACTTGCAGAGTGGCGTCAACTTCCGCCACCTGGCTGATCAGCAGTGTCACGCCCTTGCGCTCCAGAGTTTTGAATCCGTTCTTGGAAAAGCTGACGACATAGTTGCCGACAGCAAGGTTGCCGACCCGGTAAAAACCGGTCTCGTCCGTGCTTGCTGTTTCTACTGCGTTGGTATCCACATTGGTCACGCGGACCTGCACGCCGGGCATCACTGCCGACGACGAGTCCTTCACCGTGCCCACGATAGTGGCGCGATCCGATTGCGCGAACATGGGCACTGCCATGGCCAGCGCAATGAATGCGAATAGAGCCAAAATCCTTTTTGGCGTCATGGGAACTCCTCCATAAGGCCGCACATAATGCGCGGCGGCTGTGCGCACCCATTTCCACTCGGCCCTCTTGTCGAGTTGGTATGCGCGCTCAATTGAATTCAACCGGTTTTACAACCGGTTTATTAACCCGGTTTTAATTTCGTAGCCACTCTAGTGTTTTTCTCGTACACATGTCAAGTGGTTTTTGATACTATCGTTTTGTGCGTATATCCAAACAGCGAGTTGGTGGCCCCAAGCCACCTGTGGGAACTCCGGCTAAACCAGTTAGTTTGAGAGAGTTGGCGGCCTATCTCGGGCTCTCGCGCTCGACTGTCTCCCTGGTGCTCAACAACTCGCCCGTGGCCCAGGGGCTCACGCAGGAAACCCGCGACCGCGTCTTGAAGGCGGCCACCGAACTGCACTACAAGGCCAACTATTTCGCTCGGATGCTCAACAACAAGCGAAGCCACATGGTGGGCATTCTCTCTCCCGACCTGGGAGAAGGCTACGACGCGGCGATTCTCAATGGGATTGAACGTCTGCTGCTCGAGCGCGATTATCTCTATTTTGTTTCCAGTCATCACTGGAATCGGGACCTCATCAAGCAACGGCTGGAGGTCTTTGCCGAGCGCGGGGCGGAGGGCGTGATTCTGGTCAATACACCGGCCGTCTCAGTGCCGAATCTTCCGCTCGTTTCCATCGGCAGCCTGGAATACGATTTTCCCCTGACGCAGATTACGCTCGACAATGCCCATGGCATTCGGCTGGCATTGGAGCATCTGTATGCGCTCGGGCATCGCAGGATCGCATTCCTGAAAGGACATACACAATCGAGCGATGCCGAGTCGCGTTGGGCCGCTTGTGTGGAAGCCGCGCAAGGGTTGCGCTTGCGCATCCACAAGGAAGACGTGGTTCAACTGAAGCGTATAGACGATGGGCTGGACCCCATACGCGAGGGATATGTAGCAGGGAAACGGTTGCTGAACGCTTCGCAGAAATTCACAGCTTTGCTGGCGTTCAACGATATGTCGGCCATCGGCGCTATCAACGCATTTCGCGACGCGGGAAAACAGATTCCTGAAGAGATTTCAGTGGTGGGCTTCGATGATATTCAGGCGGCGACCATCGTACAGCCGGCTCTGACGACAGTTCGCCAGCCGTTGATCCGGATGGGCATGTTGGCCGCCACGGAGCTATTGGCCATCATCGAGGATGCCAATTTGCAGCCGCGCCAGATCTCGATCCAGCCGGAGTTGGTGATACGGCAGTCGAGCGCGACTTGTCCGCGAGGATGAAAACATACAGAGCAGGCCAGCAGGCCTGCTCCGGCGATTTAAGTTGCTACTTTTTAGGTGCCGCGGCCTTCTTGCGCTGCGTTAGATTCCTTTGGTCGAGAAGAATCAAGGCATCGGAAGCGTTGAACGGATACCGTTGCACCGATTGTTGGCCCGTGGTGCTCAAGGTGACGTCTACACGGCGGTTTTTGGCTAAGACAACGATGGGCAACTCGTGGAGAAGTTTCTCCCGCTCCGTGGCGCTCAACTCAGGATTCTGTTTGACCGTATCTTCCACCTGGGCAGCGGTGAGGTCATTTTCCTTGCCAAGGCCGAGCGTTTCAATCTTGGTTTCGGGAACGCCATGTTCAACCAGAAACTGCTTTGTGCTCGCGACACGGCGTTCGGAAAGCGCCTGGTTGTACTCGACTGATCCGCGCACATCCGCATGTCCGGTCAGAGTCAGGTGGGCATCCGGCCTCAATTCGAGGTACCTCTTGAAGTCCGTCGCGAGAGTGGTCAGAGTTCCCTCCTGGCTGCCCACCAGGCCGCCATTGGGATGTTCGATCCTGGGCTCATCAGTCTGGAAAAATATACTATGCAGCGCCAGACGTGTCTCGAGTTGCTTTACCTCCGGAGATTCGGGGGGAGCCACATACGGAGCCGATATGGTCACGCTGGTGTTCGCGGTTGCCGTCTGGTTCTTGTCGTCCGTCACGTTGCAGTTGATCCCAACTACGCCCGCCGGCGCGCCCGTCGAATCGTAGGTGGCCGAGGCGCCTGTGCCGCTGATGGTCCCGGACGGAGCCGAGTAGCTGTAGGTCAACGGACGGTTCTGTGGNNTTGCCGTGGCAGTGGCAGATTCCCACGGCTGCATGCCTTCCCTGCCGGGTTTGCCTTCCCTCACGCCGCAATTCACCGTATATGCGCCCGGCGCAAGCGTTGCGGTGGCCACCGTGGCCGTCGCGCCCTGCGCCGTTACGCCGGACCCCGTCAAGCTGTAAATCACATTCAGCTTGGGATCCAGGCTGCCGGCCGTCGCGGTCACCATGACCGGGTCGCCGGGGAAAACCAAAGTCGGGTTGGCGGAGCAAGAAAGAGTCACTTGCAGTGGAGGCGCGAAATTTCCGCCGAAGCGGAATACGATTCCGGAAGATAGGCGCATATCATTCTGCGACGAAGTTGTTCCGGTGGAGTAATCCTGGAACCTGGTCATCAGGTATTCGGCTTGAATGATGCGGATGGCAAGATGACGGCGCAGATTGAAGTCCAATCCGCCTCCACCGGTCCAGGCAAACGAGTTCTCTGCTGGGAGAGGCGTGCAACCTGCGCCCATGCAACCCGAGGAGAGTGTTACATCGCTGGCATGAATGCCTCCAAACAGAGCCTGAACAAATGGTGTGAGCCTCGTGGAATTCCGGAAGGAATAGCGTGGACCAAAGAGATAGGTGTAGACTGTCCCGCTTGAGTTTGGCGTGGTGCCTGTCCCTGTGAGCAGCAGTTGCGAGTCATCAAAGCCGCCAAAGTCGCCAACCAGGCCCAGGTGGCGAGTGAAGTTATAGGCGATAGACGTGCTGCCGCCATTGAGCCACACCAGCCGGTTTCCGTCGGACGGCGCCGGCACGGCGCGCAGATATGAATAGCCCACAAACAGTTCCGCCTTGGGCGTGCCGTTGTTCGTGCCGCTCGAATACGGCGTTGCTGTGGACACCTGAGCAGCCGCCGCGCCCGCATGGAATAAGAACGTTGGCATTAGGAAAACAGCAAATGCCGCTGTGGCAATCATCCTTGCACTCAATCTCATTGTTGCCTCCTGAACTGCACGTCGCTATCAGCGGAACACCAGCGGCGGGTTAACTCTACTTAGACAGAACTTACCGAACCAGGCATTGGCCGAAACCGGCTGAGACCGTCCCTAGGGACGGTCTCAGCCAGACCTTATGGCACATTGATTACGGTGTTCACCATGGTGGTCGACGCATTCAAAGCCAGCACTCTGCCGTTGATTGTCGTTACCGTCGCCGACGTGGACTGTCCGGGACTTGAAACCGTGATTCCCGGTTGAGAGATGATGGTTCCGACCATTATCCCGCCTCCGCCGTAATTGATGACCGCGCCCGGCAGGCCTCCAACCGCCCAGTAGACATTGCCGGCCTGGGCGCCGTTAGTCAGGGTTACACTCTCAGAGGATGTCGGTGTGCCTACCGTCAGAGACGACCCGATCTGAAAAACCCAGGTTGCATTGGGATCGCCCCGTGCGTCAAGAGTAAGATTTCCAAGCGTTATGCCAACTGAGCTGGCGTTCTTATAGACGCCAGGGTAAATGGTCGTACCGCCCAGTTCCGCCGCCAGAGTGCCGGTTGAGGGAAGGCCTTGGAGGGTGACGTAAGCGGTTTGAGCTTCAAGTTCGGCTTCGGTGGCGACAGCCATGGTATGCGCGGTTCCCTCATCGGCGCAATTAACGGTAGGTGGCGGCGGAGCGGTATCAATTACCCCATTCACCTGCCCCACATTCAGTGTTGTTTCCGTATACGTGCATGGCCATACCACGCCAACAATCGGAAGGGTAGTGTCGTGGAACCCGGTTATCAGCGTCGAGGCGCCCGTCGTCGCGATCCCTCCGTTGTTGATCACCGTGTGGATTCCCTGGTTGGTTATCCCCGCTCCGCCGCCCAGTGCGCCAAATAGCGAGATAGTTGGCCCCAGGACGACGGGCGGCGTAACCACTCCCGTTCCGGTGGTAAAGGTCCAGGGATTCGGTGGCGGCCCGATGTTCACCAGCAGAGGATTGCCGTTCAGATCTTTGGCTCCGGTGGTCACCGTTACGGTGTAGACAGTGCTGGCAGTCAGCAAGGCCGTGGGCTTGAGCGTGGCAATGAAGTTGATCGGATCATAGGTGATCGTTGCCGGAATCGGAGTTCCGCTCAGCGACGAACCTTGATAAAGCAGGAAGGTCGTCGTCGTGAGGGTCAGTGGATTCATCGCCTCGGTGAAGGTTGCGCTGATTGCCTGATTCAGAGGCACGCTTGTAGCCAGGTTTGCCGGGATTGTCTTGACCAGCCCTGGCTGGGTAAAGCTGCCGGCCGCGCCGGTCTTGAAGGTCCAGGCGTAGAGACTGGCCAGTGCAACGCCAGCCTGGCTCTCAACTCCGGTGGTGATCGTGGCTGTATACGTGGCGCCGGCCGCGAGGCTCACTGACGGCTGGAACACCACCGCATTTCCACTAGCTGCGTATTCAACCTGACCGGCCACGGGAGTCTCGCTACCCAGTTCCATCAGTGTAAAGTTTGTCGTGCCGGCGATCGTGGCAGAGCTCATCGGCTCACTGAACGTGGCGCTGACAACCTGATTGAGCGGCACAGTCACGTTCTCGGGTGAAGTTACAGGCAGGGTTGAAATGACTGTCGGCGCTGGGGTAAGCGCAGGCTGCGTGGCAATAGTGGTAAAAGTCCAGATGTAGTTGGTAATCAGATGAGCGCCGCCGGGGCTCGTAGCTCCGGTAGTGATCGTTGCCGTGTAGATGGTTCCGTATGCCAGAAAGGCACTCGGCGTAAACGTCGCAACGGTGCCGGAGTACGTGACGGCTCCCGCCACGGCAGCGCCGCCCGGGCCGGCAACCGTGAAGGTTGTGGTGTTAATCGAGGCTGCGCTCATCGCCTGGCTGAAGGTCGCGGTGACGGTCGCATTGATGATCACGTCGGTAGTTCCCAGAGCGGGGGTTACAGACACTACGCTGGGAACTATTACCGTTTCTTGACCACAACCGGCCACAAAGGCGACCAGCAAAGTCGCCAGGAAGCACACGAATCCAGTCTTGTATTTGCGCATTTGTAACCTCTCGTCCAACTGTGGTTGCATGGTATCCAACGAGTGCCGCCTAGCAGGGCCGGCGTAAGTGTCGGCACAACTTAACTCTGCAAAAATAACAAGTGAAAAGTTGAGAGGTCTGTATAAATATGCTCACCAGACGCAAGTGTGAGCAGCAAGAATTTCGCATTTATGAGCAGAATTGGACACTCCCGAGAACAACCCGGGCTGATTTATTCGTTGCAGTCCCGGTTCAACCGGCAGCTCCTGTGTGCCACACAGGCATACCTTATGGCACGGCCGGATCGGGAAGATCCGGCCGTTTATTTTACTGAGCTTAGCGGGCTGGTTTTCAGACTCCTTTTGTCACTGAGCTGATGCGCTTGTGGGCGTCGTAAAGGGCGCGGCGCTGGTCGTGGGGTGAGCGGTCGATCTTCTCGGTGCTGGCGAGGATCTGCTGTAGGGTCTGACGGATTTCGTATACGGCGTTGAGGGCTGAGATCTGGCCGCGGCTGGCAGCATACAGCAGGGCGGCCAGCGCAACACTAACAATCTTCGCGGTTCAAAAGATCGGGCAGGCCTTGACGATCGTTCAATGCGCAGTCCCCTCATTCTGGGCGCCGCTTGTCTGCCGGCACGAAACGTGTTGAGAAGTTTCCGGAAATCGATACCCTGAGGGTCTTGGAGTTGGTGATTGCATCCAGACCAGTTGCGGTTACATGCACGTCGTACTCGCCTGGGTGAGTATATGCGTGCTGCACCTTCATGCCATCCAGACTCGACCCATCTCCGAAGTCCCAGTGACATGAAAGCACTGGCGCTTCCGGGAGCGATGCCGCCGCCCCGAATGTTAAGGTCTCCGCCGCCTTTCCGCTGGTCGCCAAGTGTATTTCAATTGGAGGCTGGATTGCGGGGACGGAATTATCGATCAACTTTAACATGCGGACAGAATGGGGTTGTTGAACCAGATTGATCGTGTCAGAAGAACTGCTGCAGCAGCTTTGATCGCCGAACACATCTACTATTTGATACTTGCCTGGTTCCTTCAATCCAAGACTTGTAAGAGTTATAGCGCGCGTACGCTCCTCGTCTGTCCAGTTGAAGATGGTGAGAATCGACTGGCGTGCATTTTCTTTCAGCAGAAAGACACTCGGCTGCCGATCGCTTGGCGCATATGTCATCAGATCAATGGGCGTGGATGCACGACCCAGACGCGCCATGTCAATCAGGTTCGTGTTCTTCACCAGAGACAGCCGTTCCGGGGAAGCTCGCAGAGTGGGAAGATCGTCTCCAATCTCGAACATACCCCCTGATACCGCAGCGAGCGCTATTGACACTTTTGCCTCGTCCAAGGTGAGCGGGCGCTGTCCTCCGTGCCAGGACTGGTCATCCACGGTCTGCGTAGAGACGGTGAACGCGTCCGGGTCTGCGACAAAGAAATTGCGATTCATAAAGTAGCGCGCAGCTACGCCGGATGCAGCGTCCCGGGTAGCTTCGAAGGTATGCCCCGTGTCCTGGGAGACGCGCCCCGCATCCACGATCCCAACAGGGTTGAGCATGGGACTACCGTCCTTATCAAGAACCACATCTTCGCCAACGCTGCTTCGGATGATTCCCAGGCCGATCCGCTGTGCCTCCAAGGCTGTCGTGTTGGGGCGATAGTAAGAACCTTCGACGGCCGTGTCGTCCATAAAATCCATTTTGATAAAGCGAACGCCCCAGTTGTAAAGCGTGCTGTACGTCTGTCTCAGGTAGTTCTGGGCGCCGGGGTTGGTTGTGTCCAGCACATACAGGGGATCGTTCTGCTCAGTGACGTGGCCAATGTGAATAAGCTGCCCAGCGGCGTTATGCAACAGCCACTCTTTATGATTCTGAAACACCCACGCGCGCTCAGACACTTCAAATGGCGCCGTCCAGACCCCAAATGTAAGGCCATTGCGGCGCACTTCGTCTCCTACGTACCCCATTCCGCGAGGAAATAGGTTCGCATCGGGTGTTGAGTATTCACCGCGCGCATATTGGTATCCCTCATCGATCTGAAAGTAGTTGTACCCAATTTGTTTTAAATTCTCCGACAGCCACTCCGCATTCGTAACGGCCGCTCCTTCGTTGAGTCCAAAGTAATAAGCAGTCCAGCTCCACCACCCGATTGGAGTGGGAGTATTTACCCGGGCTTTATGCAGCAGCCCGACTGCGCGGCCATACTGCTCAAGTTGGGCATGGTAGTCGGTTCCTACAGCGAACATCAGGCGCTCAGACGAAAGGTCATCGCCGGGCTTCACACTCAGGCTTAATTCCACCTGTTCGGGCGCGGGTGATTCCTTGAGCGATTCGCCTTTCATGATCTCGGT
>PLOI01000068.1 GCA_003142015.1 Acidobacteriaceae bacterium | reverse complement strand
GCCATCCCGGCCGGGTCCGATACCGGTACCGTGAACCCCGCCTGCGCCAGCCGTACAACTTCCGCCATTCCGCCCACGTCGGTCACGATTGCCGGAAGCCCCAGCGAGAAGGCTTGCAGAAGTGACATAGGCAACCCTTCCGACTTCGACGACATAATAAAAGCATCGGCCGCGGAAAAGAACGGCGCCACGTCGAGTTGCTGACCCCAGAATGTTATTTGCGAATCGATGCCCAACTCTGTGGCCAAACTCTCCAGAGCCTTTCGTTCGCTGCCATTACCCACCATCCAAAGCCGCAAACCCGGCATGGACCAAAGCGCGGCGCGAAAGGCGCTCAGCAGCAGCGCATGGTTCTTCACGGGTTCAAGCCTGCCGACGTAAACCAGCGTGAATCCGTCCTTCTGAGGCCACTGTTCTTTTGCCACGCGCGCCACCGGGACCGCGCCGTTGTAAATGCGCACAATCTTTCTCGCCGCGACACTGTGAATGCTCTTCATGTTATTCGCCGTAGCGTCACAGATGCCGGCGATCCAATCACAACAGGTAGCCGCAAAGGCATATTTCAACTCCACAATAATCCTGCGTGGCGCAGCCACAAGGCTATGGCGGGTTGACACGATGCTCGGCACGCCAGCCATTCTGGCAGCGATAGAGGCATAAACCGTCGGCGTCGGGTTATGAAGATGGACCACGTCTGGATGCGATTCTTTGAAAATGCGGAAGAAGCGCCGCGCGGCGTCCGGCAAATGCTGACCCACGTTCGCCTGTACGGCGAAACCATCTGCTCTCATCCGTTCGCCGAGCGGGCCAAGAGCCGCTATCGCGTATACGCACGGTTCATGGCCCTGCTCCCGCTGGAGACTGCACATCTGCGAGACGAGCGTCTCGGCCCCGCCAATCTCCATGCTGTCAACAATGTGCGCAATTTTCATGTCGGTGATTGAACCTCAAGCAGTGCAGCTCTGGTGTTAGTTGCAATTCTCAGGCGCCTTCCCGTAAGCTCTCTCAGCTGGGTAAATCAGAAGAAAATCCCGATTCGTATAAAGATGTAGACACCCACTACAAGCGCTATTGATAGGGGAGCGGAGTACAACATCACCCGGCCCAGCTTCAACCGCGGAGAGACCATCCCGCGCTGGAGCGCCATTTGGTAGATTGTTTCGGCTATCCCGCCCAGCAAAAAAAATGTCAGAACGAATGCGCGCGAAAGAAAAAATCCTGCCGTCAGAAATCCAGTAAAAGATAAAATTAATAATCGGCCTAAGCGGATGATTTCGGGCTTTTCGATCAAGTCCCTCGGTCGTGTCGCGTACGCCGGAAGCTCATTCGCGGACTCATTCGGCTCTCCTTCACTAACCTTTTCAGGTGAGGCGAGCGTTAGAATGTCTCTTAGCGTCGAAAAAAGGAACATCGACCAGAAGAATAATCCGAACAGGCCAGTTTCCGCTGCGCAGACCATAATCGAATTGTGCGCAGTATGTTCTATATATTCCGCAAGTTGCCCAAAGCCAACTCCGAAGAGGGGATGAGATTTCAACAGGCCAATTGACATCGCCCAAAGCACCATTCGACCTGATCCCGAAGATATATCGCGTCCACCGGTAAAGCCGTTCGCAAACGCTACAAAGAACAACGCTCCAGCCAGCAAAAGAGCGGGTATGGTCCCAATTCGGCGTCGCCCAGCCACAATCACCATAGCCAAAAGAGAGAACAGGGCGCCGCGTGAGTGAGTGAGAAATGTCCCGTATAGTAATCCGCAGACTGGCAAGAGCACCACCAGAGTATTCCGGACAAGTTTCTTTGGGCGCCAGAAGATGAAGATCAGGGGAATCACGCACACTAACAATTGCCCGAAGTCATTCGGATCGTTGATTTGATCCATGCCTCTGATGCGATAAATCCATTTCCCGGAATCAGCTTGCTGAGCCAGCAGATAAGGATGCTGGGCATTCCAAATGGGTGTATTCAGGGTGACAGTAGCAGTAATATCACCAGGCAAAGTTTCCAACCCTTGTGGGGAAGCACTATGAATTAGTTCTAGATTTCCCTCGATGATCACAAATAGGGATACGGAGAGCAGCAAGAGAACGAGGATTTGCAGCTTCTTCCTGGTGTTGCAGTGGAGGCAAACAAGGAAGTATGCGAAAGCGTTGGGGATGAATAGCTGAAAAGCCGTGAATGCTCCTCCGACCCAACCGGTTGCTAGAATGGATAAGAAAACTGCTACCGTCAATCCTACCAGCGCCAAGGACTGAGGTGTTTTCAGGATGAAGGACCGTGGGAGCACAGGGAGGGAGACCAGGATAACCAGAGCAGCAATAATCAGTACGACGTTATAGGCTGCAAGCGAGCCGAATACGGTAGACGGACCGAGGTAGTAGGTAATGAAATAGAGAATACTTAGGGCAAATCCCATTATGTTCGGCCTTGATTGATGGGATCTTTGGGCGTAGACGGACCGAATTTCACAGCCGAAACCCTCCTCCGAATGGCGACAAAGGCAGGAACGACCTGCATAGATGCTACTACCTTCGATTGTACCCAAATCTCCGGGAAGTGGCTACTCTCTGAAGACCAGCGAGGCCCCCAGGCGCGTCAGGCTGCCAAGCTGCCGAAATCTCCGGCTTCGAATCGTCAAGGTTCAATTTGCTGGAGGCCGTACAGATAAATGCGGCAGATACCGGCTTCCGCAACCGGATGAACCCGTAGGAGCTATGCCTCTATCATGACGCTTCTCGCAGTTCGACTGCGAATTCTGTTGCCCGGTGGGTTGACGCTCAATATACTACGAGGGGATAAGCAACTGTCACCGGTACAACCCAGTGCTCCAGGGTCTTGAACGCCGGCTTCGGCGAATCTCGGATTTGGCTTGTCCTAACCTAATCGAGTGAGGACAACGATGACGGATTCTTCTTCGCGTAGGTCGACCCTTGTGCCGCGCTGGACGCTGAGCACTGCCACGCCCTACATCTTGCTGACCTCCGTCGCGATCTTTTCAATCGCTCTCTCCTTTCGGCTATCACCGGCACTTGGAGTTATCGCCACATTTTCGGCCTTCTTCCTCATGGCGCTTCCTGGGGTTTTCATCGGGATGGCTCTGTTTGGTTGGAATGTGCGGCAGCAACCTGAATCTCTCATATTCGGAGTGCCTCTCGGATTGATGCTCAGCGGCTACGTCGCGCTGATGCTGGGTTATCTTGGACACTGGTCAGTATCTGCAATCATTCCTGCACTCCTGGTCATGGCGGCGCTGGCAGGCCTTTATGCCTTGCGGCTGCGCCGCTCTCCCTTGCTTCCCACCCTGCGGCCCTGGACGGCTTCCGATTATAGTGTTCTGGGATGTATGGGGCTCGCGGTTTTGGGATTTGTGACGATCCCATTTTCTCGGGTTGGTGAACTCACTCCCTATGGACACGCATATTCATGGTTATTCGGCTTTGACTTTATTTTGCGCTCCGCGTATGCAGCTTCAATCACCATTGGTCTGCCTATAGACCACATACACATGGCCGGCGTGCCGCTGCAGATGTATCTGGTTGGGTACACGCTTCCTGCGTTTTCTTATAGCCTCTGCAGACAGGCCGTACACCTGCAAGGGATCTTGCTAGTCACAGAAGTTATGCTGGATCTTGTGTTCGTCGGCTGCCTTTTGGCATTTTGGCGACTGTTCGCAAAGTCCGCCAGAGCTCTCCTCGCCACCGCCGTCGTTGCGCTGATCGGCTACAGCTACTATGGGTGGTTTGTTATCGCCCGTCACTTTGCGCGTTTGCTGCCCGCTTCCCTTGCAGCCATGTTGGATAGTCAATTCGCATTCGGAAGCGTTTCTCACCTGTTCCAGCGGCTGTTCATGGTCGAACCGCAGGCAATCCTCGCGCTTGCGGTGTTTCTCTTTGTTCTCACCGTCATATTATCCGCAGATAGACGGTTGGGGTTCGCTTTGAGCTGTTTCCTGGGTCTCGCGATCGGAATTGAATTTGGTATAGATTCCTGGTTGGGATTGACTCTAGCTGCTTGGTTCGCGGTTATACAGCTCATGCGGCTTTGGGGCCATTGGGCCATTCTGGAGCTTTGGTCACAATCGCTACTCGTTGCTTCGATCGCGGGCATACTATGGGCCACGTTTTTTGTAGTTCGTATGGTTGGTTTCTCAAGCGGAAGCCTTGTCTCTGTAGCTCCCTACTGGTGGGGTCTAAAGTTTGGAGTCCTGCAATACGTATTTGAGTACGGCCCCATGCTTTTGTTGGGCTTGCTCGGGCTAAAATCGCTATGGGGGGGCAGCCGGCTTCGAGCCTTCTCTCTTGGCCTGATCGCCGCGATGGCAGTCTTTTGCGACCTATTCGTTGGGATAGCTCAACTTCCACACTTCAGGATCGGTAACAGATTATTGCCCGTCGTACTCCTGGCAGGAGCGGCCTGGTTCTTCGAGCACGCTAAGCTGACTCCAGCAAGGAAATGGTTAGTGCTGGCCGCGATTGCTTTGGCCGTACCAACCCTCATGACTGACATAGTTGGCGCGTCGAATATTCTGGATAGGCATGACACCTTTTACGTGAGCTCTGCAGATCTGAAAGCTTGTGAGTGGATTCGCACCCACCTTCCGACAGCGGCCATTGTTCAGAGCAGGCCTGACTATGTCGGGGACTATCTAGTGACTCCGACCGCCGGAGGTTTCGGACCAGAGCTGTCATTGATACCCACGTTTGCTTTGCGCCGCAGTGCGCTTGGGGGAGAATACAGCGCAAGGTCGGTTTGCGCAGGATGTGACAAACTGGCCGATCTGCGAGAGGCAGATCTTGACACGATGTTTCGGGCACCGGATGCGACAGAAGTAGTATCCATGACGGCCAAATACAAGATTGATTATCTTTACGTCGGTCCGTATGAGGAGAGTGCATATCCGAACTTTCTTGGAGTACTCAGTGCGTCCCCTCGGTTTAATCAGATATATGATGAAGATTCGGTTCATATCTTTCGAATCGTAGACGCGAAACTCGCCGGCAGCCGGTAGAATCAATCCGCTAATACTGCGTCTTCGCAGATGCCTAATCGACGTAGGTACTTTCGCGAGGCCAGACAAAGTGCTATTGCGAAGGCATGGGCCGGCAAAACGGATCCTGTGCTCTTCAAGTACCTAAAGTCCGTAGCGGAGCCGATGGAGGCGTGGACGAATATGCACATCGCGAATTTCTACGTTGGCGCCATTTTGGAACCTTGACGGTAGTGGGAGCTAGTCTTCAAAAAGCGCTTCTCGACCAGATGCCACATCAGGACAGATGTCAGGGCCACAAGAGTCAGATTGAGCAGAAGGAACATAGGCGGAGGCAGTCTTCCATGGCCAAGCAGAATAACCGTCTGGATGATAGGCCAATGAACGATATATACGCCGTAAGAGAAGTCGCCAAATTTCGCAAAGTTGCCGAAATAGCGCCAGAACCCAAAGACGAATACCACCCCCGAAATCCAGAAAATATCAAGGATCTCTTTGGTGATGAAGTGGTCGAGAAGATACAACACTCCGGCGATGCAGGCGATGACTCGAAAATGAGACTTCAACTTGTCAAAGAAGAGCAAAAGCAGGATGCCCGCGGTGAAATAAGCAAGCTGCGCCGGAAACTGCACCCCCATTTTCGCATAGATGCTGCGCGAGTTTTCAGCTGCATCGGGGCCTACGGAGCCATAGAGGAAATCAAGCAATGCAAAACCGTACTTCCAGAGGCAGGAGATGCAGAAGATTGTTGCCATGGTCTTCCGGACTCCGAAGCGGTTGCTGAGGTAATGAATGAAGGGAACGAACAAATAGAAGGCTACCTCGATCTTCAGCGTCCAGAGAACGCCGTTTACTGCCGAGTTACTGTTTGAAGTAAATACGCCGGGCAACGTAGGCGCGAGGAAGTTGAGAAAGCAAAGATTGGCGCCGAGGTACTGCCAGAATTGAGCTCCAAAGTAGCGGGATGCAGGCAGCGGACTGACGACATAGAGGCCCAGGGCGGCGCAGGCAATGACGGCAAAATAGGCCGGGTAAATGCGCCTGACGCGCTTCTCAAGATAGGACCGGAGGGAGGACGAACGCGTATAACTTCGGTAGATGAGTAGCCCGCTGATGACAAAGAAGGATCTGACGGCAAAGTGCGGGGAAAGGTATTTGCCAAAAGCTGAAAATGCGGAAATGCCAGAGAGTGCGTAAACATGGAACAAGGCAACGATGGACGCCAAGATCAAGCGGAGGCAATCCAGATTGTTCTTGTTGAAGTCGGCGCTGTTTCTCAAATTGACCTCTCCATGGGTTCCAAGAAGATGATTGCGGTCGCCATCGGCCGGCCGGAATTCGCCCTAACATTATCCCCCGATAATAATTGATAAATTCGAAACGCACCAGCATTTTCGCTCTGAATTGCCTGATAGTCGGCGCGCAAGTTTCTTGTTTTCCGTTTGAAACTCTCTCCTCAGGGCTTTGACAGACAAGAGAAGCGTAATGGATACTTTAACATGTAGCTTTGATTGCAGCGTCCCCGCGGCAGCTGCCAATGCGCACTAAGGGAAAATCCATTTCATGAAGCTTCCTCGACACGCAGAGATTTGGCTTTTGCCGTATCTGATAGACCGCTTTCGAAAAAGCGCGCGGCTCACAAAGCCGAAGCGTGCCTGGGTTGCCATTACCGATCACTACGAACCGCTGGGCATGGGCGCATCCGTTGAAACCGCGCTTGGCCGCGTCGCGCAGTGGCGTGAGAAGTGGCCGCGCATTGCCGACGCCGCTCCACGGGATGCCGCAGATCAGCGCCCCCAATACAGCTTTTTCTACCCGCAGGAAGAGTACCGGCGCGATCTGCTCGACGGCATCGCGGAGATGGTCCGCCTCGGCGTCGGGGATGTGGAGGTGCATCTACATCACGACAACGAGCAGCGCGATTCCTTCATTCGGAAAGTCTCTGAATACTGCCGCCGCCTGACCGGCGACCACGGTCTGCTTCGGCAGCAAGACGGCCGCACTGTCTTCGGTTTCATCCATGGCAACTGGGCGCTCGACAACTCGCGTCCAGACGGCAAGTGGTGCGGCCTGAATGGCGAGATTGCCCTGCTGCGCGATCTTGGCTGCTACGCCGATTTCACCATGCCCTCAGCTCCCTCGGCGACCCAGGGGCGCGTAGTAAACCAGATTTATTGGTGCACGGACGACTCCGGCAATCGTCCAAAGTCCTTTGATCGCGGGATCGAAGCCACGGTTGGCGGCGGCAGGCAAGGCGACCTGCTGATGATTACCGGTCCGCTCGGCCTGCGCTTCGGCGGACGGCTTGTGCCGCGCCTGGAAACCGGCGAACTTGCAGGTTACGACCTGCCGACGCCTTCGAGGGTACGCCAGTGGTTCAACTTAGCTCCCACCATCGGGGAAGATATCTTTCTGAAGCTCTACACCCACGGTGCGCAGGAGAGAAATTTTGGTCCGTTGCTTAACGGCGGCCTCGGCAACCTGTTCCATTGGCTCGCGGAAGAAGCTGGCCGAAGAGGCATCGAGATACACTGGGCCACGGCCTGGCAGATGTACCAGGCTGCCGATGCACTGATTCATGGCCGCAACCCCGATCCAGGGCCGGCTGCCTAGCCGCAGGAGATGTCGCGACCTGCCAGGAACACGTTATGGAATCTCTGCGCAAGCCCAACTTGCTTGATCGGTATTCCATCAGGGGCTAAAGCTCCGTTAATTGGAGAGCCTTTACGGCAGGGCTAAAGCCGTGCCCTGACATAATCTTGACTCGTGCCGAGATTCCTTATCCCAATGCTGCCAACTCCGAGCGCTGCTTCATTGCGAGCCGCGTCAGATCCAAGATCGGCAATCCACTGGCAGTTAGTAGCCCGAGCGCCTCGGCGGAAGGNNGTCCTTCCCTTGCCGATCAGATGCTCAATGATAGTAATCACCGGGCTCTCGCGCAGGTCGTCGGTATCTTCCTTGAAGGCAAGCCCGAAGATGCCGATCCGCTTCCCCGGCAGTTCGAGCACCTCCTGAATACTGCGCTTGAGGTGCTCGTCGTTGGACGGCAGGATGGACTCCAGCAGATGCAGCTTCAGATCGAGCCTGGAGGCGCGAAAGGTGAGGGCGCGCAAGTCTTTGGGCAGGCACGATCCGCCAAATGCAAAGCCTGGCTTGAGATAGGCGGGCGAGATATTCAGTCTCGTGTCTTTGCACATGGTCGCCATCACCTGATCGGGGTTGACGCCCAGGCTGGAGGCGAGCGAGCCAACCTCGTTTGCAAATCCGATCTTCAATGCGTGGAAGGCGTTGCAAGCGTACTTGATCATTTCGGCAGTGCGCAACGAGACGATGGAGACCTCGCCGGGAAGGCCGGCGTATAAGTTGGCCACGGACTGCGCAGCTTCATCCGTGCTTCCCCCGACAACCAAGAGGGACGGCTCCATGAAGTCCTTCACGGCAGTGCCTTCCCGGAGGAATTCCGGATTGGAGACGATGTCCACGTCCTTGCTGTGGGCGAAGACTGTCTCAAGAAGGCTTTCGCATGTCCCAGGGAAGACGGTGCTGCGTACGGTGATGACCAGGCGTTTTGCCCTGGGGCGAAGGAGGACCGAGATGTCATCGCAGACCCGGCGCAGATAGCTGAGGTCGATGTTTCCATTCGCCTGCGAGGGTGTGCCGACACAAAGCATCACGACATCTGCCGCATCAAGGGCCTCTTCATCGAGTGGCCCGGCCTTGAGCCGCCCTTCGGCAACATTTCTTTGGATAAGGCTGTCCAGACCGACTTCGAAAAACGGCGATTGCGCCTTCCGAACCGCTTCCACTTTATTGCTGTCGCGATCCACCCCGAGTACGCTGTGTCCAATTTCAGCAAAACACGCGGCGCTCACGCAGCCAACGTATCCCAGACCCATCACAATTACGTTTTGCTTACTCTTCATGCCGTTCAACCCTACCTCACACGAGGGGAGTATATCATTGAAATGCGGATCGTCATAGAACAACGCTCTGTCCATCCTTCTGGCGAGGAGTCATCCGGCAACGATGAAGATTCTTTGGGTCTGCCCATTTTTTCTGCACCCGACCGATCGTGGCGCGCAGATTCGCACGCTGGGAATGCTGAAGGAGTTGAACCAGCGCCATGAGATTCATTTTGCGGCGCTCAATGATCCCCGAAATCTTGAGGGGCCTCAGCGAAGCCAGGAGTATTCCAGCCGCTATTTTTTCGCGGAACATTCCGCGCCCGGCAGAAGGTCGATTGGGATCATTCCTCAACTGGCGGCAAGTTTTTTGCATCCTCAGCCGATGGCGGTCTTTCGCTACTCCTCAAGAAAGCTGCGGCAAATGATCGATGCCTGGACCATCGCCGAGCATTACGATGCCATCGTCTGTGATTTTCTTTTTTCGGCTGAGAATTTGACCGATCTGGGGCAGTGCGTGCTTTTTCAGCACGATGTGGTGACAACAATCTGGCAACGGCATGTGGAGCAGAACAGCAATCCCCTTAAGAAGCTCTTCTTTAAGATGCAGCTTGCAAAGATTAAGGCATATGAGGGGAAGATATGCCGCGCCGTGAAGCACGTGATTGCAGTGTCGGAGATTGACGCTTCCAAATTCAAGCGTATGTATGGAATCGAATCGGTCTCCAGCATTTCGACGGGCGTCGATGTGGAATACTTTGCGCCGCGCCGCGGAGATTTTCCCTTATCGGACATGGTTTTCTGCGGGTCGATGGATTCTCTCCCCAACGTGGATGCGGTCGAGTTTTTCCTTTCAGAGGTGTTTCCCCTGATTCGTGATCGGCTGCCCGGCGCAGCATTGATGATTGCGGGACGCTCGCCCGACGCACGGGTGCTGAAGGCAGTGCAGGGGCTGACTGGGGTAACTGTCAGCGGCACGGTGGAAGATGTGCGGCCCTATCTATGGGGAGCGAAGATTTCTATTGTGCCCATCCGCATCGGCTCGGGAACCCGATTGAAGATCTATGAGTGCATGGCAGCGGGAGTTCCTGTTGTCTCCACTACTGTGGGCGCGGAGGGACTGAGCTACGAGGATGGCACGGACATCGTCATTGAGGACGATCCCTCCAGCTTTGCAGATGCTTGCGTTCGCCTGCTCTCAGAGGATGCGGCTCGGCGCTCCATTGCGAACAATGCGCTGGAAAAGATGCAAGGCATGAATTCATGGGAAGCCGCCAGCCGCGAGTTTGAAGCAATCCTTGAAAGCAATCGGCTGCGGCCCGTCTGAGCCATGCCGGTTCATTGACCGGGAAGATTGCAGTTGCGATGCCCGCAGCGGGAGCAGTCGCGCGCGGGAGCAGCCTTTCCCATTTCGTTCCATCTCCGGGGAAAATATCAAGGAACTGCAAGGGCTGCCATTTTCAGTAGTATCATCTCAGTATGCCGCTCTGGCCACCCTTCGCAGATACCTGGATTGATTTGAGCTTCCGCCGCCATGACTAATTTTCGAGTTGGAATCATCGGTGCGGGCTATGTCAGCGCGCACCATCTTCGCGCCCTCAAGTCGATTGCTTCGGTTCAGGTTGTCGGGATAGCTGACCTTGACTTGGACAAGGCGGAGGCTGCCGCCAAGGCATTCAACCTGCCCGGCGCCTACGGGAGCGTCGAGGAGTTACTGGCTTCCGGCGTGGATGTGGTCCACGTGCTGACTCCGCCCCCTTTCCATGCGGAGGTCAGCATCCAGGCTTTGCAGGCGGGCGCGCACGTGCTGGTCGAAAAGCCGATGGCAGAGACGCCGGAGCAGTGTGAGCGAATGATGGCAGCCGCCAGCTCCAGCGGACGCACTCTGGGCGTGGTTCACTCCGCCAGACTTGACCCGATTGTGCTGCGCGGCGTGGAGATTGTTCGTGGCGGAGGCATCGGCGAGGTTCTCTCGCTCGACTTTCATCGCAGCTCCGATTATCCGGCGTGGCCGGGAGGCGGCAAACTCCCGCCTCAGTACCGCAAAGGCTCCTATCCCTTGCAAGACCTCGGTGTGCATGGCCTTGCCATTGCAGAGGCGTTTTTGGGTCAGGTCACGTCGGCGGAGATCGATTTCCGCTCCACCGGGCTCGACAGCAACCTTGTGTTCGACGAGTGGACGGCAAGGGTGAACTGTGAGCGGGGCCAGGCTCGCTTGTATCTTTCATGGAACGTGCGCCCGATACGCAGCCAGGTGATCGTACATGGCACACGCGGCGTGATGCAGATCGACTGCTTCTTGCAGACCTGCTACGTGACAAAGCTGCTTCCAGGGCCGAAGTTCGCCTCTCCGGTGATCTGCGCCATGCGCAACTCCGCAGCGAGCCTCTATGAGGTGCCGCGCAATGTGCTGCGATTCATGACCAAGCGACTGCCGGGGGCGCCGGGCATTCACCAGAACATCCGCGAGTTTTACGCCGCGCTGGAACAAGGCACGGCAGTGCCGGTGACCCCTGAGGAGGGCCGGCGCCTAGTCATGGCGATGGCGCCGGCGTGCGAGGAAGCCGATCGGCAGCGCGATGCTCTTAGGCAGGCGCAGTTGACGCCGCGTCCTCCCGCTGATGTGCTTGTGACTGGGGCAGGCGGATTCCTCGGCGGCGCGCTGGTGCGCCGCCTGCTGCAAGAGGGTGCGAGAGTGCGCGCGGGCGTTCGCCGGATTCCCGGCGATCCGCTTCCCGGGGTCGACTATTTCGCGGGCGACCTTGGCGACCCCGAGTACGTCGATGTTCTCGTCGACGGTGTGGACACGGTCTTCCATGTAGGAGCTGCGATGAAGGGTAGCCCGGCGGACTTCCAGCGCGGCACGACTGTCGGAACCCGCAACGTGATCGACGCTTGTCTCAAGCATCGCGTACAGCGCATGGTGTACGTCAGCTCGGTGAGCGTGCTCGAGCACGCCGTGTGCCGCGTTGGCAAAGTCACCGAGGCGTGGCCGCTCGAACCTCACGCCGAACTGCGCGGAGCCTATACGCAGACCAAACTCGAAGCCGAGCGCATGGTGATGGCTGCGGCGAAGGAGCGAGGCTTGCCCGCAGTCGTGATTCGTCCCGGCGTGATCTTCGGTCCCGAAGTTGAACCCAGTTGCCCGGCCGGCGGTTTTGCCATGTTCGGCCGCTGGATTGTTGTAGGAAACGGCTCCCTGCCGCTGCCGCTCGTCTATGTGGACGACGTTGTGGATGCGCTTCTGCTTGGTTCCTCGCGTCCTGGCCTGGAAGGCGCGCTGGTCAACCTGGTTGACCCGGCCTTGGTCACGCAGCGGGAGTTCATCCAGATCGCGCAGGCAGCCAAGCCGAAGATCAAGGCCAGTTACATTCCAAAACTCGTGTTGATGACCGCATCAGTCGGAATCGAGGCGCTCGGGCGCCTGCTTAAGCGCAGCGTGCCCTTGTCGAGATACCGCATCCGCTCCATCCGCCCGCTCCATAACTTTGATCAGGCGGCCGCGCAGCAGCAGCTAGGATGGACGCCTCGGGTAGGTGTCGCCGAAGGCTTGCGGCGAACCTTTCCGGTCCCGCAGGCTCTACAGTCCTCAACCTTGCCGCAGTGATCGGATTTGGAGAATAGTTATGCTCAAGATTGCTGTTGTTACTGCGCATTTCCCCAGCTCGGCGCAACCCACGCACGGCCGGCCAGCATATCAGACTCTGCGTGTCCTTTCCGGAAGCTCCGATGTGCGAGTTTTTTATCCTCACGCTGTATATCCATCCTTACTCAAGCCACGGAGCCGCATTTATGACGCCTTCGATACTTCCTACAGCTTGCCGGGGGTGAAGGCCGGCTACTACAACTACCCAGTGCTGCCCCTGGTTTCCCGGCCGTTCAATGGATGGATGGCCGCCCGCGTCCTACTGCCTCACGTCCGCAGCTTTGCTCCGGATCTCATCTTCAGCTACTTTCTTTACCCTGACGGATATGCCGCGCTCAAGATCGGCAAAGCACTCGGTGTTCCCGTCGTCGCTATGGCCGTTGGGTCCGATGTCCACAACATTCGCGACCATTTTTCAGCAATGCACACGCGCACCGTGCTGCGCGAAGCCGATTTTCTGATCGCGATCAGCGACGATCTGCGCAAGAGAATGGTAGCCATGGGCGCCCCGCCGGAGAAGACGCGCGCCATCCTCAGTGGCTGCGATGCTTCAGTCTTCCACCCGAGGGAGCGTCTTGAAGCGAGGCGAAGGCTGCACATCGATCGCAACGCAGAGGCCGTCGTTTACATAGGGCGCATGGACGTGAAAAAGGGTCTGCGCGAACTCGTAGAAGCGGCGGCTTCGCTGCATCCTCTTCGCCCTGGCTTGCATGTATATATGGTCGGCGAGGGACCGGACAGGCCTCTGATCGAAGGCGCCATTCAGGCCAACAATGCGGCCAGCTATATCCACGCCCTGCCCGGCTGCGCCTTCGACGATGTCGCTGTCTGGATGGCGGCATCCAACTTGGTCACTCTGCCGAGTTACATGGAGGGTTACCCCAATGTGGTGGTTGAGGCGCTCGCGAGCGGAAGGCCGGTCGTCGCCACAAATGTAGGCGGCATTCCTGAGATACTGAGCGATGAGTACGGATGCCTCGTGCCCCCTCGCGATCCATCCAGGCTGGCTCAAGCCCTTGCCTCGGTCCTCGATAGAGCCTGGGACGCCAAGGCCATCTCCGCGCACGGCAGCCGAAGCTGGGAGACGGTTGCGGGAGAACTGCTCGAGATCTTTGAATCGCTCATATCCGCACGCCAGAAAGCGACAATATGAAAATGCTTCACAAGGCCGGCATTTGGCTCAACCGCGTGTTCGCGGCCATCGGACTCATCACCGTACTGGTGATCGCCACACCTGTCGTCTCGTGGTGGGCGCGGGCCTACGCCGGTCCCATTGAGCGGCCAACAGGCGACGTGCTCATTCTCCTCAGCGCGGCTGGCGACGACCGGGGCGGCATCTCCTATTCCTCTTATTGGCGTGCGCGGGAAGCGATTTTTGCATGGCAAACAGGAGGCTTCAAGAAGATTGTGATCAGCGGCGGCGGTCCTGGCATCCTCAACTTCCTGATCGTTGAGGGCATTCCCCGTGAAGCCATTGTTGCCGAGTGGCGATCCACCAGCACGCGCGAAAACGGAATCGAGACGGCGCGCCTGATCCAGGGCATGCCCGGCAAGAAGGTTCTGCTCACCAGCGACTTTCACATGTACAGGGCGCTTCACGTATTCCGCAAGCAGGGCATTGAAGTCACACCCATGGCTGTTCCGGATGTGCTTCACTCGACCGAGCACTGGAACGGCCGCTTCTCCGCCTTCGAGACGATGCTGGTCGAATCCGTCAAGATCATCTACTATGCCCTGCGCGGTTGGATTTAGGAGTTAGTTTCAGTCCGACGCTCTCCTGGCCCACATAAGGTCAATTTTCTTCCATGGAGAATCTTGGCGACGATTCAAAACGCTGCCCAGGGAAATCTCCACCCTGCCAGTACGGCCAGCGCGCCAGCTTGATCAACGAGGGTTCTAATCGACCCGTTCGACCAGCAGGACCTGCTCGTCGTTGTCGACCTCCTGGAACTTGACCTCGATAATCTCGCGGCTGCTGGTGGGCACATGCTTGCCGATGTAGGTGGCCTCGATGGGCAGTTCGCGGTGGCCTCGGTCGATGAGTACAGCCAGTTGCACGCGCTGCGGCCGGCCGTGATCGAAGAGTGCATCGAGCGCGGCGCGGACAGTGCGGCCGGTGTAGAGCACATCGTCGCAGATGACCACATCGCGGCCCTCGATGTCGATGCCGATTGCGCCTGGGGTTACCACCGGGCGCACATCTGCGGTCGTCAGATCGTCGCGGTAGAACTGGATGTCGAGCACGCCGGTGTCCACTGTGCGCTTCTCGATGCCGGAGATCAGCCTGCCCAGCCGCTCGGCCAGCGGAACGCCGCGGCGCTTGATGCCGACCAGGGCCAGGTTTGTGCTGCCATTGCTCTTTTCAACAATCTCGTGGGCCAGGCGCACCAGTGTGCGTTCGACCTCCGAGGCGGACATCAGCCTGCCCTTGATGCGCAGGGAGGGTTTACTTTCAGCTTCGCTCATGGATGTTCTCTTGCCTGGCTGTCGCAGCCAGCCTCTCGCAGGATGATACGAGGGTTTGGTCTTGCGAGCAAGTTGTGGAGAACTAAAAACGGGATCCAGCGGCATGGACAAAGCCGGAAATCAGGCGATTGCAGCGCCGGAAAAGCCCGCAAAACCGCCGCTTAGACCTCCGGTTGCCGCGTGCGCCCCATCAGCCGCGCACCCAGCGCGCCTCCCGCGGTCGCAAAGACCACCAGGGCAAGGACCAGAAAAAGCATGATGCTAAGGGTCACGCCGCCACGCCCTTCCGGGGAATTCAGCAGCGTTTTGGCCGCGAGAATCGTCTGCGCATCAATCCCAGCGGCCGCCCACTGTTGGCTGGCTTTTTCGCTCACCTGGATCTGCCAGAAGTCGTCGAATACTTTGCCCTGGTGAAAGAAGAAGCGCATTGCAAAGAGCGAGACGCTCATGGTCGCCGCGGCTGCCCACGCTCCCAGCAAGCCGGTGACCAGGCCGATGCGTGCGCCGGCTCCGATGGTGATCCACGCCGGCCGCTGGCTGCGCAAGTAAATTGCAACTGCCCAGGCGCCCGCCACAGCCATCCATACGAATCCCAAAAGGCCTACCGCCGAGAGTCCGAAGGACAGCACACCGGCAGGAATCGCCAGCAGCAGCGCCGCGCGCAGCGCCGGCTTCCAATCTACGCTGCCCGCATCTCGCACCGGCTCATCCCAACGCACCGGCTGGGCTTGCCCAAGGGGCGCGTCAGCTCCGTACATCAGTTGCGGCAAGCCGCAGGCGGGGCAGTAGCTATTCTCGGCCAAGACGGCCTGGTGGCAGCGGTTGCAGGTGATTTCCATACATCTACGAGCCTATCGTATTTCGCCGCGGCATGGGTGAAGCAATGAAAACGGCTGCCGGAGTGGGTGGCTTCAGTGCACAACTCTCCCCGGCTCGTAAACGTAAAAATTTGAGGTTGGCGTCCCGCTGGGGAACAGGCGCACTCGCTGGTCTGGAGCTACGATGTTGTGCTGCGCTGCTGATGCTCTCTGTGACGCGCCTTGCGCATGCGGCGCAGCCTGAGAAATTGCGAAACCGAGGTAAAGGTTCGCTCGTCGCAGTTCAAGCAGCGCACCGGCAAGCGCATGAGAAGCAATTGGGACAGGTCCGATGACCGAAAACGAAAGCGCGAGGTGCGAAACTTCAAAAAGCCGCAAACGCAGCAATAAATTGCCATACCAGCCTCCAGCTATCGCAAACCAAAGGGAAATACCACAAGGAAAAACAGGAACGCACTCACATGGTGCTTGCTGTCTGCCGATTGGAAGGAACAGCCCCATCCTAGCAGGGATGCGCGTGCCAGTCATTTTTGCAAAAGGAGCGCAGGAAAGCGCAGGTAAATAGCCCGAATCTCACAGCCTGCTGGAGGCTGCGGGTGTGAGCTTCGCGGCCACGATAGCCTCGGCGGCGGCTACCACCTCTTCCAGCGTCAGATTGGTTGAATCCAGTAGAACGGCGTCGGGGGCCGGCTTGAGCGGAGAATCGGCGCGGTTGCGGTCCCGTTCNNTCGGCCTGGGGAAAGACCACAGTGCCGATGTCGCGGCCCTCCATGACCACCCCGCCTCTGGCGCCCATCTCCTGCTGCATACAGACCATCCAGGCTCGAATGGCAGGCCATACGCTGACCTGGGAGGCGGCGTCGGTGACCGTTTGATTGCGGATGAGGCCGGTTACGTCCTCGCCGTCGAGCAGGACGCGGTTGCCGCCTTCGCCCGGTTCGAGACGAATGGAAGTTTCGGCGGCCAGGCTTTCCAGGCCCGCGCTCTCATTCAAGGGAAGGCCCGTGCGCAGCGCCTTGAAGGCGAACGCGCGGTACATGGCCCCTGTCTCCAGGTTCAGCAGACCAAAATGCCGGGCCAGATGACGGGCGACGGTGCTCTTCCCCGCTCCGGCTGGGCCGTCAATAGCGACAATGAACTTGCGAACTGGATTGGGAGAGCTAAGCGAGCCGGCACTCATCCGCGCTTCTTCGTTCCTTGCTTGGGCCGTGCGGAAAATCCAAACCTCTTGCTGCTTCCAGCGCGTGCGCTGGCGACAATCGAGGGCTTCCGGTTATTGCCTGCCTGAGCTGGCCGAGCGGTGGGCCGGGAATCCTTCCGCGGCGCGCTGCTGGTGCGGGGAGTTGCGCCGGGCTTGCCGGCAGTCTTTGCGCCGTTGGAATAAACCTTGCGTTGGCTTCCGTTGCGCGGATTCCAGGCAGGTGCGGCAGACTTGGCAGAGTGTGCGCTGGAAGCCGCCGGGCGAGCAGCCGGCCTGCCGTTTCCGTTATTTGAACCGTTGCCGGCATGAGCGCCGTTGCGCTTGCCGTTTGAGGGTGCAGCCGGCTTGGCGCTCCAACGAGCAGCAGAAGCAGGCCGGGCGCTATTGGCGGTGCGCGAACCGGTTGGCCGGGCCGGACGGCTGCTCGATGACGATTGCGACGGCTTGCGATCGCGAGTGTGCGCGGCCGGGCGGCTGAAATGGGGCCGGGCAGCAGCGGCTTTCCCGCTTACTACCGGTTTGCGCGCGGCCGGGGTGCGGGGCGCGTGAGCTTCTACAGGCTTGCGCGGAGTTGTCGAGGCAGGCGCAGCCGGCTTAGCCACGGCAGGCTCCGGCATCTCCTCATCATGGGAGCGCATAAAGTATGCGGAAGCCGGTATCGACGCGCTGGCGTAGATTGTGGGAGCGGTGGCGAACTCCGGCAGCGTGCCGGCAACATAGAAGTGAGGCGCGTGACCGAGAGAAATGGTATGCACTTGGCGCGTGGCCACCAGGCCGCGCAACACTTCTCGCACCTTGCTGCGGGCGGTGAGCGGGGCCAGGAACAGTTCGACCTCTTCCATGCTGGCGGCGATCACGGCTTGCAGGTAGATGGAGGCGAGCACCGAGATGGCCGTTACTTGAGAGGTTGAAGCGCCTTCGGCAATGGCTTTCTGGAAGCGCGTGCGGAGCAGTTGCCATTGGGCAGACTGGCCAGGAGCGGAGACGACCGGAATAATGCGAAGCTGTTGCCAGAGTTCGGTGATGGCGCGCAGAACGGCGCCTTCCGTCACTTCCCGGCCCAGCGTACGGGTGAGTTTCCCAATTGTGGTGTCGCCCGCTTCCAGCAGTTTGTAAGCCTGGACTGCGAGCTGCGACACCTGGCGCGAACCGGTCAGTTGCGGGCTGCGACGCCAGTCGCGATCGCCGCGCAGGGCATAAACGTAGGGCAGAACCCAGCTTGCCACAACGAAGTCGGGCGCCTCACCGGGCAGCCCCAGCAGGTTTAGGCGCACAGCCACGCCGTCTGTCTCCAGGCGCACCAGTAACTCTTCGGCTAAGGCAATATGTTCGCGGGCGGGAGTGGCGTCGCGCTTGCCGGCTACAGCCTCAACAAACGACGGCGCAATCGAGGTGGAAAACTGCCGCTTGGGCAGGAAGAGACACAACCCGGTCTCCTCAATCCACGTCCGGGCATACTCCAGGGTGAGTGTCCCATGTCCGTCCAGGCGCATCCTTTCGGCGCGCGATGCTTCCAATTGTTCCGATGTCAAAGAAAAACCTCGCTTCCAGGCTGGCGTTGGCGCCGGGCGACCCCGTCCCCTAAGAGGAGGGCTGCCACCTTCCACCTGTTTCAAATTCGATGGAAGGCCCGCTGGATCTCCTTCCAAGAATACAGCAAAGCTATTGGACGTCCATGGGGGCAAGAGGTTGGGTGGCTGGTTTTTGCCAGTTCCACTAGTAACCATTCCATTCGAACCGGGTCGAGCGGGGTATTGACCTTAATGGCGGAATGACAGGCGATGGAAGCGGCAATGCGCGTGCGCAGAGCCGTAAGATCATGATTATGCGTAGGTTCGTCTGAATCGGCGCTGGATTGCTCGATAACCTCGGCTAACATCCTCTCCAGAGCCGCTCCCTCCAGGCCAACCGGGGCAGCCTTCACCGCAAGTGTTTGAGGGCCAAATGGTTCCACCTCGAAGCCGTTGCGTTCCAGCTCATCGGCGATGCCGGCGAATACCACCATCTGGGATGCCTTTAGTTCCACAAGCATGGGCATTAGTAACCTTTGGCGCATTACCTGCTCAACCTGGCGATCTTTTAAAATTTTCTCAAAAAGTATTCTTTCGTGTGCCACATGCTGGTCGATAATCCACAAACCATCGTCACCGGTGGCCAGAATGAACGACTCGCGCAACTGTCCCAGCGGCCGCAGCGAGCCCAGGTGGTCGAGGTTGGCGGCGGCTTGCTCGGCCTCGATAAGGGCCGTTTCCGCTGCGGGATTCGTGCCGGTGGCATCGCTGGGGTTGGGGGAACAGTCGCCTGCAGGCGGCAGGCTGAGTGGCTGAAAGAGTGCCGCCGCAGCCTCGCTCCACGCTTTCTGGTCGCCCCAGTCGCCCGTTTGGAGACTCTGGGCGGTAAAGGGCAGCTTGCCGGGGACGGGTGTGGGCAGTTGATGCGTCAGCTCAAAGGCTTCGGCATCAGCCCCGGCTGTCTGGAACGCGGCCGGATCGGAGTCGGGCTGCGCGGGAAATCGCATCGAATCCGGTGAACCGGGCAAAGGCGAAGCGGCTGGAGGCATCAGCGAAGGGCTGGCTGCGGGCGCGGAATCCAACGCTGCCAGAAAACCAGCGGCGGGCCTCGCCTTGATGAGCGCGGTGCGCAAACTGTCGCGGACAAAGTCGTGGATAAGGCTCTGCTGGCGAAAACGGACCTCGGTTTTGGCGGGATGAACGTTCACATCCACCTCTTCGGGCGGCATCTCCAGGAAGAGCAGTACCACCGGAAAGCTGGTGGGCGGAATCACGTTGCGATAAGCCTCGGTGATGGCGTGCATCAGCAGCCGGTCGCGGATCAGGCGCTTGTTGATGAAGATATAGATGGAATTGCGGTTCAGCTTTTGCAACTCGGGCTTGGAGTAGAAGCCGGTTAATCGAAGAGCGCCGGGGATGCGCGCGGGCTCGTCGGGATTCTTCTTCCAGGGCGGCGGCTCGGGCAATCCGGCGTGGGCCAGAGGGGTCTCGGCGGCCACGGGCAGCAGTTGGGCCAGCGTCTCCTTGCCAAAAATCTGGTAGATGCGCTCGGCCGTGCGGGCGACTGGCGGCGCGGAAACGATTGTGTGCGTGGCGGAGATGAGCTCGAAGTGCTTCTCGGGGTGGGCCAGAGCGTAGTGAGTCACCAGTGCCGTCACGTGGGCCAGTTCGGTAGATTCGGCGCGGAGAAATTTACGGCGGGCGGGAGTGTTGAAGAAGAGATCGGCGACGGCCAGCGAGGTGCCGCGTGGCAGAGCCGCGTCGTCCACGTGGAGGATTTTGCCACCGGCAATCTCGACGCGTGTTCCAGCGCTCTCCTCGCCCGTGGCTGTTTCCAGCGTCACGCGGGCCACTGAGGCGATAGAGGGCAACGCCTCGCCGCGAAATCCCAGCGTCGCAATGGAGAGCAAGTCATCGGCGGTGCGGAGTTTAGAGGTGGCGTGGCGCTCAAAGGCCAGCAAGGCGTCGTCGCGATTCATGCCGTTGCCGTCGTCGGTGAGGCGAATGAGCTTGCGTCCGCCCGCCTCAACCTCGACCCGGATGCGGTTGGCTCCGGCGTCCAGGGCGTTCTCCAGAAGTTCCTTCACGACCGAGGCAGGCCGGTCCACCACCTCGCCGGCGGCGATCTGATTGGCAACCTGGTCGGGAAGTACGCGGATGCGGCCCATACGGCTCTAAGAGTAACGCAGGGGGTGAGTGTGGGGTCCGTTGAAAACGTGTCACAAATGCCAAATGCCGCCCGGAGGCGGCATTTGCCAACAAGAATCAGTGCAGCGGCGCTAAATGCCCAAGCCGAACTCGCCGGTCTGGCGTTTGCCTGCCTCAGAGTAGAAGTCGTAAGGGGTGCGGTGGTTGAACTTGTAGCGCTTGCGGAGTTCGCGGCCCACAAAGACGCCTAGGGCGGCTACGGCCACTCCCATCGAAAGCCAGCCGATCACGCGCAGGGCGCTCGATTCTTTTGTCTCTTTCGTTTCGTCTTCGGCGGTGACTGGTTCTGGTTGAGTAGACATGGGCTGGCCTTCTCCTACCAGAACATCATACCGCGGTACTGGCTGAATTGGATGTGACGGCCGATAGCCGTATTTCGGCCCTTTGGGGCAAAAGATCCAAACCCAGTTTCATTTACTCGATAGAGTTGATGCGCGCGAGCCATGCGGCTTTTGTCTCCGCGGGAAGGAAGCTCGCACGGATGGAGTTGCGGGCGAGTTGGCGGAGTTCGTCGCGGGTGAATTTCTGCTCTGTGTGGGCCAGCAGGTATTCGTTGGCAAGGTCTGAGCCGAAAAAGGCCGGGTCGTCGGAGTTGAGCGTGACGAGCAGGCCGAGATCGAAGAGGCGGCGCAGCGGGTGGGCGGCAAACGAGGGGCAGACGCCCGTGCGGACATTTGACGTAGGGCACAACTCCAGTGGCACTTCTCGTGCTCTTAGCTCTTGAACGAGATTTTCGTCCTGAATGGCTGAAACAACGTGGCCGATGCGCTCCGAGCCAATGGCGAGAGCTTCCCAAATGGCCTCAGAACCGGTGGTTTCGCCAGCGTGGTTAGTAAGCCGTAGTCCTGCTCGCGCCGCCTGGGCGTAAAAAGCACGGAAAGGCTCAGAGCCGGTGCGCCGCTCATCGCCGCCCAATCCAATTCCGATGATGGAGGGATGCGCGGGTTTGAGTTCGACGGCCTTCAGGAAGACGCGCTCTGCCTCCGGCACGGTGAAGTGGCGCACCGCGTCAAAGATCCAGTAGAGCGAGAGACCCAGTTCGCGTTCTCCGCGTTCTCGTGCTCGTTCCAATCCAGCGAAGATCGGCTCGAAGGCCGCTGGATCATGGTTGCGCCAGAGGTAGATGACGCCCACCGAGATGTAGACCTCGGCATGAACCACGCCCTGCTCGGCCAAGTGCTCCATCATGTGCCAAGCGGCCAGTTCGTAGTCTTCCGGGCCAATCAGCAGGCGTGTGACAGCCTTGAAGGCCTCCATAAAGCCGGTAAAGTCGGTGAACTCGTAAAGCGCTTCAGCCTCGGCCAGCGTGAGCGGGCGTGCGTCGTGGCGGAGGCTCAGCTCAACCAGCGTAGAGGGCAGAATCGTGCCCTCGAGGTGCAGATGCAACTCTGCCTTGGGCAGGCGGCGGATAAAGTCTTCAATCTTGAGCACTCATTTAGTTTAGTGCCGAATGGTGCCAGACGGATTGGGGTTCGTCGGATCCCACATCTGCCGCAAAAGACGTGGCAGATGCGGGGACACCCGCACCCGGCTCCCAGTAGAGTACTATGGGAAGTCGGAAACGAACGGAGGATAGAAGCATGGCGAAGTATGTGCGAATCACAGCACGGCCGACCGTGGACAATCCAGACGAATTTCCGCTTTACGTGGATCTAATCTTGGACGACAATGACAAGGTGTTAGGGAACTACCCCATTTTTGGTTTTCAAGGAGAGATTGGACAGAAATCGGGTGCTTCGATGCCGTTCATTCTACACTCAGACGGACGAATGGATTTTGGCGAAAAGTATGTTTCTCCTGACCGTTTCTATCACTTGGACCTAAGGGATGTAAGCATACGCGTCAAGCAACTACTTACAATTCACGGCGACGGCTATGAAGGAGCGTTTCGGATCTTGGAACTGAGACCGCTAGTGTGGACCCTGGGGTATAAGGCCCCGATGCCTTCAGAATAAATACCGCCGCCTTGCCGCTTTGAACGCAGAAGCCGAATGTGCGCTTTCCCGACTTCATCATCAACCTAGAATCCCAAACGAGGAGGATTCTGAAATGACTTTATACGGCATACCCGACGAAGGCGCGCAAGCAAAACGAAAGTCCGACGGACTGATAGGCTGGATTCACTCTATCTACCACGCGAAGGGCATTTTGGTCATACGCCATCGGCGAGGACTATGGCTTAAGAGCCTCATTCTCACAACTGATCAATTCGCACACGATTGGGAGTTAACGGGGGATAGAATATCCAGCCTAAAGGAATCTGTAAAATCTATTGTCGTTCTTTGTGCCTTAGCTGCAATTTGCTCGTTCGTCCTTATTAACGTGCTCAGAGCTTGTGACTCTGAGCCAGCCAACTCGGTCTCTTCCGCAGCTCCGCAAAAGGACACATCAGCGTTACTAGAAGATCCACAGGCATTACACGATAAATATGGGGCTATAGCAGCGTCGGGGTGCTCCAGAAGCGCGGATGAGTATGTCAAGTCTGTCGCACGATACGAGTACAAATGGGAAGACGTTGGTATGTTCGACGAAAAGTTCAATCAATACTCAACAGTTTACGTCGCTCCAGGCGTCACGACCAGCAAATCCAACAAGTTGCTACTTCAGAATGGGTTTGGTGCGTTTGAACGTGAAGAGCTGTTTTGCAATTATGATACGCAAGAGAAAAAAGTCCTACGATATTGGATTTATCCTGCAGATTGAGTCCTTAAAACCCCGTAGAGGCTGAGGAGCCCAGTGGCCCACTTTTCCGGGACATTTTACCAGGCAAAGCATGGAAGTGTCGCAGAGCCCGCCCTGAGCGCAGTCGAAGTGCCTCGGTTTTGAGACCTGGGACAGCGCTACTGCCCAGCGAACTCCGAGCGATGGCGGCTGTAGAGGAAATAAATCAGCAGACCGGTGACGAGCCATGCGAAGAAGGCCATCCAGGTCATCACTTCCAAACCCATCATCAGCACAACGCAGAAGATGATGCTCAGAACAGGAAAGAGCGGACCCAGCGGCACGCGGAAGCTGCGATGACGCTCCGGCTCGCGCAAGCGCAGGATGAGCACGGCGATCGAAACCAGCACAAAGGCAAATAGTGTGCCGATGTTTGAGAGATTCGACACGGTGCCAATGTCCAGCAATCCTGCGGGAACGCCAACCACAAAACCGGCCACCCACGTGGCTACGGCGGGTGTCCGGAATTTTGGATGGATGTGGCTGAAAACGGTCGGTAGCAAGCCATCGCGCGACATGGCGAACCAGACGCGCGCCTGGCCAAGCTGGAAGACGAGAATCGAGGAGATCATGCCCAGCATGGCGCCGATGAGCACAAAGAGCCGCACCCAGATAAGATTGTGGCCGCCAGGAAGCAGAGAGAGCCGCTTGATGGCGTTGACCACCGGCGCCGCGTCGCCCATCACCGATTGCCAGGGAACTATGCCGCTGAGCACCAGCGCCACTCCGCCGTAGAGCACGGTGCAGGCCACCAGCGTGGCCATGATGCCGAAGGGTAGATCGCGCTGCGGGTTCTTGCACTCCTCGGCGGCTGTGGAGACCGAGTCGAAGCCGATGTAAGTGAAAAAGATGATGGAGCCGCCGGTCAGTACGCCGGTCCAGCCATTGGGCATGAACGGGTGCCAGTAGTGGGGCTTGATGAAGCTGGCGCCGGCACAGATGAAAACCAGGATGGCGGCCATCTTGATCAGAACCAGGACGTTGTTGGTGCGGGCTGACTCGCGGATGCCGCGCACCAGAATGACAGTGAGAAGCATGACGACAAGGAAGGCGGGAATGTTGAACCCGAAGTGCCAGCCGGACTTGTAGAGGTCGTTGCCCGCCAAATCCTGAAGGCCGGTGGGGAGGTAGGCCGGCGAGATCCATTGCACCGGTGGATGAAGGCCGAACCAGTCAAGCAGATCGACGATATGAGCCGACAACCCCACGCTGACGCTCATGTTGCTGAAGGCGTATTCCAGAATCAAATCCCAGCCGATGATCCAGGCCACGAGTTCGCCGAGCGTGGCATAGGTGTATGTGTATGCGGAGCCGGCGATGGGAATCATTGACGCCAGTTCTGCGTAACAGAGCCCGGTGAAGACGCAGACAATGGCCACCAGCACCAGCGAAAGGGCAAGCGCCGGTCCCGCGCCGGGCCGTCCTGCCATGGCCGTGTGGTGGATGAGGTAGTGCAGCAGCGGGGTATCCCGGATATTCGGCACATCGAATTTTTGGCCGGCCATGGCGGTGCCAATGACCGTGAAAATGCCGGACCCAATCACCGCTCCGATGCCAAGCGCGGTCAGCGACCAAGGCCCGAGGGATTTTTTCAGGGAGTGCCCGGGCTCTTGCGAGTCGCGGATCAACTTATCGATGGACTTGCGGGCAACTAGCTGTCTGAACAGGGCGGTTCTCCTCATCCCGCTGTCGGCGGGGGCCTGAGAATGGCAGAGCCTTGCCGGCTAGTAGAGAGTTTTCCGGTTGAGGGTGCCTTCGACGCAGTTTACAGGGTGAGGGTGTGCTGATGGAACTCCGCACTGTTCCGCTCGGGTCCAGAGGCTGGCGGCAGAGGAGAAAAACTAATGGGACTGGAGGAGGGCAAACTGGGGTTCCGGGCCTGCCGCAACCTCGCTGGCCAGCCCGGAACACTGTTTCTTCATGAAGATCGCTTACCGCTTCGAGACGCCGCGCGCGAGCTTCTTGACCTTCTTCTTTTTCGATCCGCGGGGTTCGGTCCGCTTCGCCTTGGGAGCGGCCTTCTTACGGGCGGCGCGCTTCAGCTTCTTCCGTTCCTGTGTATCTTCGATCTTGGTAGTGTCTGCCACTCGTAACCTCTTTCGGTGCAATCTATTCAGGGTTTCCCGCAAATCGTGCGGATGCAACCTCTAGAATAACAGGGTTTGTGTGCCTGCGAAAGCGGCGCTAGCGCGTGAAAACCCGCGCTGAATCTGTTTCCGGCGTACAATTAAAGATAGATTTGAATCATCAGACCCGGCCTTCGAATTGGAAAAGCCTGTTCGGCTCTAGCCTTCCCACCGTCCTGACGAGTTCCGCACCCCACGCAGTAATCACCCGTTGACCGGAGTAAATTCATGCGTTCCGACAAGATACACCGCGCGCTCGCGCAGGGAATGAACCGCTTTGAAGTCTGCCAATTGGTAGCCAAAGGCGTCAAAGCTACCCACAAGACCGGCGCGCGCTTTGAGGATTCAATTAACGATGTGCTGCAATATTTAGGCACCCACGTCACGCTCAGGGAAAATCTTCACCCGGCCGTTCCCCAGGTCAGCGTCAAGAGCCTCAAGCCGGCTGCATAGGCTCACCGGGCCAGCCTTAGCAGGCCGGAGTTAAATTCCACCAAACGCAAGAAAGGGACGGCATAGCGCCGTCCCTTTCTCTTTGATTCCGAACCGGTTGGAAGGGTGGTTACCCTTAGACAACCTGGACGTTCTCAGCCTGCCAGCCCTTGGGACCCTTGGTCACGTTGAACTGGACGCGCTGGCCCTCTTGCAGTGAACGGAAGCCGTTCGACTGGATNNCTTCAGATCGAATTCTACGATTGAATAGAGTGTAGCACGGTTTGGTCAACCGGCACCGAAATTTCTGGCTGAGCCGGGTGAGAGCCGCTGGGAAGGTCCCAATTCGGGACCGGAAGTTGTCTGGCATCTCCTTTGGAAAGGTGTGGCGGGAGCGGGGCACGGGGTACACTCATTCTGGCAGCGGAGGGCTGACTTTTGACCAATGAAAACAGCCGGGTGCTTGTCCTCAACCCCGGATCGACCTCCACGAAGTTTGGAGTATACGCAAGAGACGGCGCCGAGCTGGTGCGCACCATCCGGCATGGACAGGACGAGCTGGCCGGCTTTCGCGGGCAGCCGATGCTGGCGCAGTTGGACTATCGCGCGGAGCTTATCGAGCAAGCGCTCGCGGCGGCTGGATACGCGGCAGACGGATTTGCGGCCGTTGCCGGCCGGGGCGGGCTTTTGCCGCCAACGGCCTGTGGCACATTTTTGGTGGACGATGCGATGGTGGCTGAGCTGCGCCTGGCTCGCCGCGGCGAGCACGCATCCAACCTGGGCGCATTGCTGGCGCTCCGCTTCGCTCAGGCTGCCAGGGTGAACGCCTATATCGTGGACCCGGTGACAGTAGACGAGTGGGAGCCGTGCGCGCGCCCCACAGGCTCGCCGCTGGTGCAGCGCACGTCAGTCGGCCACGCCCTGAATACCAAGGCCGTGGCGCGGCGGTATGCGCGAGAGCAGGGCCGTGCCTACCAGACGCTGCGGCTTATTGTGGCGCACCTGGGCAGCGGAATCACCGTCTCGGCCCACCAGGACGGACGGATGATCGACAGCAATTCCATCGAGGAAGGCCCGTTTGGCGTTGACCGCAGCGGAGGGTTGCCGGTGCGGGCGCTCGTTAAACTCTGCTTCAGCGGCAAATACACGCAGGAACAACTTGATCGCCATGTCTTCGGAGACGGCGGCCTCTTCGCTTACCTGGGTACGCGCGACCTGGTCGAAGTGGAACGGCGCATCGACGCAGGCGACGAGGAAGCCGCGTTGGTCTTCAATGCGATGGTCCATCAGATCTGCAAGGAAGCCGGAGCGATGGCTGCGGTGCTCAAGGGGAAGGTGGACGCTCTGCTGCTGACCGGCGGAATGGCGTATTCAGAGAGAGTGGTATCGCTGTTGCGCAGCAGCCTGGACTGGATTGCGCCCATCCGTGTTTATCCCGGAGAAGACGAATTGCAGGCCCTGGCTGAAGGTGTCTTCCGCGTGCTAAGCGGTGAGGAGCAGGCAAAGAGATTGGGAGCGTAAGCTGTGGCGAACCAGGAAACGCTTGAAGCCAAAGCATACCGTGAGTGGATATGGCGATAGAATTCTCTCCTTCTTCTGAGACGCTCAGCATTGCGGGGATATTGAATGCTCTGGGAATCAATGGCGGCGACGTCGCCGGGGATTCGGAACCTTATCTCGTGATTCCCGGCAACTGGGGTCCGCGTTGGCTGATTCCGGCGCGGCCGCGCGCTTCCGCCTTCGCATTGAGCACGTGGCGGCCTTACACGATTTCCAGCCGGTTCAAATGGTTCGCCATACGCATGGCCGCACGCACCGGCGCATTGCAGCTTGCTCACTCTGTATCGAGCGTGGCCGTCTCCCGGTCATGCGCGCAACAATGGTTCGAAAGGTGCGGCATTCGATCCCAGACCGGGGATATGGTCATTCTGGTCGGCAATCCATCTCCCGACAGGAAATTAGTCGTCTTCTTGCTCGATGACGCGCATCGCATTGCAGCGGTTCTCAAAGTCGGGCTGACAGTTGGAGGCGGAATAAGCGTCCTTCATGAAGCTGAGATGCTCCGCAAGCTGGAGCAATACTGTTGGGCGCCCAAGCTTCTATCGGTTCACTCCGAAATGCGGGCAGCCGCACAGGAATTTGTGCATGGTGCAATGCCGGGCCGTAGATTTCGGCCTGAATTCATGGAAATTCTTTGTCGCCTGCCTCGCAGCGGCGGGTCAAAAAATCTGGCGCAGCTTGCTGACGAAATGGCTCGGCGTCTCGGCCCTTTCAAGGCTCAGTTGGATAACATGGCGCCCGATATCCTCGATCGCTCTCTAGACTGCCTCGCTCTCGATATCTCCGTGCCAACGATGTTAGTGCATGGGGACTTTACGCCCTGGAACATGCGCAAAAATACGAAGGTGGGTTATGTCCTCGTTGATTGGGAGTGGGCTGATTTTGCCGGCCTGCCCGCATACGATCTGCTGCATTTTCAATTCAACGACGACCGCCATTTTGGCGAAAAGGCCGGAGGCTATGCGGCCATTCGTGCAAGGTCTATCTGTGCGGAATACTTCCGCCGCATGGACCTCGATGCAGAATTATTACCGCGGCTTGCCGTCGCGTTTCTGCTCGATCAGCTCGAATCGCACTGTAAACAGCGGGGTTCCCAGTACACCGCCTATACATTACGCCAACTCGCGGCCGTCACCGGCGAACTCGCCTCCACGCCCTGGTTTGGCGCTCTCAGCTCGGGCGGTAAATCATGAACGCGCCTTAAGGGCTGTGCGCCCATTTGAAAGCCGGTTTAACTTATCCAGATTCCGCCGAGCGACTTAAGCCATTCAACTGTTTCCTTGACCCCATCTTCCAGCGAATACTTCGCGCTTCCCAAGAGCGTAACGGTCGGGGTCATATCGACAAGATAGCTTTGCGTCATGCTTCGGTAACGGCTCGTGAACAATGGAAACGGCCGTCCAGTAAGCCTGACAATATCCCCTATGAGCGCAATTCCTCGCAGGACGGGCCGAAGGGCAACGCGGAGAGGGCGGCCCGTGAGGGCCACAGTAAACGCGGAAGCCCATAGCTTGATGTCCGCGGGAGAATCCCCCAAGTAAAACGTCTTTCCAGAAACCGCATCGGCCGGCGCCGCGAGAATCTTCACGGTATATTCGGCCACGTTGCCAACATACCCATACGCGCGCACCACTGCCGCGCCTCCAGGATGAACGTACTGCCCCTTCTTTACAACCAGCCAAAACTCTTGCGGGTAGCGGGGATGCCATGGGCCCCATATATTCGTTGGCCGCACAATGGTCCAAATGCCCGGAAGGTTTGCATCCTGGCGAACCATTTCCTCCATCATGCTCTTGCTTTCTCCATATAGATTCACCGGACGATATTCCCGGTCACTCTGCGCCAGTGGGCCTGCCCGCACTACGTACTGAGTCGAGTAATAAATTGTCCGCTCTACGCTTCCTGCGGCCTTGATTGCTTCAATAAAATTTGCGCTGCTCTCTATGTTGATTCGGTAGTCATCCAGAGTGCGCCCGTCGCCATCTGTACGGGCGGCCATGTGGATCGCATGAGTCGGACGAAACTCCTTGACGGCGCCCATGAACGTCGACGTATCCAGAAGATCGCCTTTGTGCCAATACGGCAAATGCCTGGCCAGTTTTGGTTTCTCGCTGTCGATGTTGAGCACGTCGATATTCGGGAAGGCGCCTAGTATCTCCTCAACCACGCGCGTCCCGATGAAACCGCTTCCTCCGGTTACTAATACTCGCACTCTTTTCCCACTCATCCTCTCAATTGAGATAACGCGATCTCCATGGCCTTGCGATGCACGTCGATCGTGAAATACCGTAAATATCTCTCTCTTGCCTTACGGCCCATTCTTTCGCGGAGAGAAGGATCGCTGACTAATTGAGCCAGAGCGTCCCGGCAGCCCTCGACATCGCGCGGCTCGCAAAGGATCGCGCAGCTTCCTTCCTCAACAACCTCAGGTATCCCACTCCACCGGGTCGCCACGACGGAAAGGCTGAAGCACATAGCTTCAACAAGAACAAGGCCGAAAGTCTCGGAATGAAAAAAGCTCGGAAAAAGGAAGATGTCTGCGTTTCGGTAGTATTCCCACTTCCCGTATCCAATCTGCACGCCTGGGAACTTGAACCGTGGCCTGAATCTCGTCTCAATCATAGACTCAGCGCGCGCCTGAACATCTGGCGAGTACCACTCCCCAATACATGTTAGTTCCACATTCATTCCCGCCAGCAGCAACTGTTGCACGGCATTGATAGCAACAAAAATGCCCTTGTCTTCTCTGAGCAACGCGACAAACAGAATTCTAATCGGCGCCCCACTAACGGACATTCTTTGAATACCATCTCCGGCAGAATCGGGTATGCCATTTGCAACTATGATTTCCTTCTTGCAACACAGGCCCTTGCCGTCCTGCGCGGCGAGGCCTGCCGTTCGAATGACCAGTTCCGGCTTTGCGAAAGCAAACCGGAAGAGCCGTCGCAACACAGGATTCATTTTCAGAGAATACTCTGCAATTCCACCCGCGTGAAAGTGAAATACTGTCGCGTCAAAGAGCCATCGTGTCGAGCCAAGAATTACGATGTCTCGTATCGCCGGCGCTAAGCTCGGCCCGGCTGGCGGGTAGTAAAGGACTTTCGGCTGCATCCTAAGTTTGATCCAGTAAATCGCCACTATAACTCGCAATAGTTCCCAAAACTTCGCCGCCTTAAGCTTACCAGTGGACTTCAGCTCTTTTGAAAATCCCATCCGGAGATGAACTAATTCGATGTCCTGATAGGCGCCGTCGAGAAGAAGCTGTATCATCACAGCTTGCCCGCCATAAGGTGGCGGCGTTTGGCCTACTACAAGAATATGAAGCGGTCTCATTTGTGCTCACAGATCATTTTCGGCTTTCACTAATACGGAATCATCAGTGCTTCCCATAGTGCCGATTAAAAGCCAGGCGGCCGCTGTCTCGCGCAAGCCACGGCTTCAGGTTATCGCTCTTGGTAACACAGCCGAAAAACTTATTCCCTTGCCCGCCCAGCCAAGGCAAGAAGTTCGCGATGGCTTGAAAACCGTGCAAGCAAGCAAGAAACAAACCGGGGCCGAGTATCTTTGTGAAGCTGCCGATTCGTGTCTGGCTTCGTAATGCGAGCTCGTCCTTATCTACATTAAAATCCCAGTACCGGCGGACATATAGACCAAACTCCGTTGCAGGAATATAAGACGCGGTTGTCTGATACATATCCCGCGCGCTCCATCGATAGATATAGTTAGGGACACAAGTATTGCGAACACCGCCCGCCCGGAAATTATGAAAAACGACAGCGGGCAGTTCATAAGGGAACGAAAAGCGCAACTTCACAAAGGCGCGCATCAAGAGTGAGTCGTTGGGCTCGAGAATAATAACGTGCCTGCGGCTGACCCGAAGCATCTCGAGCAAGGCTTTGTGCGGCGAGCTACAGTGGTGCAGCATCTCGTGTGCCAGCACCAAATCATAGGACTCATCTGGGATAGGCATGTCTTCAGCGTCCGCATTCAACGCGGCCAGTTTAACCCCCTCCATGTGCGGCAGCTCAAAACCGGCCAAGTTTTGAAGATTGGTCAGCGTCATGTGCCGAAAGCCAACTTTGCGCAAGATATCAGCGTCCTCGTAGCTCCCGCCGACAATTAGCACGTTGCACTGGAGATTGATTCCCTCTTCGCGAACGCAATCTCTCAGAGCCCGTTGAAAGCGGGTACGGTTCGTTGTTGCACTACCTAGCTCCTTCTTGTCGCCGGCCAACTGCACTGCTCTTTCTTCCATAGCGTACCCGCTCCCCGGGTCGCCCCCATGCGGGCTGCCCCAGCCCAGCATCACAACTCTATTCCCTTGCTTACCGAAATATCTCTTGGCGGAGGTAAGTTATTGGCGCGGGAGGCTGTGAGCATATTTGCAGACGCTCCGAGAACGATTGCGATGATAATGTACAGAATATAGAAGCCAGCCCTCAAAGGAGCGGACAATTCTGTAGCCCCCATCCCGTACGTAAAACAAAAGACGAGTAAAACCAGCGAGCATCGAATCCCATGAAGAGATGATCGGTCAAGCGTCGAAGCCAAACCGCTTTGCCTTTTTGCGAAACGCCATGCCAGCTTAACTATCTTTACCATCATGATCAGATAGATCCCTAGAGCCAGCCAGCCGGCGCCAGCCAGTACATCAACAAATGTGTTATGGGCTGACCCAAGCTGACTAAGCGTCTGGCCGGATTTCAGAGAAAAATATTGTCTAAACACAATCCGGAAGCCAGCCACGTAGCCCATTCCTTGCGGGTGGGCCAGGCAGTACTTGACCACAAATGCCCAGATTTCGGTTCTCCCACTGGCGCTTTCTATGCCTGCGACGCTTTGACCCTTATTAAAGGTGTTCCAAATACGTCCTCCCCCGATAGCTCCGGCAGCCAGGACGGCAAGTGCCATAAAAGCCATAGCACCTGAAATAACCGCGGACGCGGTACGCTGGTTTGTCCTCGCCCATGCCATAACGACCAACGAGAGACAGATGAACAGCGCAATCTCACTCCCCCTCGCCCATGTCGCGAGCGTGCCTCCCAAACCGACCAGAAAGAGTAAAAAAGCACTACCTCTGGACTCCAGGGAATGGAGAAAGCTGTATGCCGAGATAATGGCGATGATGGGGCAAATCAGAGGCGCAGAAGTAACAGTTCCCCCCGTAAGGCGCACTCCGGCCACTGTCGTAACTGTCATGACGCTCTGCGGATGGATGGGGATAAGTAAAACGACTAAGGCGAGGAGAAACAAAGTGACGTGCCTTAGCTGAAATAGACATTCCACCCAATTCGGTGGCTTCCGGTAGACGTCAACAATGAACTCTGTGACACATATCAGGGTTAGAAAATATAATACAGAGTATGCTGCGGATACTACGTGGCTGGGAGAGTATGCAGCAGACGCCAGGAATAATAGCCCAAGGGAAAAAGCTAACCAAAGAATAGACCTTATCTGCTTTGGAATAAGGATCGGCTGTGCAGAAACAAGGCGGTTGATCGCTCGAAAGGCAATCAGCGAAAGCCATCCCACTTGAAGAAAGCTCCAGTAATCAATCACTCCGCTGGTTGCATCAATCGCCTGAGATCTAAATATCGGCGGGCCAAACCCTAGAAGAAAAATAGGATACCGCGTAAGGAATTTCAAGCGAGAAAGATAACCGGTATGCTGTGCTCCAAGCACCTCGTGTCTATAACTATCTCTGAACCACGCAGATTGTTTCATGTGGCTACTTTCTCTTCTTCCGGTAATCGCAGCCTTCGGGCGTTTGGCGGCTTGGAATTCTAGTCTCCGAAACTTTCAACGCTGTAGTTGAAAACTGTTCCAGAATAGGTTGGTAAACCCCATTCACGGCAGACACCCAGTCCTTTTTTTTCGCATATTGCAAGGCATGCTCCGACATCTGAACTGCGCAATCATGATTATTCGACAAAGTGAGCATTGCTTTGGTAAGATCCGCAACGACCGACTTAACGTCTGCTTTTGCGCTGTCAATCTTGAATCCAGCGCTCGCAGGAACAAGTGCAGCGGGGCCACCCAAATCTAAGCAAATTACAGGTGTGCCTGCCGAAAAAGCTTCTAGCGCAACATTGCCGCTCGAATCGCGCAGGGTCGGAAAAATCAGCGCTAGCGATTCATGATATACCTTGCGCAACTCGTCCTGTGACATCCACCCACGCCACGTTACGGCATGCGCTATACCAAGCCTTTCTGCGCGCGCCTTCAGCCATTGTTCCGCGGGACCCGCCCCTACGATAGTAAGCGTAGCATCCTTCCTCTGGTTCAGTACGCCGGCGAAGGCATCCAGTGTCAGATGGGTGCCCTTCAAGTACAATAGCCGGCCTACACTCAAAAAGTCTGGCGTGAGAGGAACAAGAATATTCTTAGCGATCCAGGATGCATCGACTCCGATCTCCAAAGCAATAATGCACTTAGCCTGATAGCGACTAGGCAAGGCATGCTTTGTTTGTAATGTCTTGCAATAGATTACATCCGCTCTGCGTAACATCTGACGAAAGGTAGGGTCCAGACGTGATAACTTATTCCAGATATACCGGACCGCCTCGCTCAAACGGCCACTGACAGGAAACGTCTTCATAAGTTTGGCGGGAGCATAGTCGCCTCCACCCAGTGGGCCGACGATTAACGGAATCCCAATGCGTCCCAGGAAGGACGCCTGGCGAATTCCGCCGAATGTGAGGTGGTGTACTACGTCAAAACTATTTGTATCAAAAACGCGGCGGATCTTCAGATACGACCCGATTTGCCAGAGCTGATAATAGAGATGGACGCCACGCGCACCCTTTTTCCACCACATGGCCCATCGGGGCAAGTCATAGTAGAAGAATTGAAGGCCCTTAGGTACGTGACTCTTCAGCGCAACTTCAATAGGTTCACGGTTGTTCGCTCTCGTGAGTACCGTGACTTCATGCCCTTGGCGAGCGAGTTCAAGCGCCCAATGCCAACCCACACCGGGTTCTGAGCCTTTCCATGGCTCACATGCATAGGCGGAGAGAAGAATCTTCATTGGAGATTTACTCTTTCGAAGTGACCGAAAGGCCAGAGTTAATGCTAATCAGGGACCTGCTAAAATACACCACGACAGGGCAAAGCTCTTGAGCTTTGTGCTGTAGCTAGAGCCATTCTGCCTGAATCCGGGCTTCTGCCGGCAGAGCTGCCAGTCTCATCCGCGACTGTCTTCTTTGTTTGTCAGGGTCGTTCTAATAGCATGCTCCACTTCTATAACTACGTGATCCAGTGACTGCGCAGCGTCTACGATCACATACTTGTGTCGTTTGCTAACAAATGTCAAATATGCCTGGCGTTGCCGCTCGGATTCTTCACGAGCAACCTCCTGTTTGCGCGCCTGCAACACATCTGCAGGAGCATCCAATAGCGCCCATAGTCCTGGCTCAGGCATGAGCCTTCCGACCAATTTGGCTATCCATAGAGGTCCTCCGTAACGATACCGTATCGGGTCAATCAGAAGGTCATGATAGTAGCGATCACAAATGAGGACGACCCCTCTCTTATCCCGGAAAAGATGCGCCCACCACTCTTCGATTAGCCAGACAAATATCTTTGCAACCGAAGTCAGCTCCGACCTAGGCGACTTGCCGTGAGGGTCGGGATTAATAGTTACCTGATCGCCTCGTCGCACCATGACGATTTGCGGCTTCAGATAACGCATCTTTGCGACACGTCCACCTTGGCTCAGGTTTTGCATTAACCCCCGAATTACAGAGCTCTTACCGGCTCCATCTGGACCCAAAATGACTATCTTCAGTTTAAGGCCTTCCTTCGATCGCAATGTTTCGCCGCTCGTTCAACCATTCTGCTTGAAAGCGTGGCGGCGCTCTCTCCGCTAAACTGCATCAGGCACCGAAGTTTCAATCACCTAATTATGCAGAGCCTCGCTTCAAGGCGGAAATAGAACAAACTTAGAACCGGTTCTTGAGCCGCCTATCTGTGCGCTGCACAAGCATATCGATGATGGCAGAATAGGCATCCTCTGTAACGCTGGCCGCTGGCTTTCCTACGCCCAGAATGACATATCTATTTCTCGTCTTCACAAAGGAGCGGCAGGCTTCGAGTTGCCTAAGTGTTTGCGCAGAAAGAACTTCATGGTTCCTTGATTGCATCCCTTCCGCTGCCTGGTCCAGCAATATCCAAAGATCAGGTGTGGGAAGCAATCTTCCGACGAGCCGCGCAAACCATTTTGGTATTCCGTAGCAGAGCCATTCCTCGCCGATTATCAAATCATAGGAATGGCCCTCGACAACACGAAGCGTAAGGTTTTTCTGTAGTTGGCTTATCCACTCTCCCAGCATCCACCGGACAATCTTCGCCATTGAAACTAATAGACTCTCTCTGGTACCGGCTTCGCGATCTGCATACGCATTTCTTTCCGATGGATCGCGCCAGAGAGACAATTGTGGCCAGAAGTAGCGCTTTTCCACTGTCACCGCAGAAAATTGCAGGATCGGCATCAAGGCTTCGATGATTGTTGTCTCGTCGCAATTGCCCGGGCTCAATATGCACACGGTTTCGAGAGTTTTCGGGGAATAGCGTATTGCGATTTCACTTGCATAGTGCCGGACAACGGCCAACGCGCTACGGAACGGGCTACGCACCAGATTGTGCAGAACCAGCGAAGTACGGAGCGCTCTAACACAGCCATGCACCTTCTCGCGGTCCCCGCCAATCACTGCGTCCGCCAGTCGAGTTGCGGTCTTCGCTCCAAATTGCGGCGATAGGGCGGCGATTACTCCGTACCTCTTGCTTGCGAACGTTCGTTGTACCTGGGGGAAGTACTTCTCTTTCAGCGATCCACCAATGATCAAACTGGTCAACAAGGAGGTGATTGCTTCATGGACCGGCGATGGTACAAAGAAAGTCGAGTTGCCCGCGGGGCGCGGGATCGCCGCTTGCAGCACAGCCTCTCCAGGCAGATATACTAGTCCTTTCCAGGTCAAACTCAAGTCGAAATCGACTTGTAGTGCACGGGATTTCGGAGTCGAGGAAATGCCTTCCAGAAAGACACTTGCCACATAGCTGCGCTCGGAATAGCCGACGATTCGAATGCCTCGAATCGATCTAAGAGTGCGGATTATAAGCGGCAGATCGGACGCGCGGATCAGGAAATCCACATCCCGACCAGCATTGTAGGCAGGAAACCCCTCATAGTTTCTTAAAACGCAGAAGTGCACTCCTTCTCCGTCTAGCGCCCGAAACAGTGCTGGAAGGAACTCGCTCAACGGCATAACTGGAGGCTGCGACGGCGTTTCTTGCATATCCTCCCCGGCGAACTTATGTTTGCGTATTTGCTGCTCGCTAGTTCTCATTGCGCCTCTAACGGGTAATTAAAATCCCGTGATCATGAGTGACTGAAGTATCGTTTAAGGCGTCCGGTGATGTCTGAAGGATCGGCCAAGACCGCTCGAACGAGGTGGCCAGAGGCTGCGAGATAGCGGCCATCCAGAAATCTTTGGCCTGCGATGCGCATATGCAGCTTAGACGTATCCCGGCAATGCCGGCCTATTCGCGACCAAAGATCCGTTACCTGAATAAGGCGGAACTGTTCAAGGGTCAGTTCCCGTAGGCCTTGCAATCGCCGCTGGTAGGAGTCCTTTGTCCAATGCGATTTTTCGCGCATGTCCGCAAAGACCCGGTATGTATTTGCGTCTGTTTGAAAGCGGTAGGCGACCAATGGTTCGCGCAGAATCAGAACCTTGCCTACTTGCGACAATCGACATTCCAGATCCAGGTCATCAGCGGGGTAGTAAGATTGTCGGAAGCCACCGATGGAGCGCAACGCCGCAGTTCGCGCAAACATAGTTGAACCTAACAGGCAACCGTCTTTCATCGGTTCATACTCTTTCAGTTCGCCTGCTGCCATAATAAACTTATCCGCATTCGACCAGCGACGTTTGCTCCCGAATTTAGTGTTGTAGGTGAAAAGCGCGACCGCTTCCGGGTTATCTTCCATCACTTGCAGTTGCCGTGCAAGGCGCTCGGGAAGGTTTATATCATCTTGATCACAGCGGGCTATATAGAGCGCTTTGGCCTCGGCGATTCCCAGATTCAATGTCTCGCAAAGTCCGCTATTTTTCGTTTGAATCAAGCGCACCCGCTCGTCCTTTAAGGTGCGAACAACATCGCCTGATGCGTCCATGCTTCCATCATCGATCGCCAGTAACTCAAAATTTCTGAAAGTCTGAGACAATAGGGAATTGAGCGTTTCCAAGAGATAGGCCGACCCGTTATAGATCGGCACAATGATGGTGACTTCGGGGCTTTTCATGAATGATTGTTCGGCACTCTCTGATCCGTTTAGGATCACCTATTTTCTTACCGACGCATCGGAATTTTGTGCTTGAGGGTTGAGCACGTAAATACTCCACATTTTGTCTGATTCGCGAGCCTCGCCGACCTTTATGTATCTCGGACTCAAGCTGCTTTGGAAAATGTCGCCCGAACTAGCCAGCACCACGGTCGGGATTTCTCCTCTTTGCAACATGCCTTCGACGCATCCATTTTGACAACGAGCCCGCGTGGCATCGTGGAAAGGGTAATCGATGAGCAATGCAGGGGCGTGATTGTCGTTCGAGATCCAAGGGAGAGAAAATATCGGGTCAGTGCTGAAGATGGGTTTTTTCATTGCCGCCAGGCGGTCACGCAGCGCCACGGCATCCGCGTATTCGTCCGGGGTGGCGATTCCCACCGTACCGAAGCGGTGTAAGTGGGGTCCGCTTGGCGCGGTAGCGAGCTGTATTGACGGAATGATGCATCCATACATAACCAGTGCGCTGACGAACGGTCCTGGTGCGGCGAATATGGCTATCTGGAGCAGAGTGGAGCCCGCGACGAATGCTTCAAGAAGATAGTTATCCCAGGCGCCGACTTTTGTCATCCCTGCCAATCCGCCGGCTAACGCAACGACAAGGACAATGGTGAGTAGACGAACAGTGCTATCTACCCGACGTCCAGTGACGGCGATCAGCAGCGCGACGGGAGCAAGAATCCAATAGGCGTTCGAAATCACGGACTTTGGCGCCATCTGCGCGGCCCACATCAAACTGAATTTCCTGACAAGCCCCGGAGCGACGAGGATATCGAATCGGTACGCGGGAGTTCCAAGGAGAAGCGTTGCTGTTACCAATGCCGCAAAGACAGCGGTCAGCGCCGTCAGATCGCGCCACCGCTTCTGCAACAGGAGGAACAAACAGACACCAACGAACGCCAGAACCACGGTCTGTTTGAACGACCAGGCAAGATAGAACAATACGCCTGCATACGCGAAGCCGTACCGTGGCTGGCGCACGACCAAGTAAAACGCGACCATAACCAAAGCGACGGCGCCCATGTCAGGCCGTATGCAGAGCGCCCAATGGCGGACGATTGAAGTGCAGAACCAGAGGCCGACCGCAAAGAAAAGCGAGAGAACACTGCGGGCGCCGCGCAGGTTGAGATGATACTGTACAAGTTTCCATTGGGCTATAGCGCCGATGACCGGGAAGACCGGCGTAAGAAAGCGGCCCCACATCATGATGCCGGCCCCTGCCACGCCAACCTGCCTTAGGAAGAAGGCGTAGGTTTCATAGAATAGATAGTTATACAAGGAAAGAGAAAACGGATAAGAGAGCGGCCACTCATAGACTGAAAGGTGGTGGACCGCTTTCCATACAGGATAGATCGCCAGGTGACTGTCGAAGGGAAACAGTGCGCCATAACGCCAAACACTGACGAAGCGCACGAAAAACACCGCGAGATTTAAAATCACGAAGATCAACACCGCGGCGACCCGGAGGTCGGAAACGCTCAGGCCAGTTTCTCTTGATAGATATCTCACATTCTCTTCCTAACTCTGCTATAGCATTATCCAGCTCTTGGAACCAGGCATTGGTTGCGCCAATGAGATTCTGCGAAACATCCAAAACGCTGGGATTCGTGGCACTCTACGCAGGGATTCGCCGTATGAGTGAGCAAGCCATGTTGATTTGCTAACTTACAAAATCATTGCGCTCAGGTTAACGATCAATGATGGCTGTCGAGGCGGCTGCCGAGATGATCCCGGCCGCGTTGGAAAACGCGGCTTTGACCTTGCTCATTGGCACGTAAACGATATCTTGCGCCTGGAGTATAAGTGGCGTCTGGGTCCCTTTCGCGATGCCGTTGTAGGAAAGAGGAAAATCCAATACTGTTCCGTCCGGATTGCGGCGAATTACCCGCAGGCCGCCGGTATTGGCCTGCAGAGCCGTCCCGCCACTTAATGCCAGAGCCTGAGCAACATCCAGTTTTCCATCTTCCTGCATTACATAACCGCCAGGCCTGTTGACCGCGCCCAGCACATAAACGATGCCGGCGCGCGGTACAAAAACCGAATCGCCCGGCCGCACTAAAACAGATGCTGTCTCCGGCGTGCTCTTGCTGCGCGAATACGGAACTTCCTCTTCTGGAGCAGCGTCATCGCCGCCGCGGCGAATTTTGATGTGAGCGCCCGCCAATGGAGTTTCGCCGCCTACTTCAGCGAGAATTTCACCCAGAGTTGTGGGGGCGATAAGTGCCACCCGGCCCGGCGCTCCCACTTCGCCGGTTACAGCCACGTATTGACCGGCATATTGTTGCACGTCCACATTCACTTGCGGCTGGGTCAATATCTGGCCGTCCTTGAGAGCAGCCTCAAGACGCTTTGCCGCCTCTGGCAGAGTCAACCCTCGAACGCTTACCTTGCCGCAGAGAGGAATTGTCAGGTCTCCCACAGGATCGACGCGGTATGAATTGGTGAACTCGGGTGTGTCGAAGACGTTTACGCTCAACAAGTCTCCGGGCTCAATGCGCAACGCGGATAAGTCTTTGGGAACGATAGTTGGCCCCTGACCCTGGACTGCGGACCCGCCTTTACCGCGGAGGGAAGTTGATAAAAGCGAGCCTCCGGCTGTCGTCTGGGCATTGCCTGGCACAACTAACATTGCCTGCAATAACGCAACTCCGAACAGAAGCAGAAGACTGCGGGTCATTGCCATCTTACTTCTCGCCATAATAACTCTGCACATTGTAGCCATAGACGCTCCGGTATTCGGTTGCGGACATATCCACTGCCTCAATTACCATGCCAAGGATGTGAATGCGATTTCGAGCAAGAGTCAGGACTAACCGCTGCAGCGCCTTTCGGGAAGTCCGACCCGCACGCAGCACACCGATGGTTCCATCGCAATGAGTTCCCACGATAATCGCGTCGGCCACCGGCAAGGTTGGCGGTGTGTCTATAAGTACAAGGTCAAACCGCTCCCTGGCGGTTTCAATGACCTTTTCAATCTCGCCCGATCCCAGAAGCTCCGCGGTGAGCGGGGATTGACGGCCTGCGGCCAGCAAGGTCAAATTCGGCTCCACGGGATGGGCTACCAAGCCATCTTCAAATGATTTCAGGCCAACGAGAACATCCGCCAGCCCATCCTCCCGGGCCGCGCGGAAAAGGGCGTGTTGCCGGGGGCGCCGAAGATCGGCATCAATGATGAGGGTCTTCAGGCCCGTTGCGGCAAAGGCAAGTCCCAGGTTATAGACGGTGTAAGACTTCCCTTCCCCGGGCAAGGCGCTGGTAATGGACAGAACCCTCAGCTTGCGCCCAACGCCAGAGAGAGTCAGCCCTGACCGTAAACTGCGGAATGATTCAGCCGTGGCGCTTTCAGGAGCTATCAGAAAAGAGCTCGACTCCGCAGCCAGTGAGCCTTCTCGCGGTCTGGTTTCCATGCGGTGAAATGGAATCATGCCGAGTACCGGCAGATTCGATACCGTTTCCACCTGGAAGCTATCCGCGAGTGTGTCATCCTGGCTTTCCAGTAAGTAAGCCAGGCCGGTGCCCAGTAACAGCCCGCCGAACAGACCAACCATGATGAACAAATCACGACGCGGCATGTAGTAGCCGCCCGGAGGACGAGCGGGATCGGCAACGGTCACATTTGTAGCACTGTTGCCCGCATCGATGTTAGCTTCCTGCAGCCGTGCATAGAGAATGTCATAAAGTGCGCGGCTGGAGCGCGCCTGCGCGAGCAGAACTCCCAACTGCACAACATCGTCATTCATCTTGCTGGTCACGAGCTTTTGCGCCTCAAAGGCGGAACGCAGAGCCTTCTCATTCTGCTGCGCGAGAACAAGATCGTTTTTGGCTCGCTGCTTGATCTTGGCTATCTCGTTTTGCGTCTGCTCGTGGATAGACTTCAACTGATTGGCGAGGTCAGTCAGATGAGGATTCTTTGGGCCATATTTGGTTTCCGCGCTGGCATACGCTACCCTCGCCGTTGCCTCCTGCCCGCGCAATGAATTGAGAACATCCAGGCCGCTGCCCTGGGACATGACAGACGAGTTGGAAAGGCCGGGAAGAGAACTGGAACCGAGCGATGAGACCAGATCCGGGTTCTCCGTCTCCGTTAGGCGGTAGATTGCTTCGTGTCCCAGCCGCGCGGCTTCGGCCTGTGTCACTTCTTCGTTCAGCGCCGTGAGACGCTCCAGTTCCGGTATGCTTACGGAGCCACCGCCACCGCCACCGCCGCCACCACCGCCGCCACCACCAGATGCGGAGGCGGAGCCGCCACCCAGCGTAGAAAGGCCCAGCATTGCAGAGGAAAGATTATGGGTGTGCTCGAAGTCCGCTACGGCCTGCTGCGATTTGGCGACCTGGTCGGAAAGATCACCCAACTGCGCGGAAAGCCACTGCGACACCTCCTTCGATGAACTGAAGTTTGAGTTGAGGAGATAAGACTTGTACTCAACAACTACCTGGTTGGCAATCTTCGCTGCCTGGACCGGGTCTCTGTCTGCGTAAGTAATAGTAATGAGCCGGGAATTTTCCACCTCTTTGACTTCTAAATGTCCCCTGAAGTTGCCAACCAGGCTTTCCCTCTGATCTGCGGGCAAAGCCTCCGGGTTAACCAGCGGCCCTGGCGCCTTGCTGAACCGGTCAGGGTTCTCAAGGCGGAGCATTCCCAAGTGATTCATGACGGCCAGAGCGATCGAATCGTCCTTTATAACCGCAATTTCCGTGCCCATCTTGGTTCTCAACTCGTCCGAGTCGCCGCCCGCCAGCGAAGCGAGACTCGAGAGCGCATCGCCGCCGCTTTTTTCCTCATTCAGCTCGATAGTCGCAGTGGCTTTGTATCGCGGATGCATGAAGATGCAAACGAGAATTGCCATCGCCACGCAAAAAGCCGTGCAGGCTGCCACAACGCCCCTTCGCTTCCAGGGAACAAGCGCGAGATCCCGGAGAGACACCTGGTCTTCGGGATCGAAGAAGCGGCTGCTTTCGGAAAACCGCTCTCCGGCCCGGCCTGTTTGGGTTTCATTTTCTTCAAACAATTGGGTTCCTTTTCTCAGGCCTCCGACTGCCGTTTCATACGGTCGGACTTACTTCCTCTTGCGCAGCAACAATAAAGGCAACACTACGGCGGGGAACCTTGAATGAGTCGCCATCGTCCGGTCTTTTAGATAAAGCTCCGCTATCCTCACCTGGGTGGGGTAATTGTTCCACACACCATCCCTGCCGAGTGGCGACGGTGGCTTCGCAGCCGGATCGCCCACGGGATGAAAGAAATGGCATTGGCGCAGCACATGGCTGCGTGCCTCGCAATTTGGCACACGTAGTTACCTATAGGCTAGCGTCGAGAAGTGAGTCCGTCAACTTGCGCGGTGGGTTACTTCTGTCCTGACGTCTGCCGCCGCTCGCGGCTCCGGGCGCATGGCGGCGTTTTCCTCGCGCCTAAAGCAGAATCCGCTGAATTTGCGGCTAGAATGGAGCTTGCCCGTCGCTGAGAAAAACTGTCACTTCAGGCCACTACCACGCATCCAAATCACCATGAGCCAGGAAAAAGCAACTTTCGGAGCAGGCTGTTTTTGGGGAGTGGAAGCGGCGTTTGCGGCAATCCCCGGTGTTGCGGCGACGGCCGCGGGCTATGAGGGTGGTTCGCTGGAGCGGCCCAGCTACAAGGACGTCTGCACCGACCAGACCGGCCACGCCGAAGTGGTCGAAGTGGACTTCGATCCCGAGATGGTCAGCTTCGAGCAGCTTCTCGACGCCTTCTTTGCCCTGCACGACCCCACGACATTAAACCGCCAGGGCCCGGACTGGGGCACGCAGTACCGCTCGGCTATCTTCTTCCACTCGCAGGAGCAAGAGGCGCACGCGCGCGCCAAAATCGAACAGCTCACCACCGAAGGCCGCTTCAAGCCGAAGCAAATCGTCACGAAAGTCGAGCCGGCCCAAACCTTCTGGCGCGCCGAGGAGTACCACCAGCGCTACCTGGAAAAGCGCGGTCAGGCAAGCTGCCACATTTAGCTGACAGCTAACATTCGATTTTAGAGTTTTTCTTCTGTCACTGCGACAGCAGCCGCTCCCGGCTCGTCGAGCCACAGCCACACAATCCACCACAGCAGCGCGGCAATGTACACCATCTTGTTGGCGTTCCACAGCTTGGTGATCAAACCCAGAATGCGATCAACCTCCGCACGGCTTTGGGGATGCGCCGTTCTGATGATGAATTGCACCACGCCCTGTGCCGACAGAAAGGCGACGGCGACCGTCGAGAGCCCAATGGCAATCATCTGCGTATGGCTCCGCCAGCCGGCCTTGAAGTGGCGGCCAAAGATCACCACCAGCAGCCCCAACTCCACCGTAAGCAGGGCCACCAGCGAGTTGCCCTTCTGCGCCGCAAATTGCATCAGGTGCAGCTTCCCGATCGTCGAGTCCCAGGCCAGATCTTTACTTGCTGGCCACGGTCCCCAGAATGCCAGCACCAGGCCGGCCACCACCAGCAGCCCGGCGGTATTCACAATCCACAGAGAGCGCTGAACCCCGGCAAAGGCCCGCCGCGCCACCTCCACCACCACCAGTAGGCCTACGATCACCGACAGGTCGGCCAGTGTAAGAAGGACCTCCTGCAAGGGAAGCATCGCCATGCGGCCCACTAGCAGAACCTCGGCCATCAGTTGCAGGGCAGAGAGCACGATGCCGGCTGTAAACCACGGATAGCGCCGCGCGCGGTCGCGGCCCAGCAGAACCACCAGCAAGACCAGTTGTGCGGCAAATGTCAGTGTCCAAAGAATCTGGCGTGCAGCAAAATCAAAATGAAAGTGCATTTGAACCTTGTCCGGGCCGCGTGTGAAGTGCTTCGCCGGCCACATTCCAGTCTGTCACAAGTCCCCCGTTTTCCCGAATTGTGAGCGTGAAAGCGGACCGTGCGGGGAAATGGATCGATAAAGATTTATGGTGCGCCCGGAGAGATTCGAACTCCCGACCTAACGCTCCGGAGGCGTTCGCTCTATCCAGCTGAGCTACGGGCGCGCATATTCAGCATACCGCACTTTGGGCCTTCCAGGCGCATCCGGCCCGGCGCGCTCTTTGCGGCCAGCGTCTACTCGTCGTGCGGCTCGTCTGCCAGATTGTCCAGGGCGGCGAGGGCTTCGTCGGGCACATCCCACTGGCGAAGAATCTTGTAGATCACGCCGGTCGAAAAGCCAGCCGCAACCAGCCGGCGCATTACCCGTGCAATCTCCTTTTCGTTCTCCGGCTTGCGAATGCGCTTGCGCTCCAGGTGTTCGCGGGCTAGGGCCTCCTCGTTGGTCTGGCCGTAGCGGGCTTCGAGGGTCTCGGCAATCAGCTCGCTCCCCACGCCCTTTTGCTGCAAGTCCTGGCGAACGCGGCGCACGCCCAGCTTTTCATTCTGCTGACGCAATCGGGCGTAAGTCTCGGCAAAGGCGGCATCGTCCAGGTAGCCATGCTCGTGCAGACGGGCCAAAACAGCCGCTACAATGGCCTCGCCACGCTCGCCCGGCTCGACGCGCCGCTGCATCAGCCGCCGCAGATCGGCCTCCGTGCGCATCTGGCGGCCCAGCGAATACACCCCGTAGTCGTAGAGCCCGGCTTCGTTCAGGAAGGCGCGCGGCCTTGCGGATTTGCGTTGGAAAGGCAGCTTCTAGCCTCTAGCTTCTAGCCTCTAGCGATTCTTGCTGAGACTGAAGACTGTTGATATGGATGAACGAGCCAAATTGATGTTCGAGGTATCCCACCCTTACGGCAAAAGCAAAGAGACCGCAAGGGTGAATACCAGTTGGTTAGCTGAACAACAGGCTAACAGCTAGAAGCTAGTGGCTAACGGCTGCCTTTCGTCCACTCATCCACCCAGTCGTTCACCGTCTTGTACCACAGCCTTGCGTTCTGCGGCTTNNGGGAAATAGAGCATCTTGCTCGGCACCTTGAGCAGTTGCAGGGTGTCGAAGATCTGGAATCCCTCGCTCACGTCGAGCCGGTAGTCGAGCTGGCCGTGGACGATAAGCATGGGCGTGTGGAAGTTCTTCGCGGCGAGCGAGGGCGACCACTTGCGGAAGGGATTCTCCGCGTCGGGCTTGCCGTAGTAATCCCACGGATGGCCGCGGAACTCCCAGATGTTGAACCAGTCCTCTTCGGTTGTGCCGAAGGCGGACTCGGCGTCGAACATTCCGTCGTGCGAGACGATGCACTTGAAGCGGTTGGTGTGGCCCTCCACCCAATTCGCCATGTAGCCGCCGTAGCTCGCGCCCAGAGCGCACTCGCGGTTCTTGTCGATGAAGGGATAGTGCTGCTCGGCGTAGTCCAGGCCTTCCATCAGGTCGGTAAAGGGCTTGCCGCCCCAATCGCCATTGACGCCATCCACGATGGTCTGCCCGTAGCCAGTCGAGCCGCGCATGTTGATCATGATGACGACGTAGCCGTTGGCGGCAAAGAGTTCAGGGTTCCAGCGATAGCTCCAGTCATCGCCCCATGCGCCCTGCGGCCCGCCGTGGATGAGGAATTTGACGGGATACTTCTTTGCCGGATCGAAGGCCGGCGGGCGGATGAGAAAGCCCTGCAGCTTGGTCTTGTCGCCAGCGGTGAACCAGAAGCTTTCTAACTTTGGCAGGTCAAATTGAGCTAGGAGGGCGTCGTTTAAATTCGTTAGTGGGTTGATCTGGCTTACAGTGATTGGAACTAGCCCCGCAGTTTCTGAGATGCCGGAAATAGAAAATTGAGATTTGGCGTCAAGTGAGCCGGAAGCTGACACAAGAGCAACAACTTCGCTGGGGGATTTTACAGTGTTGCGAGTAGCAATAATGGTTTTTTCGTCGGCTAATGGGACGAGGCTACCAAAGGATCCATTGAGATTTACTTCATAAAAATGACCATTCAGAGTAGCCGCGAAGATTGGCGACTCACCCATTACACCTGATGTGAAGTAGATCTTCTTCGAATCTTGCGCCCATGCAATCTCGTTCACCCAATTCTCAAACTTCGGCAGCAAATTCTTGATCGTCTTCGCCGTCCGGTCATAAACCACCAGCCGGAATTTATCGCTCTCGTATCCGGCGCGCGCTTCCGAGCGCCACGCCAAATACTTGCCGTCGGGCGAGTAGGCGGGGTTGAAGTCGCCACCCAGCGCCGTGCTAACCTTCACTGGCTTTGCTGCCGGATTGGTCAAATCCAGGGTGAAGATGTCGGTATTGGTACTGATGGCCGGCTCCGCGTCAAGGTTCTCGGTGAAGGCCAGTTCCTTTGAGTCAGGCGCAAAGGCGCAACCGCAGCCGCCGCCTTCAAGCGAAAACGGCGGAACGTCGTGCGGGTCGTTCGGCGCCAGGTCGCGCAGCGCGCCGGTTGCGACCGTTGCCAGGAAAAGATGGGTACGCTTGGCCCCGGTGAAGTGGTCCCAGTGGCGATAGAGCAGATGAGTGAAGATCTGCGCCTTCACCTTGCTCGTGGCCAGAGCTTCGTCGCGATCAGAGTTACATTCGTCGCCGACCCCATTGTCGGTCGCCGTGATGGCCGGGCAATCCGGAAAAACCGCGGAAGTAAAGAGCACGGAGTTCCCGTCGGGCGACCAGATGGCGTCTCCGGCCTCCGTCGAAATGTTGGTCAGCTTCTTCGCATTGCTCGTCGCGCCGGTTGCACCGTCGAAATCCGCCAGCCAGATCTGCTCGGAACCGACGCGGCCGCTGAGGAAAAGGATGCTCTTGCCATCAGGGGCAAACTGAACGCCTGAATCTCCCGGCTGCGCCACGGCCAGTTTCATCGGTTCCCCACCGGCAATCGCCTGCAACCACAACTCGGCTGTCTTGGTATTTTTGTCCAGATTGACTGTCGTAACGGAGTAGGCCAGCCATTTGCCATCCGCCGATACAGCGGTATCGCCGAGCCGCTTCATCTGCATCATGTCCTCGAAGGTCATGGGGCGCTTGGCGGCAGTGGGCTGCGCGGTTTGAGCAGAACAAAACGGGGCGAGGGCGAATACGAGGGAGAGAACAAGCGAGAATTTGCGCATGGTGTTTTCCTGTTCGCGCAGCTAAAACCGCGGGTTGAGCGCGAAGAAGAAGTTTACACCGCTGACGGGTATGTCGAGCAGAGGTGCTTCCTATAGAAGGACAATCGCACAAAGGTTTGCGGATGAACTGCCGGTGTTCCTCCCGGAGGGAGGAAGCGAAAGTAGCCCATGGGTGGAGCGAAGCGAAACCCTGGGTTTCCATGCAGATCATGCCAGAACCGTCCCGTAGGGCCGGTGCGATGCTTACTCGCCCATCACGCGCAGCCGCGCCGGCATGTGGTCCGTGGCCAGCTCATGGCCGCAGCGCGTACAAAACTGGTCGGTGGTGCGCACGGTCCGGAAGCAGTGTCCGCAACTGGCGGCAAGCTGATAGTTGCACTGCGGACAGAAGTGGAAATCGCTCTGCACATGCGTGGAGCACGCCGGGCACCGCGAGACCTCCGGCTGGCGCAGCAGGAAGTAAAGCACCGCGCCAATGCCGCCCGGCATCACGAAGCAGAGAGCGATCCAGAAGCGCGCGCTCATTGCCCGCCGCGGGGCGTCCTTGCTGACGTAACCCACCATCAGGAAGTAGAGCGCGGCCAGCAACCCCCAGGAAATATTGAAGTAGATGCGGAAACCGAGCGGAGGATGATGATTCTGCTGGGCCGGCAAGACTATCCAGAAGTAATACTCCACCAGCACAAAGGCTGCCACGGCCACAACAATCGACCACACCGGAATCAGGCGCGTATCTTCGTTGACGGTGATAGATTCTGGATTGCGCATAGACGAACCCTTCCCCGAGGGCTTTTCAGAATATCAAATCCTGTCTCGCTCCTGTATTGGTGGACGGAAAGTGGATTCGGTAAGTTGCGCGCATTTTAATGGAATTTTCAATTCAGGGCTTGCGCCGCGCCCAGCCGGCTAGCACCGCCGCGGCCAGGACCGCCGCGCAAAGGAAGAAGATCAACACACTGAGTTGGCCGGTCAGCCCGGTCAGGCGCTCCTCCTCGATTAGGGTCTCTCCGGCCCACCAGACCAGCGGGCCCAGCACAAGAACAACCACCAACGTCGCTGCCAGCGCTACGGCGCGGATGCGCTTGCGCCCGGCCTTCTGTTCCTGCATCACGCCTTGCGAGGCGCATACCACGCGGCGAGTGCGCCAGGCCACGGCACGCTCGCGATCGGCATCCGTTCCGGCAACAGCCGAAATCAGTTCGCGGTCAGCATCGGTGCCTTCGCCTGGTTTCATGCCGTCCTCGGTGCCTCTTCGGTTATAGCTGGCCTCGTCAAAGGCACAGTTGGCCGCACCGCGGGAGGCGCCAGCCTGGGTTTTATCGCGGTCAAACCGCGATAAAGCCTTGATTTCACGGTAGAAAGCGGCGCACGCGTCACCTTGGCGATCTCTTCCAGCGACAGCTCTTCGTGGAAGCGGAGCACCAGCACTTCACGATAAATCATGTCTAACTTGAGCAGTCCCGCCGCAATCCGCTCCCGGTCCTCGAGGTTGGCAAAGCGGTCAAACGGCGTCGGCTCACCGTCGGTTATCTCGAAGCTCATCGGCCGGTCGTCTTCGCTGCCGCCTTCAAACAGCTCGTCCAGGCTGGCCATAGTCTTTTTGCGCTTCTGGTCGATCACCAGGTTCCGCGCGATGGCAAACAGCCAGGTGTCAAACCGAGCCTTGCCGTTGAATTGCGCTCCCCGCACCAGAACCCGCATCCAGACCTCTTGAAAGATGTCCTCGGCCATCTCGCGATTGCCCGCCAAATAGAGCAGATAGCGCATCAGCCGGTGCTGGTAGCGGACGATCAGCTCATCCAGCAGTCCGGCATCCTGGCGTTTCAGCCCCGCCGATACGGCAAGGCTCTCCTGGCGTACCTGCTCATCTGCAATCGTGGAGGAATTCTGACCGAAGAAAGGGCGAATGGACGCAGCTATACTCATCTCACTCAATTAGACGCTAGATTTTCCGCCAAGTTCCGGTGAACCATGGATTTCATCGGAAAATCAGTTTTCCGTTGGCAATCCAGCGGCAGAAGGACTGCGGAGGAATGGCTCACTTGGCGGTGCGGGGAACCTTCTTGGCCACGCGCAAAGCCTCCTCAACCGCCTTGCCGGCGCGCCGCTCCCTGGATTCAACTGTTTGATAGTGGAAGATTCCCAGCAGATGGCCGCGCCGCTGCACAGCTGTCATCGCCTCCCATCCCGCGCGCGCCATCGGCTGCCGCAAAAAAGCCGCCAGGAGCACCGGAGGAGGTTCAATTTCGCCTTCGAGGGTCGATAGCAGCCACTCGGCCATCCGTTCGGCGCGTTTTTGCCGAGCCTCGGCGCTCTTTGCCTCGTTGACCCACGCGCCAGCCTGACCGCGTGCCGAGTCGCTCAGCCCGTCGAACCATTTGGGCAGCCGCCGGTCTCCCTTCAGCGCACGCGTCAGCTCCGGTGGAATCACCACCGCGCGCTCTTCCAGGTCTGGCTCCAGCCGAATTCGCACTTTGGAGCCTACCGCAGCCTTCGCTCCAGTCTGCATCTTCTTGTTGACCAAAAGGAAGTGACCTTCACCGCTGGAAAAGGGAAAGAGCGACGTGCGAAAGACGAAGCCCTCAATCTCGCCGCGCACCCGCAAGCGTCGCCGCACCGGCCACGCCTTGGCCACATCGAAAGGAATCCGCGCAATCACCCAGCGAAGCTCCGTCCGCAGGGGTTCGAGTACGGCGGTAAATGACTTGGAGGTGGATGGACTCATGAGCCTCCATTGGCGGTTAGTCTTGCTGCGCCGGAGAGTCTTTCTGATCTTCTATCGGATCTGTCCACTGCTTCCCGCATCTCTCGCAACGCCACGAATTCACAGGATCTGCGCCTTCGAGAATAGGGTCCTCGGCGCCGCAACTGGGACACATAGGAGGCTCGTAATCCGGGACCTGCATCCTGGATTGCTCGACGATTGCCTGCGGAATCGGCTGTGAGGCAATCTCGCGCGCCTGCTCGAACTGGTCGGCGGCAACCAATATCCGGGGATTGCCCATGCCGTCCCAGACCTGAGACCCTGAACCTTCCATCCAGCTCTCGATTCCCGCTTGCCGCAGTATTTCCCGGATCTGCCGCGCCTCTTCCCGTCCCTCACATTCGCAGAGCTGCGTCTTCCAGGTGTATTCATGCGGCAGATCGCCGTCTTCTGTGTCGTCTTCTTCTGTCAGCGAATCGACGTCGAGACCCTCTTGGAGAGGCGCAAAGCGTTCTGGAGGCTCGAATGCTCCATGGGTAACACTCGGCTCATTCAGCCCGCGCTTCTTCATCTCGTCGCGGAGAACCTGTTGCGCCACTTCGGTCAGGTCGCCGATGCAGGCATTCAGCTCCTCCAGTTCTCCATCGCCCATCTCGCCGTAGAGTTGGGTCAGCCTCTGCCAATCCGCGATTGTGTCTTCGTGCATGGGGAACAGTATAGCGGCTCAATGCCCCGAAGATTACAGATGCGATTGCCTTTGACGCTGGATGCGGCAAGTGTTTTGGCAGGGTCGCGGCGCGACGTGGTTCGTCGATCTTCTACACTAGCCTTTATGGAAGTTCTCTACGGGTTGCATCCGGTCGAAGAGGCGCTCAAGGCTGGCCGGCGGCGCTTTGACCACGTTATGGTGGCGCGCGAACGCGATGATACGAAGCTGGAGAGGCTGGTCGCCCTCTGTCGCGACTGCGGTGTGCGTGTTCGCCAGGAAACGCGCGAGCAGTTGACGCAACTCGCCCAGACTTCCGCTCATCAGGGCGTTGTGGCCCTGGTCCACGGGCAGGAGTTTCTGGCCATCGAAGACCTCTACGCGCCCGCAACCGCTGGCGCGGCCCGCCTGCTGCTGGCGCTGGATGGCGTTGAAGACCCGCAGAATCTCGGCGCTCTGCTGCGCGTGGCCGACGGAGCCGGGGTAGATGGAGTGCTGCTCACTGAGCGCCGCTCGGCTCCCTTGAGTCCGGTAGCCGTCAAGGCCAGTGCCGGTGCTGCCGAGCACCTGCGCATTGCCCGCGTGGTCAATCTGGTGCGTGCCCTCGAAGAGCTCAAGCGCCAGAATCTATGGATTATCGGTCTCGACGAGCGGGGTACGTGCGATTACGACCAATTTGACCTGACAGGCAACTGCGTCTTGGTGATGGGCCGCGAGGGCGACGGGCTGCACGAGTTGGTTCGCCGCACCTGCGACCATCTGCTGCGCATTCCCATGGCCGGCGGCGTCAGCTCCCTCAACGTCTCCGCTGCCGGAGCGGTGGTCCTCTATGAAGCCTTCCGCCAGCGCCGCCTGGCAGCTCGCCGCGCTGAAGGCTCGGCTGTCCCTAATGCCGCAGGTGGAGCGTCTAAACCAAGGAAACAGAAAGGCCTGGGCTCATGAAGCTCTCTTTTCCCCGCACTGCGGCAAGCGCCGCGGCTATTTGTCTTACAACTCTCCTTTGTGCCGCGCAAACCACACCTGCCACACCACCGGCATCGGAAACGCATCCTTCCAAAGGCCAGGTCATCTTCTCCCGTTCCACCGACGCGAACGGCGAGACAACCACTCAAACCGGTCCCGCCGCTGCGCCGGTCGCCGCCGCAGGCGAGCTGGCCCCGCCGCAAGACGCCGAGCGTCAGGCCGTCACCTCTACAGCGTTCGATCTCGACGTCCACCTTAGTCCGGCAGCCCAGCAAATCGCAGTTCGCTCCTTGCTCACCGTTCGCAACGACGGCAAGACTCCGCTCGCCCGCATTCCGCTGCAGATTTCCTCCTCGCTCAATTGGGAGAACATTCGCGTCAGCGCAAAAGACATTGCCTTCCAGATAGCCACCATCAATTCCGACGCCGACCACACAGGCCAGTTGCACGAGGCAGTCGTTTCGCTCACTCAGCCGCTCGCGCCCAGCCAGAGCCTCCAACTCGACGTGACGTACTCCGGCGTAATCGCACTCTCAGCCCAGCGGCTGCTGTCCATCGGCGCGCCCGGCGACGTGGCGCTGCACTCGGACTGGGATCAGATCAGCCTTCCTTTTACCGGCCTGCGTGGCTTCGGAAACGTGGTCTGGTATCCGGTCTCCAGCGCCCCTGTCATGCTGGGCGACGGCGCGCGTCTCTTCGACGAGATGGGCGAGCACAAGCTCCGGCTCACAGGCGCGCATTTCCACTTGCGCCTTACCGTCGAGTTTCCTCATGGCCAGGCCCCCACAGTCGCGCTCATCAACGGCCATTCCGTTCCGCTGGCCGTCACCGAATCCGGCGCTCTTGACCAGAGTCAGGAGGTCGCCAGTGTGGCCACTGCCGACTCGGGCAGCACAATCCTCGGCTTTGAAGCTCCCAGCCTATTTGTCGCCATTTGCGAACCCCATCCCGGAACAAACCTCACCGCCTGGGCTCTCCCAGAGGACAATGTCGCCGTGCAATTCTGGACCACGGCGGCCGAAGCGGTGACTCCGTTTTTGCAAGGCTGGCTCGGCGAAAAGTCTGGCACTCAACTCACTCTGCTCGATCTGCCAGACCCGGAAGACGCGCCTTTCGAAACCGGCGCACTCCTCGCTGCGCCGCTCCGCGAGCCAGGCCCGAATGCGATTCCGGGTGCATTGAACGGCGTTCTGGTCCACGCCCTCACGCATGCCTGGATTTTGCCGCCGAATTCGTCTCAGCCGCCCCCGGCCTGGCTCAATGAGGGTGTGGCCCACTTCATGGGCACTCTTTGGGTGGAAAGGCGGCAAGGGCGCGATGCTGCCCTGCGCATGTTGGAAGCGGACCGCGCCGCTCTGGCGCTGGCCGAGCCTGCAAGCCCCGGCGAAAGCGCAGGACAACCGCTCGCCGAAGCCATCTCGCCCGTCTACTACCGCACCAAGGCCGCTTATGTCTTGTGGATGCTCCGCGACTTGGCCGGCGACGCAGCGCTCTCAGCCGCACTCCGAAATTATTATCCGGCCGCCAGCAAGAATTCCGGCAAGTCCGCAGCTCGCAGCGCCTTTGAAAAGCTCCTCGAAGAATCCGAAGCTCATCCCGATCTCTCCTGGTTTTTCGCAGACTGGATTGACGCCGACAAGGGTCTGCCTGATCTGAGCATCGAGAGCATCTTTCCCACATCGGCCTCGGCCGGAAACTGGCTGGTGGCCGTCAAAGTTGCCAACAACGGCTACGCGCAGGCCGAAGTCCCAGTTACCGCCCGCTCCGCTTCCGACGCAGTTACTCATCGCGTGCGCATCCCAGCCCACGACAAGGTGACTGAACGCATCCTCGTCCAGGGCAAGCCAACTGAGGTTCAGGTCAACGACGGGACTGTTCCCGAGACCCAGGCCAGCGTCCATGTCACCAAACTTGACGATCCAGCGAGTCCGGACTCATCAGGCAATACAAACCCAAAGTAGCAGGGACTGTGTGCCCCACATCTCCAGGCGCCCTTTGCCTGGAGATGTGAGGGACCATACAAACTCAATCGATCAGTCGGGAAGATCCCTCGCGCCTATTCGTCCTTTTTCTCATTGCGCGCCTTCACCTTGAACCAGATGGGCGTGCCTTTGAAGCCGAAGGCCTCGCGGATCTGGTTCTCCAGGAACCGCTCGAAGCTGAAGTGCAGCTTGATGTCGCGGTCGGTGAAAAGCACAAAGGTGGGCGGCGCCACGGCGGCCTGCGTCATATAGAAGATACGAATGCGTTTGGCCATCGGCACCGGCGCGCGCTGGAAATCGATCTTGTCGAGGAAGCGGTTCATCTGCCCGGTGGAGACGCGCTTGCGCCGCTCGGCCGCAACGGCCACCACTTCGTGCAGCACACGCAACATCTTTTTTGCTTCAGGGCCCGTCCCTTCGAGCGCGGAGAGAAAAATCACCGGCGCGTAGTTCAGGTACTTAAGCACCGTGCGCAACTGCTGCTCGAAGATCTCGCGATCAGCCGGCGGTTTGCCGTCGGTGCGACCCGTGGTCACCGCGTCCCACTTGTTCACCACAATGATGACGCTGCGGCCGCTCTCGTGCGCATAGCCGCCGATGGTGGCGTCCGCTCCCGTCACTCCATCGGTTGCGTCCAGCACCAGTAGCGCCACATCCGCAGCCTCCAGATGACGCCGCGCCATCACCACGCTCATCTTTTCGGCCATCAGGTGAGTCTTGCCCTTGCGCCGAATGCCGGCCGTATCCACAAACCGCAGTTGGTTGCCCTCGAACTCCACCACCTCATCCACCGCATCGCGGGTTGTGCCGGCGATGGGCGAAACAATGGCGCGCGAGGTTCCTGTCAGCGCATTCAGCAGTGTGGACTTGCCCACATTCGGCCGTCCGATGATGGCTACCGAAGTTTCGTGTTGTTCAAACTCTCCGTGCGTGCGATGGAGCGGACGAAGCAGCTCGTCTCCGGGTTCCAGGGGGGCACCCTTTGGCGAAACTGGACCGCCCTCAGAGATTTCGGCCTCTTCGGCCTGGGCGTCATCCGCCGCTTCTGCGGCCAGCGCTTCCGCCTCGGTCAGCGCAGCCTCCGGCGGCGCGGGAATCGCCTCGGAAATCGCTTCGAGCAGGTCGCCGATGCCCAACCCATGCTCGGAGCTGATAGGAAACACATTGCGAATGCCCAACTGGCGAAAGTTCTCCGCAACCATCGCCATGGCTTCGCCCTCGACCTTATTCACCGCCAGGAACAAGGGCTTGCCGCCGCGAATCAGCATCCGGACGAGGTCGTAATCCGGGCTGGCCAACTCGGTTCGCGCATCCACCACCAGCACCAGCGCGTCAGCTTCTTCCAGGGCCACCTGCGCTTGGGCATAAATTTCTGTGGGAATCAGTTCGGTGTCGTCGGGTACCATGCCGCCCGTGTCCACCAGCCGGAACTCGCGCCCCGCCCACTCGTATTCGCCATAGATCCGGTCGCGCGTGATGCCCGGCTCGTCGCCCACAATCGATCGGCGGCTTTGAGTGAGCCGGTTGAAGAGCGTGGATTTGCCCACGTTGGGCCGGCCCACAATGGCCACCAGAGGAAGCGCGACTGCGCGCGACTTTACCGGCACTATCGACTTATGATATTTCGACAAAACTTGTCTCCAATCGCTGCCAGCCCCGTACTTAACGGGCTGGGCAGCGTCTCTCTATTTTCTATCTGATTCCAGCCGCACTTGCATTCAAGTACTTGGCTGGCGGGCCAACTCCCAGAGGGCCGCTACTGCAAGCAGCAGCTCAATGGATGAATTGTCGAGAAGATCGCGAAGGGGCTGCGGCAGGACTCAAGGCTTTGTCACCTGCCAGAGAAGCCTGTGCGTATCTATTCAAAGGAAAGAGAAGCCGGTTCCACTTCCGACAAACGATAAAAGCCTGCCTCTCTTAGTATCTCATCCGTCAACGGATGACTTGCCTTAATGAGCCTTTTCTTATCTTTGCGCCAGAATCCCGGCCCGGCGCTTGCTCTCCCGCTTCAAGGGAGGGAACGATGCATATCCACGGGAACTCCATGAGCATCAACGCGGCCAGCTTTTACAGCGCCGCGCAGAACGAGAAAGCCGCTGCCGCGCAGCGGGCCGCCGATGTCCGCAAAAAACTGCTCAAAGGCGCAGCGGAGATCGAGGGCGCGGCGACTCCCGAGGAGACTTTGCTGATCGGTCAATGGATGGACTCGCGGCACAGCCAGGTGCAAAGTGAGGACCAGTATCGCACCAGCGCTTCCGGCCGAGACTCAGACTTCGGATGAGGCGCGGAGCCGCAGTAGCGGTTGGCGCATGGCGCGGATGGAACTGGTTCAGGCAGTGCGCCAGTCATTGACACGAATTCCAGGTCTTGAAGGAGAAATTTAAAGTACGCGGCTCTGAGGCAATCTTCTGCAATTACCCTTTGCGCCGGTAGAGCACCTGGAACTCGTAGCCCTGGTTGGCGGGGAAGAGGCTGGCTACGTGGCGCAGCCGCTCGGCGAGAGCTGAGGCTGCGAGCAGCGGGTAATCGCGCTCGCGCAGGTCGTGGTAGTCGAAGTCCACGGCCAGCGACAGCATATAAATGGCCAGCGAATCCGAGAAGGCCGACTCGAAGTAGGCGCTGCGGGAGCGCTCATCGATGCTCTTCTGGTTGTTGCGGCTGTCCTGCGCGTGGCGGCGGGTCTCCCAGGCGTCCTGGCTGGTTTCGCCGCGCACCTGGGCCTCGGCCTGCTGCCATGCCAGCGTGGAAAAGCTCTCTGGAACCCCCGCAGCCTCGACAAAGTTGTGGGCAACGTTGATGAAGAACTCAAAGGCTAGGCCGAAGCGGTCCTCCACCAGCCGCGTGGAAAGAAAAACCGCCTCGGTCGATCCGAAGACGGCGTTGCGATGGCAGATGGCGCGGTCACCCAGATCGACGGTGTAGCCGGGCGCAACCATGGTGTCATCGGTGTCGGCAATGGCCAGCGGGACAAAGTAATATGCTCGGCGTTCCAGCGCGGCGGATAGCGTGGCCGGCACGGCGCCCACAAGGCGTTCCAGGTCCGCGTCCGAGACGCGCGTTTCGCCCCACATTGCGTAGTGAATTCCGTTGGGGGCCTCGGTCACGGCCACCTGTGTGGCCACCTTCTCCGCCTGCCAAAGCTCGACTTGTGCGCTGCTCGCCATGAAACTGTATTCTAGACCACGGAGGCACTCAAGCTGATGCAATCGGCACAACGCGAACGCCCGACCGGCGGTACGGTCTTCGGATTTCCGCTGAAGGGATTCGGCTTCTTTACCAGCCTGCTGCTGGCTTTCGCGGCGGCGTTTTTCACTTTCTTTGCTTCCACCACCATCGCCATCTTCGCGCTGCTGGCATGGAATCTCTTAGGCCACCACGCGGTGAACTATGCCGACACCTATCGCTATGTCGGCTTTCCGGCCGGCCTGTTGGTGCTGGTCGTAGCGCTGCCGGTCTTTGGCGTGTTGTGGATCAGGGCCAAGCTGGATAATTAGTCTCGGGTTTAACTTCCCGCTGGCCTGGGATTCGCGGGGTTGAGCTTGACCACCTGAATCTTGCGCGCCAGACCTAGTTTTGAAAGCAGCCAGATGCCCCAGTAGTTTGGGTCGACCTCGTACCAGACCAGGCCATGGCGAGCCGATACCGGATTCGCGTGGTGGTTGTTGTGCCAGCCCTCGCCACCGCTCACCAGCGCCACCCACCAGTTGTTGCGCGAGCCATCGCGAGTTTCAAAGCGGCGGGAGCCCCAGAGGTGGGTTGCGGAATTTACGAGCCAGGTGGCGTGGAGTCCTAGGGTCACGCGCAGGAAGGCTCCCCAGAGCAGCATCCCCACGGCGTTGGACCAGCCGCCCCAGAGCCAGCCGAGGCCGAAGAGCAGCACGCCGCTGGCCACCAGCGGAATCCAATGGTACTTGCTCAGCCAGACGTGAAAGCGGTCGCGCACCAGGTCGGGGACATAGCGCGCGAGAACCTGGGTCTGCGCGTGCAGTGAGTTGCCCCAGATCATCCAGCCGGTATGTGCCCACCAGCCGCCCTCGCGCGGCGTGTGCGGGTCGCCTTCGTGGTCGCTGAACTGGTGATGCACGCGATGAACCGATACCCAGAAGATGGGCCCGCCCTCGAGCGAGAGCGTGGCGCAGATCGACATTATGTACTCAATCCACTTGGGCGTCTGATAGCCGCGATGAGTGAGCAAGCGGTGATAGCACATGCCGATGCCGACATTGATGGCCAGCACGTAAAGCGCAGCTGTGACCGCCAGGCGCTGCCAGGTGAAGAAGAACAGCGCCGCCACCGCGCCCAGATGAAAAGCGATGATCACACCCAGGGTCAGCCAGTTGATGCCGTCGCCGGAGGCTGCGGCGCGGCCCATGCGGACCTGTTGCCGTGCGGGGAGCCGCGCTGGCTCCGCATACGGCGTTGTGGAGGCAGTGGCCAGAGGGGCTTTTGGAAGCGGATTGGTTGACGCTGCGATGGAGATTTCAGGAGCCAGCTCAGGAGCGGGCGTGGTGAGAACTAAGGCCATAGGGGGGGAAGTCCCTTGAAAAGTGGCGACGCGCCCACTCATCTTCGCTCATTGTATCTGGAGGTTGAGCCGGAAGCCATACTGGATGATGCTTATCCAAAATAAATTCTGACAATTCCCGAAATATGTGAGCAATCCTGTTCACAATCCGGCGTGATGCCGCTCTGCAGAGCCGGTTGCTCGGACCGGAGATTCCGCCTCAGGGGCTAAAGCAGGCTGCGAAAAAACTCAGATCTTCGGGCGAGATTGACGGGAAGCGTCCCTCCGGGGCTAAAGCCCGCGGTGATTCTGCTGGCTTTATGCGGGGGTTGAAACCCCCGCCTCCCTCCGGATCTAGTTTTTCCGCAAGCTGTGAAGTCTTCCCTTGATACGAAACCAGAGCTTTTCAACGGTTTCCCATTCGCGCGGGGCGGAGTGCTGTTCGAGATGCATTGTTTTGCGGGAGAAAGCGGATTCAAGGCACAAAAACCTTTGCGTAGAAATACACACGATTCGGAGAAAATTGGGTACAAATGCAGAAATGGGAGGGGTTCAGGTGCAGGAATTGCCGCTAAGTACTTTGAAATCATTGAAGAACGTTCTTCTGAAGGACGCAAAACGGGGTCCAGGCCGGGGAGCGGGGATAAAAAAATGGACGGATAGGCACGCGGAGACGCGGAAGAAGCTGGACGAGACGATGCTGGCGTTTCGCTTGGCGCGGAGGGCGGTGGGCGAGACAAAGGGCTGCCTGCGGGCTGTGCGGCAGGCGGTGGGGATTCCGGTGGACGAGGTTGCGCGGCGGCTGGGCGTGTGCCGGTGGGAGGTTTTCCGGCTGGAGAAATCGGAGAGCGAGTCGCGGATCATGCTGAGCACGCTGCGGCGAGCGGCGGCGGCTCTGGATTGCGAACTGGTGTACGGCTTGACGCCACGGGAAGGAACGCTGGAAGAGATGGCCGCGGCGCAGAAGGCCGCGCATGAAAAGGCGCTCGATGAATCTCATGAGAAGAGACGCGCAGAGGCGAAGGCAACGGAGGAAAAGATTCTGAAGCAGATTGGATGGCGAAGGGCGTTTTTGAAGGATCTGCGACGCGGGCTGCGGAAGGCGGGGATGAAAGTGAGGTGAGGCAGGGACTTGGGAATAGGGACTAGGGAATAGGGCTGCGATGCGCGCGGCGGAGTGAAAGAGGGTTCGTGGTATCCCACCCTT
>PLOI01000163.1:10466-34079 GCA_003142015.1 Acidobacteriaceae bacterium | reverse complement strand
TTGGCGGCGATCTTGGCGATGGGAAAGCCCGTAGCCTTCGATGCCAGCGCCGAAGAGCGCGAGACGCGCGGATTCATCTCGATCACCGTCATGCGGCCGTCAATAGGATTAACGGCAAACTGCACATTCGAGCCGCCGGTCTCGACGCCGATCTCGCGCATCACGGCGATAGCCGCGTCGCGCATCTTCTGGTACTCGCGGTCAGTTAGCGTCTGCGCCGGAGCTACGGTAATCGAGTCGCCGGTATGCACGCCCATGGGGTCGAAGTTTTCAATAGAACAGATAATGATGACGTTGTCGGCGAGGTCGCGCATGACCTCAAGCTCGTATTCTTTCCAGCCGAGCACGCTCTCTTCGATGAGGCACTCATGAACGGGTGAAAGGTCCAGCCCGCGCGCCAGAATCTCCATCAGCTCTTCGCGGTTGTATGCAATGCCGCCGCCGGTTCCGCCCAGCGTAAAGCTGGGACGAATGAGCACCGGGAAGCCGAGCTTCGATGCAAACTCCAGGCCGTCACGCAGATTATTTACCAACGCGGATTTGGAAACATCCAGGCCTATGCGCAGCATTGCGTCTTTGAAGAGCAGCCGGTCTTCGGCCTTCTTGATGGCTTCGAGTTTGGCGCCGATCAACTCGACGTTATAGCGGTCGAGAATCCCCGCATCGGCCAGATCCACGGCCAAGTTCAGCGCCGTCTGCCCACCGACCGTCGGCAGCAATGCGAATTTACCGGGAGCTTTGCCTTCCACTCCTGGCATGGTGATGCCGGGTCCGCTGGCAAGCATTTCGGACTCAATGCGGATAATCTCCTCAACGTACTCGCGCGTCAACGGCTCGATGTAAGTGCGGTCGGCGAGATCAGGATCGGTCATGATGGTAGCCGGGTTGGAATTCACCAGCACCACCTCGTAGCCCTCCTGCTTGAGAGCCTTACAGGCCTGCGTGCCGGAATAATCAAACTCCGCCGATTGCCCAATCACAATGGGCCCCGAGCCAATCACCAGTATCTTCTGAATGTCATTTCTGCGTGGCATGTGTCTGTTCGTTTCCTAGATCGTGTTGGCGCTTCTGCTGATGCCGTCGCTTTTGGTATAGTCCATAGCGGCGAGACTGAAGTCGTGCCCTTTCAAAGCCTGTTCCGATTTGGATTCATCGCAGCAGTGCTAATGGCAGAGTCAGGTCATTCCATGCGTAGACTCCTGGGGTCCACTGCAAATCCTTTGTTGTTTCTGCATCCATCTTGGGCTCAGCAATCGACTGCCCGGCTGCATCAATGAAGTTGGCATAATATCGCACAAGCTTCCGTGCCGGTGATAGCCTCCAGCGTTGCTCATATCCCCAGCCGGGAGTTGGAATACCGTCTTTGTCATACGACGGCATCCAATCCGTGGACTCAAGGAGTGTTGTCTTCAAGTTTTTGAAGCAGTAGAGCGACCGCGACTGGGAGCCGGTGTCCAACTCAAGGGACCAAGTCTCCACCACAACTAGATCGCCCAGCTTCCGTACAGCAGTGGTTGAGATGAAATCAGTTTCCTGGAACTCAAATCCTTTTTCCAAATCCTTTACTATTACCCAATTCTTGCCTGGCAGGACTGCATAATGGGGCAACGCAGCCTGTAAATCCAAGCCACAATCGGCGGCAAACCGCCGAAGCACAGAATCCGGCGACCGCTGTTGCTCTGCCTTCATATACAGATCGAACGGACCGGAGAACTGATGTTCCTGTTCCGCTTGTGCGAAAGAAATAGAACACCCCAGCCCCACAAACAAAGCCAGGACTGGGAACCAGTTCTTCATCCCTTCCACTCCTCCATCATGCGCCGGAAGTCGTGGAAGAGGTAGTTGGAGTCGTGCGGGCCGGGAGCGGCTTCGGGGTGGTACTGGACGGTAAATAACGGCAGCGTCCGATGGCGCATGCCTTCCAGCGTCTGGTCGTTCAGGTCCACGTGGGTCAACTCGACCTCGTTGGCATTGATTGAGTCGGGATCGACGGCATAGTTGTGGTTGTGGGCCGTGATCTCCACCTTGCCGGTCGCGTTGTTTTTGACCGGGTGGTTGCCGCCGTGATGGCCGAATTTAAGCTTGTAGGTTTTGCCTCCCAGCGCAAGCCCGGTGAGCTGATGGCCCAGGCAAATCCCGAAGACCGGCACGCGCCCCATGAATTTGCGAATGGCATGCACCGCATAATCCACCGGCTCTGGGTCTCCGGGGCCGTTGGAAAGAAAGACTCCATCAGGCTTCAGCTCGAAAACATCCTCGGCGCTGGTCTCGGCCGGAACCACCGTCACGCGGCATCCCTCACGCACTAACATGCGTAGAATGTTAAGCTTGATACCAAAATCGTAAGCCACCACATGAAGGGTGCTCCGAGCTCCCTCGCTTTGGTCGAGAGCTTTGGCCAGCAAAGCGTCTCCCGTCTGGTTGCGGCTGTCATTCGCGTCAAAAGTGTAGAGCGACTTGGTCGAAACCACGCGCGCCAGATCTGTCCCGTCCATCTTGCGAATGTTCCTGGCCTTTTGCACCAGGGTTTCGGGGTCCGAAACTTCAGTCGAGATCACGCCGCGCTTCACGCCGTAGGTGCGCAGGTGGCGCACCAGGGCGCGCGTGTCGATCTCGGCCAGCACAGGGACGGAATAACGCTCCATGTATTCATCGGTGACGCGCTCGGAGCGCCAGTTCGAGCTGATGGGCGAGAACTCGCGCACGATCAGGCCCTCAATATAGGGCCTGGCCGACTCGTTGTCTGCCTGATTGGTGCCGTAGTTGCCGATCTGAGGGTTGGTGAGAACGACGATCTGCCCGGCATAGGAAGGATCGGTAGCGATTTCCTGATATCCGGTAAGGGAAGTATTGAAAACGACTTCGCCCAGGCATTCTCCTGGAGCGCCATAGCCGTGGCCACGATAGATGCTCCCGTCTTCGAGCGCTAGAATCGCCTGCATCGCCTCTCCGAGGGATAGATTTTATCGATTTTAACAGCCTTTGAAGCGATTGTGCCGGTGGATTTCCCGTCGTAAACTGCGCGCACTTAGCGCACCTCGCCCGCATCGCGCGCCGGCCAGAGAACAAAAACGGCTTTTCCGTAGATCAGCGAGCGCTCCACGGGGCCGAATGTGCGGCTGTCGGACGAGATGCAGCGATGGTCGCCCATCATGAAGTAGGTGTCCTCNNAGGGCGATCACGCGCTTGATGTAGCTCTTTTCCGGGTCGCGCGGATAGTGGAAGACCACTACGTCGCCCCGCTCGATGGCCTCGAAGCGGTAGACGAACTTGTTGATGAAGAGCCGGTCCTGGTCTTCCAGCCGCGGCAACATGCTGGTCCCTTCCACACGCACTGGCTGGTAGAGAAAGGTGATGATGAACACCGAGGCGGCAGCGGCAAACAGCAAATCGCGCAGCAGCAGCCAGACGCCCCCGGCTCCATTGGACGGTGCGGGAGGCGGTTGCTTCAAATCCGCCTCAGGCGCAGCGGCTTGATCGAAATTGGGGAAGTTGGAGAAATGCGGTTCCATCGTTTCCTGTGCGTTTAGAATGAACTGGCTACACGTTCTGTCAGCGGAGGCCTGGCCATGAGCACGCCAGAGCTGCCGCTTGTCTAGAGTGTAATCGTTCGCCCTTACGGAGGGCCATAGGTTCGAGAATGTACGCAGCACGGGCGCGTCTGCTTAGCTTGCCACTCCAAGCCGCCCAGCTTCCGCCCTGCCGCGTTACTCTAAAACAAACGTGATCAAAGAAGACAAACAACCCGCAGCTCCGCACACTGCGCCTTTGGACAAAGGACCGGCAGAGCTGACCCCGTTCATGCGGCAGTGGACAGCAGCCAAGCGCGAGAATCCGGATGCGCTCCTTTTCTTCCGCATGGGCGATTTCTACGAGCTGTTCTACGACGATGCGGTGACGGTCAGCCGAGAACTGCAATTGACGCTGACAGCGCGCGACCGGGAGCGAAATCAGCCCATGTGCGGAGTGCCGTATCACGCGGTGGAGAGCTACCTGATGCGCCTGTTGCGCAAGGGCTACCGTGTCGCCCTCTGCGATCAGATGGAGGATCCCAAGCTTACCAAGAAAATCGTCCGGCGCGAGGTGACGCGAGTACTCTCGCCGGGCACGGCTCTCGATGCCGGGCTGGGTCAGGAGCAGAACAATTTTCTCGCGGCGTATTTCGAGTTTAGAGGCGGGCATGGCGCCAAAGCCCCGGCCGATGCGGTCTGCGCGGTAGCGCTGTTGGACGTTTCCACGGGCGAGTTTCGCACGGCGGAGTTTGTGGGGCCTTCGGCGCGCCAGCAAGCTGTGGACGAAATTGTAAAGGCCAGGTCAAGCGAGGTGCTGGTAGCCGTGAGCGCGGAGTTGCCGGCGCAACTGGAGCGGATTCCGGCGCGGACGCGCGTCGAGGATTGGGTTTGGACGCGGGAGTTTGCGGTTCCACTGGTCGAGCGCCAGTTGAGTGTACGGTCGCTTGAGGGGTTTGGGCTGACGGGGCATCCGGCGGCGGCAATTGCGGCAGGCGTGGTGCTGCACTACGTGCGGACGACGCAGAAGAACGACGCGCTGCACATCGACAGCTTGAAATTCGAGGAGCACTCGACGGCTCTGGAGTTGGACCAGGTGACGGTGCGAAACCTCGAGTTAGTCGAACCGCTCTTTGCGGGGCAGGACGAAAGGGCAACTCTCTTTCACACTCTGGATGCCTGCCAGACGCCGATGGGCAAGCGGCTCTTGCGGACCACGATCCTGCGGCCGCTAGTGGACACCGATGCGCTCACGGGCCGTTATGAGGCTGTGGGAGAAGCGCGAGAGAGCCTGGTAAAGCGCGAAGAAATTCGGCGAGCGTTCGCGGGCCTTCTGGATCTGGAGCGATTGCTGGCTCGGCTTTCTCTCGATTCAGCGGGACCGCGTGATGTGCGGGCGCTCGCCGGCAGTTTGAGCCGTCTGCCGGGGTTGAAGACGGCGCTCGATACAATGCAGGCGGCACGCTGGCGCGAACTGGCCGAGCGGCTGGACCCGCTCGAAGATGTGACCGCGCGGATTTTTACAACATTAGTCGAGGAACCTCCGCTCACGCTGGTGGATGGCGGAGCGATTGCAACGAGCGTGGACGCGGAGTTAGACGAGCTGCGGACAATTTCGACTACTGGCCGGCAGCAGATTGCGGCCATTGAGGAGCGCGAACGGGAACGGACCGGGATAGGTTCGCTGAAAGTAAGGTATAACTCGGTCTTCGGCTATTACATTGAAATTACCAAGTCAAACTTATCTCTGGCTCCGGCCGATTATGAGCGCAAGCAAACGCTGGTGAATGCGGAACGGTTTACGACGCCCGAGCTAAAAGAACATGAGCGCAAGATTCTCTTGGCGCACGAGCGGTGCATCGAGATTGAGAAGCGGATTTTTGCCGAGCTGCGGCGGGCGGTACTGGAGGCCGCGGGGCGCATCAAGCGAGCGTCGGCGGCTGTGGCGGAGGCGGATCTGCTGGCCAACTTTGCACACCTGGCCGCGGGACGGCGGTATGTGCGGCCAATCATAGACGAGGCCCCGGTGATCGAGGCCGTAGCCGCGCGCCATCCGGTAATTGAGCAATGGATGGAGGAGACGCGCGAGGGAAGGTTCATTGCCAACGACATCTACCTGAATGCCGCTGGCGATGGGCCGAGTTTGTTGCTCATCACCGGACCTAACATGGGCGGCAAGAGCACTTATCTGCGCCAGGCGGCGATGCTCGTTCTTCTTGCCCAGATGGGCAGCTTTGTGCCAGCGGAAAGTTTGCGCTTTGGCCTCGTCGACCGGATTTATACGCGCATCGGGGCCAGCGACAACGTGGCGCGGGGACGCTCGACGTTCATGGTGGAGATGACTGAGACAGCGACGATTCTGAATACGGCGACTAGCCGCTCTCTGATTCTGCTGGATGAGATGGGGCGCGGAACGGCGACCTTCGACGGGCTTTCACTGGCTTGGGCGACGGTCGAGTTCCTTCATGCGGAGACCAAGGCGCGCACGCTGTTTGCCACACACTACCATGAGCTGACCATGCTGGCCGAGAAGCTGCCGCGCGTCAGGAATCTGCGCGTGGGAGTGAAAGAGGGCACGGACGGAATCGTATTTCTGCATAACATCGAACCGGGCGCGGCGAGCAAGAGTTATGGCATCGAAGTTGCACGGCTGGCGGGGTTGCCCGCGGCAGTCATTGAGCGAGCCAGGCACCTGCTGCGGCAGCATGAGAAGCAGGAGCGGCAGAGCGTGCAGGTGGAGACGGCCGCGGAGCCGGTGCAGTTGACGATTTTTACGCCGCTCTCGCAGCGCATTGTGGACCGGATCGAGGCGACGGAAGTTAACTCGCTTACGCCATTGCAGGCGCTGAATCTGATCGAGGAACTTCAACAGGAGTTGAAGGAAACGAGGGAGTAGGGACTAGAGCTGGTTGCATAAATCGGCTCGTGTCAGGGCACGACTTCAGTCGTGCCGAAAAGGGCCAGAAAACAAAGGGCTTTAGCCAGTGAGGGACATTCCCTCACTGGCTGGAGGGCATTTATGCAACCAGTTCTAGGGACTAGGGATTAGGGGGCGCAGCCAGTATGAGTGCAAAGACGATGACGGTAGCCGGCATTATGAGCGGGACATCCGCCGATGGGATTGACGTGGCCGTGGTGCGGATTGCGCCGGGAAAGCAGAGGGCAAAACTTACGCTGCTGGCGCACGAGGGATTTGCGTTCCCTGCCCCGCTGCGGCGCGCGGTTCTGGCGGCGATGAACGCGACGGCGACGTCAACGGCCGAGTTGGCGCGCCTCAATTGGAGGCTCGGCCTTGCCTACGCCGAGGCGGTCAACGCAACGTTGAAGCGTCACGCACTGAAGCTCGATCTGGTTGGCTGTCACGGACAGACGCTCTATCATCAGCCGCGCGCAGAAAGCTACGCCGGCCGGCGGTTCGCGTGCACCTGGCAACTCGGCGAGGCTGCGGCGATTGCCGCGGCGGCCGGAGTGCCCGTGGTCTCGAACTTTCGTCCCGCCGACATGTTCGCCGGAGGCCAAGGAGCGCCGCTGGTTCCGTTGCTGGACTATGTGCTTTTTGCCGACCCCAGGCGCGGACGCGTGTTGCAAAACATCGGCGGCATCGCCAACCTGACTGCAATTCCCGCTGGAGCGGCGGCAGATGCGGTCGTGGCCTTCGACACCGGCCCTGGCAATATGATCATTGACGCGCTGGCGCAGGAGCTCTTCGGCAAACGTTTCGACCGCAATGGAGGCATTGCCGCTCGCGGCAAAGTGCTGGCGGAGGTTTTGTCAGCCGCGCTCGGCAATCCCTACTTTAAGCAGAGGCCGCCGCGCACGGCGGGGCGCGAGCAATTTGGGCGCGAGTATGCCGCAAAGTTTCTGGCCTCCTGTCAACGGCACAGCAACCGGCCTGAGGACGCGCTGGTTACGGCGACCGCTCTGACCGCCGAGACAATAGCGCGCAGCTACAAATCTTTTGTCCTGCGCGGAATGAAAGGCCGCGCTGTCGATTACATTGTCTCCGGCGGCGGGGCGCGCAATGCCACGCTGATGGCGATGCTGGCGCAAAAGCTGGAGCCGCTGGGTTGCGAGTTGGCCGCCAGCGAGGAGTTTGGTTTGCCCGCCGAAGCCAAGGAAGCCGCGGCCTTTGCGTTGCTGGCCTGGCAAAGCTGGCATCACTTGCCGGGGAATGTGCCCAGGGCAACCGGGGCGGCGCGGCCGGCAATCCTGGGACAGGTGACGTACGCGTAGCAATCCGTTGGCGCTGTGGAAAAAGGCTACAGCCTATATCGCCTGTTACTCTCGCGACAGAATCAACTTCCCCAATGGAATGTCCCGATAATTCCTGAACAATCCCTCAATGCGCTTGAAATTCTGGCGTTTCAAACAGCCCTGCATACTAGGCGAACATCGCCATGAAGCCCCTGCCTTCTCCCGGCAGCGGCGACATTCTGACGATCTCCTACCAAACGGGCGGAGTCCCCTGCCCCTCTGCAAGGTGGAACCCAAGACGGTGCAGGGCTTGCTGAGGCACAGCAAGATTCAAACGACGCTCGATCTCTACTCGCAGGAAGACAGCGACGAGACGCGCGCCGCGCAAGGATCGTTCCTCAGCGCAATGAGAATGCGCCCATCGTCACCTATAACTTACAGGCCAAGGGGAAGCCGGAAATCCCTATGACACTTTCGACCCTTCCTAACTTTTCTACTCGCACGCGAGCGGTCTCCACAGCACATCGACACTCGGCTACCTTGTAGTCGCATCGAAGGCAGCAAAGATAGTTGTTGACAACGACAGGTTTGTATGGCAAACTAGAATGCATGAATGTAGAGATTACAAACTATATTGACCGGGCCAAGCGATATCAAAATATTGACGGTACCGGCGAAATGGTCGTTGGCCTCACCCTTTTGGGTTTTGCTTTGGCGGGCTATCTGGAGGCATTATTGCCTGAGAATTCGCCGACGTGGATGCGACTGGTGGTGATATTTGCGAGTCTGATGCTGGCATTGGGTCTCGCCTATTGGACCCGTCGCACGATCAAGCGGTACATCACTTGGCCACGCACCGGCTACGCCGCATTTCCGCGTCGCGGCAGGTCATGGTGGGTCACAACAATCATAGCGCGCCTCATCGCGCTCATTGCCGTGGTCAGTTTGGCTTTCTTGATAAGAAGGCATCATTGGATGAGCATGAGCACTGTGAGTTGGAATTTAAGTCCGAAGACGTGGAATCCACGTGTTGTCCTGCTGCTTGTTATCAGTACGACGACGTACGCGATTTGGATCTCCCGTATGGGCCGGAGACACTGGTGGAAATGGCTCGTGTTGCTTTTTATGATCCTCGGGGTCATCACGCTTGCTTCCATCGTTCCCGGAGACTTCGGCCAGTGGGCGCGACCTCCAGTTTTGTTTATTGCTCTCCTCTGGCTTGGCTCCGGCGCGGGCACTCTTTATTCATACGTTCGTCATACGAAACCAGCCATCCCGGAAACAGAATGAATCAACAACTGCGAGCTATTTCCGAATTGGATCGGGTTATTCACGAGCCCGGCAGGTTGATGATTGTTGCTCTGCTGTCGGCATTCAAGGAATGTGATTTTCTTTACCTGCTGCACGAAACGGAGATGAACAAAGGTAACCTTTCCAGCCACTTGGCGCGGTTGGAGGAAGCTGCTTATGTCGAAATTCAAAAAACGTATCGCGGCAAAGTGCCCCAAACCGTGCTTCGGCTCACGTCGGCCGGTCGCAAAGCATTTGATGGATATCGTAAAGGGCTGAAAGCCGCGTTTTGAGGCTGCTTCGGTTTGTCGCGCGGAATTTCAAAAATGCCGCAATCTGCTGACCATGCCCTCGTCCAGCCAAATAGCGGTTATCAATGGGACGATTCGCTCAACCTTTTGGCGGCTTGGTCCGTCTACGTGAATAGCGATAGAGTTTGCCATCCAGAGCGCCGTATGGCGTTGAGTCAAGAGTGATGGCTAATGGAGAGCAAGATGAAAATTCGGATTCCTTTTTTGATCGCGCGGGCGGCCATGGGCATGGCCCTGCTGTCAGCCGCAACTTTTGCTATCGCGCAAGCGCCCGTGCGGTTTGTGGGCACCATCACCGCCATCAGCGGCAACACGCTCACGGTAAAGACCGACGCCGACGGCGCTCACCAGGTGAATGTGCCTTCCACGGCCGTGCTCAAGCGCATCGCTCCCGGACAAAAAGATCTGACCACTGCGGAGACGATTCCGTTTTCGGACCTGGCAATTGGAGATCGCGCGCTGGTGAAGCTTGATCCCGACGCCCCTGCCGGGACTGAAGAGGCATTACAGATTATCGCCGTCAAGCAGGCCGACCTGGCCCAAAAGCAGCAGAGCGACCGCGAAGACTGGCAGCAACGCGGAGTGGGCGGATTGGTGAAGAGCGTTGACGCATCGACCGGCGTCATTTTGTTGACCAGTGGCGCGGGAGCCACAGCCAGGACCATCACGGTGAATACCACCGAGGCAACCATGCTCAAGCGCTATGCGCCGGACTCGGTGCGCTTTGACGCGGCGCTTCCGGCGCCGATCACTGCGATCCTCGCCGGCGACCAGTTGCGCGCGCGCGGCACAAAGAACGCGGATGGAACACAGATTGCCGCCGAAGAGGTGATCTCGGGCAGCTTCCGCAACGTCTCCGGAACCATTCTGTCGCTCGATGCGGCAAGCTCGACGCTGGTGGTCAAGGATCTGTCAACGAAGAAGCCGCTCACCATCCGCATCACGCCGGACGCACAGATGCGGCGCTTGCCGGAGGTGATGGCAAGAATGCTGGCGGCGCGGCTGAAAGGCGGCACGGGCGGCGGCGCGGCATCAACGCAGCGCGGCGGCTCTGGCCCATCGAACGGCAGTAGCGGAGGAGGTGGCGACCCGCAGCAGATGCTGAACCGGGCCCCGGCCATTCAACTTGCTGACCTGAAGAAGGGCGAGGCGGTGATGCTGGTATCAACCCAAGGAACAACCGAGGTCAATGCCATTACGCTGCTGGCGGGCGTTGAGCCGCTGCTTGAGGCTCCCGCTGCCAGCCAGAACCTTCTTTCCAACTGGAGCATGAACACTGCCGCGCCCGATGTTGCCCAGTAGACATTTACGCATAACAAGCGGAATCAAACGAGGAAGATGTGTATTCAAAATTGCATAGCTGCACTCATTTTCTGATTGCCCTGGCGTTAGGCGCCGCCGGCGTATTGGCGGCGCAGGCGCAGACTCCTGCCGCGCCGGCGCCTCCGCCCGCGGTTACGACGGCCATTGCCGCACCAGCAACTCCCGCTGCGACGGCCACGTTCCGCGGTCATATCGCCGACCCATCGGGCGCGGTGATTCCCGGCGCTACAGTCACCATCGCCACATCGGCAGGGATGGCCGTGACCACTACGACTTCGGACGCCAGCGGCCAGTATGCGGTGAGCGGACTGGCTCCCGGCAGCTATATCGTGCAGACAAACGTTCAGGGCTTCGCTCCCTTCACTTCACCAGCCATTGTGCTTGCCGCCGGACAGGTGAAGCATGTGGACATTTCAATGGCCATGGTGGTCGAGCAACAGAGCGTGGTGGTCACCGACGAGTTGCCCTCGGTCAACGTAGAGGCGGGTGGCAACGCCAGCGCCATCGTGATCAAGGGCAAAGACCTGGACGCGCTGTCGGACGATCCGGATGAGCTGTCCAATGAACTGACTGCCCTGGCCGGACCTTCGGCGGGGCCGAACGGCGGGCAGATCTACATCGACGGCTTTAGCGGCGGGCAACTGCCGCCCAAGTCGGCGATTCGCGAGATCCGCATCAACCAAAATCCGTTTTCCGCCGAGTTCGACAAGCTGGGCTACGGGCGCATCGAGATTCTCACCAAGCCCGGCACCGACAAGCTGCATGGGCAGTTCTTCCTTCAGGGTAACGACAAGGCATTCAATACGGGCAACCCGTTCACCAAGACGATTCCCTCGTATTACAGCTACCAGTTCAACGGCACGGTGAGCGGCGCGATCTCCAAGACCGCTTCGTTCTTCGTGAGCGCCGAACAGCGCAACACGGAGAGCGTGAATGCCTGGCTGATTCCCGATGCGGTGCTGGAAAACAGCTCCGGTGTCTACGTGGATAACATTAACTACGGCGTCAACCTTTTGAATCGGCGCATTCGCGATAATGCCTCTGCGCGCATCGATTGGCAACTGGGCGCAAAGAACACGTTCACGGCGCGCTATGGTTTCTGGTCCGAGTCCGAGCACGGCGATTTGAACTCGCAATCGCTGGCCAGCGCTTCCACTCACGAGTCGAACTCCGACCACACCGTGCAGATAAGCGACGCGATTGTACTGAACGATCACGCCGTGAACGAAAGCCGCTTCCAGTTCGAGAGGCACGATGAGAATCACTATCCCGACTCGACTGACCGCACGATTAATGTCCCAGGAGATTTTACGGGAGGCGGGTACCCCGGCCAGGAAAGCCAGGACCACGCCATTCATCTGGAGTTTCAGAACCTGACGACGTTGAGCCATGGCGCGCACGCCATCAAGTTCGGAACCCGTTTGCGCGATACGCGGGATGCAAACCTGACCAATGCGAACTTTAATGGGTCATTTACCTTTGCGCCGGTCACCGTAGGGCAGACCACTTACCCTGCCAGCACTGTATACGCACAAATGGCCAACGGGCTGCAATCCGGCCAGACCTTCAACGCTCTCGTAGCTCTCGGCTATGGACCAACTTCCGCCAACTACACCAGCGGGCAGGAATCGGCGCTCGCCAATGTCTTCGATATGGCGCTGTTCGCTCAGGACGACTGGAAGTTCAATCCGCGGCTCACGCTCTCCGGCGGACTTCGCTGGGAGGCTCAGAATCACATCTCCGACCACGACGACTGGGCGCCGCGCGCTGCATTCGCCTACGCGCTGGATGGAAACGGCAAGGACAAGAAAACCAAGACCGTGCTGCGCGGCGGTTACGGTTTCTTTTACGACCGGCTTGGAAGCAGCAATCTGCTGACCATCAACCGGGCGAATGTCCAAAGCCAGGTGGTGCTCAACGACCCAACGTGCACCTCCACGGCCACTTCACTCAGCGCCATCGACATGAGCACATGTTCCAGCACCATAGGCACATCCACCGCTTCGTTGCCGGTAAGGTACGAGGTGGCTTCCCACTATCATTCGCCCTACACGGAGCAGGCTGGCATCAGCCTTGAGCGGCAACTTTTCTCCGGCACCAGTGTGACGCTAACCTATCTGCATTCCTTCGGCGTGCATCAGTTGGCGACGCGCAACGCCAACCAGGCCACGGGCGGAACTCCACAGGATAGCTCTGGCGGATATTTGTACGAGTATTATCCCGAGGCGGTCTTCAAACAGAATCAGGTCATCACAAGCGTGAATACCAAGGTGAACAAGAACCTGAGCCTGGTGGGCTTTTACATGCTTGCCTGGGCCAACAGCAACGGCGCCGGAGGCAATGCTTCGGACGCCTACAACCTGGACAAGGACTACGGGCACGCCAACTTTGTTTCGCGCAATATGCTCTTCATGATGGCCAGTTACAGCGGTCCATGGGGCATTCGCTTCAATCCGTTCCTGATTGCGCAGTCGGGCCGGCCCTTTAACATCACGCTGCCTACTGACACACTGAACAACTTTTTCAACCAGCGCCCGACCTACGCAACCGCTGCCACGCCAACAGCTGACCAGGTAACGACTCCCTACGGCGTTATGGATGAGACGGGACTGACAGGCACAACTATCCCGGTGAATCTTGGCAACGGCCCAGCGGCAGTGGCCGTGAACCTGCGCATCAGCCGCGGATTTGGCATCGGCCCCAAAACAGCTTCGACGAACAACCAGGCCGACGGCGGACCGCCTCCGGGGGGACCGCCTGACGGCGGCGGCGGCGGACGGCACGGCGGATCGCCGGGCGGTAGTCTTGGACCGGGCGGGTTGGGCGGTGGTGGTGGGCACGGAGGTCCGGGTGGAATGGGCGGAAACGCCAATACCGGCCACAAATACTCGCTCAACTTCAGCGTTCAGGCGCTGAATCTCTTCAACGACATCGACTATGGAACGCCTGGGGGAACCCTCGGAACCCCAAACTTCAACCGGTCAACGAACCTTGCCGGCGGCATCTTCAGCGCCGGCTCGGCGGCACGCCGCGTCTTCGCGCAGGTCGTGTTTTCGTTCTGATCTATACAATTCAACCGAAGAGCGGACCGGAGCGCAATGCTCCGGCCTTCCTTCTTTTGGGCAGGCGCCTGTAGCTACCGGTCTGCCGCCGTCACCGCGGCAGACCGATTATCCGCAGCGAAAGCATCCATAAGAGAGATGACCTTCAACTGCGCCTTCAACGCCTCGAGGGAGGCCGCACTACTGGCCTTGATCTCCACCGTCTCGCCCGGCAGCAGATCGAAGTAGTTGTCGGAAAGAGCGACGTCAAGATTGCCGAAGGAGAGATATACGCTGCGCGCCAGCACCGGGGAAGTTATGCGAATCTCGTAGTGGCCGTTTGCGCCAGCGGTCTCCACTTTCAATTGGGCCGGCTTCAAATGCACTTCCTTGACCGGGGCGAGATAGGCCAGATTGCGCGAGATCTGCGCTCCGCCCTCCGTCAACTCGGCGACGACGAACACGCGCGAAGTGTCCTGCGCGCCCGCGTCGGCGAGCTTCTTGAGCGGCCAATCGAGATAGACCTTGCTCGTGAGCGGCGCCACATCCACCGCGCTGGTCTCTTCCAGCAGCACTTTGCCGTCGAAGTCCATCAGCCGCACGCGGAGAGAGGCGGACTCGGCCTTCGTCTTGTCGGAGATGATGTAGACCTTCAATGCTCCGTCCTCGATGTGCGGAGAGACCAGGATGGGCGCATAGAAGCGGCGGGCATAGTATTGCAGCGCCTTCCACCGGCCGTAGTAGTCGATGCTCGACCACGACGCCACTGGCCAGCAATCGTTCAACTGCCAGAAGATGGAGCCCATGGTCTCCGGCCGCGAGCGGCGGAAGTGCTCGGCGCCAATCTTTATGCCCTCGGCCTGTAACACCTGGCTGACGTAAAGGAAGCTGGCGAAATCCTTCGGCTCGGAATAATCCCTGAGCAGATAGTCGTGAATGATGGAATTGCCTTCGTTGTTCTTCTGGTGCGCCAGCATCACCGGCGTGAAGATGCCGGTGCGGTCCTCTGGCTGAGTGAAGCTCTCGACGGTGCGCATCTCAGGGAATGACTGGAAGCCATACTCGGTGACGAAGCGCGAATGATGCGTTTCGTAAGTCGAGAAGGGCACGCGTCCGTGCCACACGTCCCAGATGTGGTCGTCGCCAGTGTGATAGGAATCCGACACTGCTTCATAGTCGGCGCTGGGCGAGCTCGGCCAATAGGGCGTTTCGGAGTCGAGCCGCGCCACCACGCGGGGCAGAATGCCGCTGAACTCGGTGAGGTAATCCTGCCACATTTGAAACCGCACATCCGCAGGCAACGTTACCTTGGTGCCCCAATTCAAAGCCTCCTCGGTCTCGTTGTTGCCGCTCCAGATCACAATGCTGGGATGGTTGCGGAGTCGCCGCACCTGGTCCTCGGCCTCAGCTTCGATGTTGAGCTTGAAAGCGTATGTGCCAGGCTGCCAGTCGTTGCCGAACATGAAGTCTTGCCAGACCATGATGCCCAACTTGTCGCAAATCGCATAGAACTCTTCGCTCTCGTAGTAGCCGCCGCCCCAATGGCGAATCATGTTCATGTTGGCGTCGCGGGCGGACTCGAGAATGCGGCGATAATCCGCAGTTGTCACGCGATTGGGAAAGCTGTCAAAGGGAATCACATCCGCGCCTTTGGCGAAGACAGGGATGCCATTGACCACAAACTCAAAAGACCGGCCCCATTTGTCCAGCTCTCGATGGAGCACGACGGAGCGCAGGCCGGCTTTGACTGTGCGTTTCTCGGCTGTCTGGCCGCCTGTGCCCGCTTGTGCGGTGAATTGGTAGAGCGGATGCTCGCCGTAGCCTGCCGGGTACCAGAGCTTCGGCTTCTGAACCTCGATAGGCAGATCGATGACGTTGCGTCCGGCATGTACGGTGACCGTTCTCGCCAGGGTCACCGGCTTGCCGTTGTCAGAGTACTGCACGCTCACCCTGGCTGGGCCAGCGCCGGCGGCTTCGACTTCAACCTCTGCGTCGAGGTGGGCCACTTCCCTGCTCACATCGCGTTGGCGAATTGCGAAATCGGCGATGCGTACCTTGTCCCACGCTTCGATTTGCACTGGCTTCCAAATGCCGCTGGTCACAAAGCGTGGACCCCAATCCCACCCATATTCATACGCGGGCTTGCGCAGGTAAGTCTTAGCCTCGGTCTTGGTCTTCGGCTGCCAGGGATCATTGGCGGCTGCCTCTGCAGCGGCCTTCAGCGGCGATGGAAAAACGATGCTTAACAGGTTCTTGCCGGCGTGCAGATGAGCCTTGGCGGGCACTCTCCATATTCGAAAACTGTTGCCAGCCACGAGCACCTGGACGCCGTTCACGGAAACTTCGGCGGCTCCATCGAGGCCGTCAAAGACGAGATCGACATGGGATCGGGCTAGCAAAGCCGGCGTGACCTCAAAGCTCAGCCGGTACTCCCAGCTTTCTTTCTCGATCCACTGGAGCTTGGCCTCGTTGTCGCGCACGAAGGGGTCGGGAATCTTCTTGTTGGCCAGCAGATCCAGATGCACGTCGCCAGGGACGGCGGCGGGGAGCCAGCCGTTCTCGTCCTGCCCTGCGCCGGCCGTGACCTGCCGGAACTGCCAGCCATGATCGAGCGCCTGCACTGCATTCCGCGCTGGTTTCAATTGCGCCTGCGCCATTTCGTTTCCCATGCTCACAGCCAATGCCAATATTGCGCAGCATACCATTCGACGACCGGCAATTGTGGTTTGCATTCAACGTCCTCCAAGCCCTCCGCTGAACCGATTGATTGGCCCGGAAAGGCAACTGATGAAATCGTTCATTAGCGTATCATGAGGCCCCGGCTGCGCCGTAAAGAGGGCCTCAACCGAGCCGCGAAACTCCAAGGAGTCCGGAGCGAATCAGCAACTGCGCGCCAGCATCTTCCTGTAAAGCGATTCCCACTCGTCTGCTTTGGCGTCGAAGCTGAATTGCTTTTGGATGCGCTCGCGCGCCGCGCGCCCCAGAGAGCCGCGGGCCTGGGGCGTGTCCCGCATCAGGGCAAGCATCGCCTGCGCCAGAGCAGCCGGAGCCTTCGCGGGAACCATCACACCACACTCGCCCACAAGCTCGCGCACTCCGCCGACATCGGTGGCTACAACCGGCTTCTCCATGGCCATCGCTTCGCCCACGGCCAGCGGCATCCCCTCCCACGCCGAAGCCGACACAAAAGCATCCGCGGCGTCCAACAGGGCGGCCATATCGCGACGCAAACCCAGCCACTGCACGGAAGCCTCCACGCCCAACTCGACCGTCAGAGCTTGAATGAGCGCCAATCCGGTCGCAGGCGCCTCTCCGGCCACCCATAGCCGAGCGGCAGGAATGGCTGCGTGGACGCGGGAAAAGGCGCGGATCAGGTTGGGATAGTCTTTGGCAGGCACGATGCGGCCAACCGCCAGCCAGACGAACTCATTGTTCACTCCCATCTCTGCTCGAAAGCAGGCACGCCGCTCGGGACTGGGCGCAAACTCCACGGTGTCAACTCCATTGGTGACGACCGAACATTTGTGCGCCGGAATAGCTTTAAGGCGCACGTAACGGGCAGCGCCGGCCTGACTCACGGTCGTAGTGCGGCGGCTGAAGGAATCTGTGAGCCGGTAGGCCAGCATGCGCGGCCATGGGCCCTCGTAGACGCTGTGAATCGTAGAGAGAACAGCCGCAGCCGGAAAAGAAATCTTGAGCAGCCGGGCCGCCATATTGGCCGGATAGGTGTGGCTGTGGATCAGCTCGGGCTGGAAGACGCGCAGAAAGTGGCGAGCTTTTGCGAGGCCAGCCATGAGGCTCGCCGGATCCTTGTGTACATCGAGACGGATGAGATCGAGAGTAGTGGGCCATTCATGAGGTTGGCGCCCTCTGAGGACGATAAGCGAGACCGCATGACCGCGCGCCATCATGCGCTCAGCCAGCGCCACTGCCTGCCGTTCCGCTCCGCCGACACCTAGCGAGCTGAGCACGTACGCTATCCGCATTCCACCCGCACCACGCAAAAAGATTAAGTGGAACGATGATAACGCGCACGGTCACGCTTCGGTAGCGTCCCGATTTGGACCGGCCGTCGCTCGTGCACCATTCGGTTCACAGGAAACTGTGACTGGGAATACTAACCTGACCCGGCGTTTGGGAATCTGGTAAACTTGTGTTGTTCTCGATGATGCGGAGGAGGTTCCATGGAGCTGGGCGAGTGGGTGAAATCCAATGTCGATTATGGCCGGCGGCTGGTGGGCTCCGGAATTGAGGGAGCGCGTTCCGGCCAGGATGAATTCCTCAATGGAGAACCTCTTGCTCCATTTCTTGGCGAGTCGTTCCGCGGCGCTCTGGTGCCCGCCGCTCTGGGAGCCTGCGTTGGCGTGCTGGTAGGCTATCCCATCTGCCGGAAGAAATCCCCTGCTGTTACATGGGCGTATGGCCTGCTGGGTTGCGCAATCGGGCTCGCCACAGGCGTGGCCTGGAAAAGCCGCCATCTCAGCAAGAGTGTCGCCGGCGGCGCGATGAAGAACATCGGCAAGGTGCGCGATGAGCAGTGGCTCAGCAAGAATCCCATCAACTACGCATAAAATCAGTCAGCAAAGAAATCCGCAGTGAAAAACCCGTTATTCGGCAGAGCATTGTTGCCGAATAACGGGTTTTTCTTCTGACAATCAGGTTCTGGCGCGGGAGAGAATCGTCGATCCGCCCCCGCGCCGGTCCTGTTGGGTTACTGCACGTCCGTCACCTTGCCGTCTTTGAAGATGACCTTCATGCCGTTGTAGTTATAGATTACCTTCGGCCCCAGGTTCGCCACGCTTGTAGGCGCTCCCATAGCCGCCTTCACCTGGTCGAAGCTCTGGCCCAGTTCAACGGACGCAGGCGCGGCCGGAGTCGCTGCTGGCGCAATTGCGGCAGCGCCGCCAGCAGCGCCGCTGTCCTGCGCGGCCTCGGCGGTCACATCCTTTTCGGCCTGATCAGCCTGTTGACCCTGCTGTTGCAGATCGACCGCGTCCTGCTGATCGGCCGGAGGTGCAATCTGGGCATATTCGGTCTCTGTTGGCTTGGCCTGGGCCGAGGGCGGCGCCGGCGGCAATCCTCCCTTGCCCTGCTTGGCCTGCAGATCCTGGAGCCCCTGATCGATGGTCTCCCGCATATGGTTTTGCATCTCCTGCAGGTCGGTCAACTGCACTGTCACCGTGCTGGATTTCTGACATTCATTTCCGCCCTTGCTGGCCATAACCACCAGGTCCGCCGCGGTTGCGTCGGCAGCCGGAGGCGTCTGGAGCTGGAGCACATCGCCGTCGCTGATCGCGCACTCCTGTCCGTTGGTGTCCACCAGGTCCAGTGCGCCTCCTGCCACGAACGTATGCGGACGGCCGTCAGCCAGCATGCGCGCAATCCCGCTGGAGCCGGGGTCCACATCCTGCTGCTTGGCATTTTGTGCCGCCTCGGAGTTTTCCAGCGCCAACTCGCTCTTCACCTCGTCTGCGACCATCTGCTTCACGTCCGGTGTCAGCTCAGGAGGGCCGCCGGCTGCAGCCTGATCGCCGTCCACTTCGCCGGCCTCCTGATGCGCCGCATAAGCAGCCTGCAAATCCTGCGAGATGATATAGTCCGTCAGCCAGAACGCTGCCGAGGGATAGACCGGGTACGGCGCAAAGAAGCCGCCGTAGAATCCGAGCCATGGACTGCCTCCCCATCCCCACGCGAAGCTGATGGGAACAGCCCAGGGGTTGTAGGCCCAGCCATAAAAGCCGGGGCCAAAATAGAAGTCCGGAGCATAAACGCTCAAAGACAGCCCGCGGTAGCCGTAGCCGCGATAGTACCGGTTATATTCATGGCCATGGTAGTAGTAAGACCGCCGGCCAAAATCGTGTCCGCGGTAATGATACCCGCGCTCCACATACCCGCGACGACCGCGCTCGGAGACCATCCGGCTGCCGTCATGGCGCTGCACCGAAACCCTCCGGTTGCCATTCAGTCCGTGATGCACGTCCATTCCACGCCGCGCATCATGCACATCGCTCACCCTGCCGTTGGGCCGCGTGCGAACCGCGCTGCCGCCCCTGGTCGCGTGCTCGTTGCTTCCCTTTGGCCCTGAGCCTCCAAACGCCGAGTGGCCTCCGCCGGGGGAGCCTGTCCTTCCGCCGATATTCGATCGGTTATTCAAGGGAGTGGCGCCAACCTTGCCCCCGCCGCCGGTCGTCGGCCCGTGCGTGGTGGCCCCGCCGGTCGTCGGTCCATGCGTGGTGGCCCCGCCAGTGGTTGGTCCGTGCGTGGTGGCCCCGCCTGTCGTCGGTCCGTGCGTGGTAGCCCCGCCGGTGGTCGGACCGTGCGTGGCGCCCTTAGGACTGTAGGACTGATGAGCCGCGCCTCCGGCAGGCTTTGGAGGTGCCTTTGGGGCAGGCTTAGTCGAAGTGCCTGCGCCGGCCATGCTGCCCGCACCCACGAATGCGGCAAGAATCAATGCCGCTGAACCATTTCTCATGGCTTTGCAAAGAAATTGCATCGTCATCGGATCCTCTCTTTCCTTTCAATCTCTTGGTCCCGCGCTCCATCCACGAAACGCGAACCTGCTGTGCAAACCTGACTGCGCTAACCTGGCGGCATGAGCCAGTGGCTCTGCAACGCTCTATTCAACATTGCTGACTTTTCCGTTCGTGAAGGTCACCTTCATATCCTTGTAGTAGAAGATCTCCTTCACTCCGAGTTTCGCCGTCCTCACCGGCTGCCCGAATGCAGCGGTCACCTGGTTCTTAGTCTGGCCCAGGGCAATCGTCGGCGGCGGAGCATCCGACGGCGGAGCCGGCGGAGCAATCTCAGGCATGGGCGCCGCCGCTGCGGGAGCCGGTGCCGCCGCCTGGGTACCCTGATCGCCCTGGCTGCCGCTGTCGTCCGCGGGCTGAACCGAGATGAGCTCTGCAAATGTCTTCACAAAATCGTCCACGGGAGGCACGGAGCCCTTGGCGAACGGGAACTTGATCTCACCGTAGTAGCGAACGTCATCGAAAGGATCGCTGAAGGTGCTGACCAGAATGCCGTCTTTTTGAGCTACGATCCCGGTAATCCAGAACTTCTCTCCGGCAACGAATTTTCTGGAGGTGCAGCCGTTATTCGCCGCATCGGTCACGCTGGCCCCGCTGCCCAACCCAAACCTGCTCAAGCCAAATGCCTTCGCGTACGACTTGGTGGCGTCCTTGGCGCGGTTGTTGTAATTCGCGGTCAGAACCCCGTTGTTGTATGTGTTTGAAAATGCGTAGGACGATGCCGTACTGCACATCATCAGCCCATCCTTCTGCAACACCAACACGTCGCCGGCTGTGACAATATCCGAGCGGTCGGCCGTGGCTTTCGTCAGCTTGATCTGAGAGACAAGCTTAGCCTGGATATGTGTCGCCGGGTCGCCCGCCTGGGCTGCCATCCCGGCACAGTAAATCGCCGCCGCAGTGACAAACACGATTGCGCAAAGCCTCCGCACCTGAGCCATATGCCTCTCACCTTTCATGGTTTGTTGGGGAAATGCACTACACGCCCAAAACGTACATCACGGCTTTGGCACTGTCAAGAAAATCATGTGTGAACGGCTTTTCGCGCTACCCCGCGTCAAGGCAAGCAGCTCCCACGTCGGGGCAAACACAGCCTTCAGCCCAATGTTGCGCGCGTTTCAAAATTAGTTCTTCTATTGGCGATAAATTTCCTGTCTGTAAGATCAACCGGAGAGGAGCGGGAGCAGGCCTGGTTGTGGCTACCGCACTGCCGTATCCCGCAAACAAGGCAAGAATCATTGCTGCGGAGCAATTTCGGATGGCCCTGCCAAGCACTTGCATGGTCATTGGATCCTCTCTCTCTTTCAATCTCAGGTTCCGCGCAACTTCCCGTAAAGCGGGAACCTGAGGTATGGCGGGTGCGATAGGTGCGAACCAGGCAGCGCCTACGTCCTAGTCAACGTCGCTCACTTTTCCGTTTATGAACGTCACCTTCATGTCCTTGTAATAGAAGATTTCCTTGGCTCCTATCTTCGCCGATCTCAACGGTTGTCCAAAGGCAGCCGTCACTTGATCCTTGGTCTGATCCAGTGTGATNNCGGTGTGGGAGCCGCCTCCGGAGCAAATCTCGTCCGGGCGGGCTGAGCAGGCTCCGGTTGGTCACTTTGACCATCCACCGTAAGCACCTCGGCAATCAATCCTAGAACCACGTCCACAGGCGGCACTACCTTCTTGATGGGGAAGAGAATCTTCAGGTCCCCGTAATAGCGGNNCGCTGCACCGTATTTGGGTTGGTCATAATCAAAACCGTGCCAAAACCTTGACTGATGACCCCGCCCTTGTAGTTATTGGTCGATGGCACTGCCGTACCCGAAAACATCACCAGACCGGGCTTGTGGATCACAACCACATCTCCAGCTGTAACAATATCCGACCGATCGGCTGTGGTGGTGGTCAGTCTGAACTGCGCGTTGAGCTTTTGCTGAATTGCCGCCGGGTCGCCCGACTGCGCCGTCAGCGCAAGTCCGGCCATGCATGCGATGGCAGCCATTCCGAACGCACGAAACCACCATAACTCTTTCATATACTCTTCCCTTTCATGAGTTGTTGAGGTGAATTTTACAAGAGAAGTAACCCTCCCGACCTACTCCTTCGGCGGCCCGGCTTCCGGCTTGTCCGCATTCGCTTCTGCCTCGGCCAATGCCTCCGTGTCCAGCTCATGCTCATGGCGATAGTGCTCCACCGGCATCTTGCCATCCCACCATGCCCAATTCATCGGATAGACGTCAGGGTCGAAGAAGACCTGATAGAAGTGCCAAACCACAATCGCCAGCGTGGCCAGAATCGCCTCGTAGAAGTGGATAGCGGTGGCCACATCCACCCACCAGCGCGCCAGCAGATCTCCCACCCAGACCTTGGCCCACATCATCACGCCGGTAACTGCCATCAATCCCGTACCCCAGACCAGCGCCCAGTATTCCGCTTTCTCCGCATAGTTGAAGCGGCCGAACTTCGGCTTTTCCTTGCTCAGGCCCAGGTAATAGCGCATCGTCGCCCAGGCATCGAAGGCGTCCCTGGGCCGTGGTGCGATGTCTAGAATCAGCCGCCGGCCTTCCTTGGCCATCGCCAGATAGAAAATGTGATAAATGCCGGCGCCGATCAGAGCCACGCCAGCTATGCGATGGATGATGCTGCGCAACTGCTCGCCCATGCCCAGCACTGCGGCAAACCAGGAGTCGGGAAACTTGAGCGCAAAGCCGGTAATCACCAGGACAATAAAGCTGGTAAGAAGAATCAGATGTTGCCAGCGCTGGTTGGCGGTCATGCGGAACATCATGGGATTCTGCATCTTGCGCCGCGCCACGGCCTTGCTGCGCCAGATAATGGCGTTGTGCAGGAACATGACGCCGATTACAACAAGAATCAAAACCACATAAATCAGCCTGATCCAGCGCACAGCGATCGAGCCGATGTCCTTGGGATGGATGCCATCGCCCAGATGCACCGGCGTCAGGGTGAATTTCTGCGTGACTCCCTTGTGGCACTGGCCGCAGGTCGCGTCGAGGTTGGCTCGATTGACGGTCGAGCGGGGATCGCTCGACGGCAAAATGTTATGCACACCGTGGCAACTGGAACAGTTGGCCGCCACCACCGATCCGCCTTGCGCCGCCAGTCCGTGATAACTGTCGAAGTAGGTTGTCACCCGGTTTCCTGGCACACCGAATTCCTGCGAGAGACGCACGCCTTCGTGGCAGCGGGCGCAAATATCCTTGGAGACATTTGTCCCCGAGACAGCGGCGTTGGTATTCACCGGGGATTTGATGGAGTGGATTCCGTGACAGTCCGTGCAGACCGGAGCCAGCCCGTTGCCCCGCGCAATTCCCTGCCCGTGAATGCTCTGCATGAAGGTGTTTTCAACCGCTGAATGGCACTTGCCGCAGGTCGCCGGAACGTTGAACTTGTAAATCGGCGACTT
>PLOI01000163.1:0-10436 GCA_003142015.1 Acidobacteriaceae bacterium | reverse complement strand
TCGGCGGCGGCCAGAACCTCGTGCGCGCCTCCGTGGCAATCCTGGCAGTTTGCTCCCGGCCCGCCGGCACGGTACGTGCTGGCATGAAGGCTGTGCGAGTAAGCTTCCTGTGCGTCGGTGTGGCACTCTGCGCAGCGAACCTTCCGGGGCGCGGTCTCATGCGCCAGGCTCTTCACATCCTTGTGGCAATCCACGCAAGCGAACAGATCGCCGTGGATCGAATGTTTCAGCTTGCCTTCATCCACATAAAGGCTGACTTGCTTGCCGTTCACCTCCGTGGTCAGGGTGGAGTCGGAGTGGCAGGCAAGGCAGTCTTTGTCCTGGAGCTTATGCTCGGCGCGAGCTGCACCGGCGCAAACAAGCAGAGATATGGCGAGAGTTTGGGCGAGGGTTTTCCTGGCAGAGGTCACGCCTTTGAGGAGAGTCTTCGGCGGAGAAACCCGCAGTGATTGGAATCACAGCACCAAAGTAGACGAAATCGGGGCACGGTTTTACGCTCGCGCGGACAAACCTCTGCCGGACGAAGCTTGGGCCGCTCTTCAAAGACAAAAGGTCGAACTACGCTCTCAGGGTCTGAAATACTCGCTCAGAGTCAGCACCAGAAGGAGCAGGCCAATGAAAATAGCCGTGAAGCCCACAACCTTGGAAAAATTGATCTGCCAGATCCCGGGCGCTTCCCCCAGCCTTGCCTCCAGTTTCCCTTGGGCTGCAAGCCGCNNGGACGCAGATGAGTGTTGACGAAGTGGATGGAAAAGATGAACAGAATGGCAAGCAGTCCTTCTTCGCTGTGAATCACCAGCACTGCATTCAACGCCCAGCCGGGCAAAAAGTGCGCGAAAAACGGAGCAAACCACATCGCATAACCTGAAAAGCCAATGACGACCATGCCCCAGAAGACCGCCCAGTAATCGAACTTCTCCCAATAGGCGTAGCGATCAAACTGCGGCTTCGGTCCCAGTCCCAAAAACCAGCGAATGTGCCCGAAGAGATCCTTCACATCCTTCCAGTTGGCCACCATGGAGGTTTTGCCCCAGAAGATTCCCTTTTCATGATGGACCACAGCGCGGGTAAACAGGTCTTTGACGTGGATCAGAAACGCCACGCTCAGCACTATTGCGCAAAATTTATGGAAGAAAAGAATAGCTCCGAATCCGCCCACGCCTTTCGCCAAGCCGCGCGCCCAGATGCTCTCGCTGAAACGCAGCGGGAGACCCGTCGCCGCCAACCCCAGAAAGCTGGTAAAAAGTGCGGCATGAAGGTATCTTTGCGCCCGCGTGAAGCGCATGAAGTACCGCTCACGCGTGTGGCGATTCTCGCCGCTTTCAACGACTGCAGGCTCCTGATCAGGCATTCTTTCCTCCTCCCGCGGCTTTTCTCTTGATCTGGTCGTATCGCGAGCGGATCAGCCACAGTATGGTGTGAATCATGAAGAACCCGAGAGTGCCGGCTAACAGCAGGTTCATGAACAAGCGGACAAAATAGAGGGCCGGATTCAATTTGCGATTGTGTGCGTTGGCGTGTGGCTGATACTGCACGAAGCTGGCGTTGGCGCCCGCATGACACCGGCCGCAAGTCGTCACCAGATTGGCCTTGGCAATCGGAGATCGAGGGTCGGAGGCCGGCAACACGTCGTGCGCTCCGTGGCAATCCCAGCACCGCGCCGTCTCCACATATCCGCCCAGCGAGCCCAACTGCGAGTGGAAGGTATCCCGGTAAGTGGATAGCTTGTCCTTGTGGCAGGAGCCGCAGATAGGCGTTGACTGCATGCGGAAGGCCGCAGCCGTCGGCTGCAGAATGGCGTGCGCCGTGTGGCAGTCCGTACAAACCGGCGCGTTCAGATTGCCCGCCGCTACAGCTTTTCCATGCACTCCGCCCATATAGTTTTCGGTGATTCCCGCGTGGCAGGTTCCGCACGTCTTGGGAATATTTGCCTTGTAGGTGGGGCTCAGCGGATTCTTGTGGCTCAAGATGTGATGCGAGCCATGGCAGCTCTGGCAGTTTGCCGCCACCAGCAGCCCCTCTTTGCTCAGCGCAAAGCCGTGAATGGAGTCGATATACAGCGGATAAACGTTGGGCAGGCCGTGCTTTTGGGCCATGGCGGCGTTGCCGTGGCAAGCTCCGCAGGTGCGCGGAATATTCAACGGATAGACCGCCGACCGGGAATCCGCCTTGGGAAAGATGGAGTGGGCGTCACCGTGGCAACTGGTGCAGGGATGTTCCGCCCGATTGGCATGAACGCTTCCCACGAGCCCTGCCGCCTGGTCGGCATGGCAGGTCTCGCACTTGACGGGCGTCACTTGATCCGGATGAGGATAGTCCTTGATGGTGGCATGGCAATCGCCGCATTTCAGGCTGCCGTGAATGCTGGCCCCGAACTTCGCGCCATCCACGCCGATACTGCGCCCGGAGGCGTCCTGCAAGGTCTTATCCCCGTGGCAGGAGAGGCAATCGGTCTCCGCCGCCGCCACGCGCGGCGCCGCGAAAACCAGAAGCGCCCCAAGAGCGAGCGCAATCGAGGATACAGTCTTCATATCGGCTCCGATCGATCCTTGCACTTTCTGGCCAGCCACCAGCCGGGCGAGAGAGAGAAAGGATTGCGGCCTTTTCCCTCTCTGCGCCACGCGGCCAGGCCTTAGACCGTATGTTCCTGTACCATCTCCGTGCCCCATCCTTTCGCCTTTTTTCTGGCGAAAGGGTGGGAAACCACCAAACCCAAAAGAACGAAATCACACGGTCCGGAACCTAGGGCCTGCTCTTGCGCGTGCTTCTATTTCTGCAGCGCGCGGATGTACGCGATCACATCCTTGATCTGCGCATCGGTAAGTTTGCCGTTGTAAGCGGGCATCTTGTTCTTGCCGTTCTTGGTGGAGGCGAAGAACTGCGCATCGCTGGCCTTGACCATCGCCGGGGCCTTGAAGGACTGGATCTTCATGTTCTTGGCCATCGGCGTGGCGGCCAGTCCGTCGGCCCCGTGGCACATGGCGCACTTGGCTTTGTAGGTGTCTGCACCAGGCGCTTGCGAGAAGGCAGGCGCCGCAATGGAAGCGGCCAGCAGAATCACAGCCGCCGCACTGATTCGTGAAGTCATANNTGAGATTCCCTGCTCCTGCCCGCTCTTGCCAACCATGCCCGCCGGCAGCCCGAAGTGATACAGGTCACATGCCGTTCAAGGCCTAATAAAGCACAATAGGTCCGCTGCCTGAGGACAAAAATTTATGGCTACGGTTGCGGTACCCGAAGCGAAAATCATGCTCACTCTCCCAGGGGACGCGGTGCGCCAGATTCAATGGCGCTTCGCCGGCCGTTTCGATCTGCAGATGCTCGTCCAGTCGGCGCGCGGCGTGGCTCGGGGAACCGTGGCCCGTCTGGTGGCCGCCGGCGAGCGCAACACCCACGAATGGACTCTGGGAAAGAACGGGATGATGGAGGCGTTTGACCGCGCCGGCGTCACCGCCGCTTTCATGGAGCCGGAAGAGGGTGGCTTTATCGTCGGGCCAAAGAATCTCGCGCTCGCCTTGGCGGCCTTCGAGCTGGCCTGGGTAGACGGCGGCGCGGCCACGGCCAGCCTGGCTGGATTCCTGGCGCTCTCGCCCATCCACGAGCGCGGCACTCCGGAGCAGGTGAGCCACTACAAGAGCCTTTCCGCGCCTCCACAGCCCGGCGAGGACCGCAAGCCCTGGCGCGGCGCCTTTGTGCTCACCGAGCCCATCCCCTATGTGGGCGTCGATGCCAGCATGTTGAGCGGCAAGATGCGCGTGGCCGAGTGGAAGGAAGACGAAGAGCCGTGGCTGCAGGTGGAGAAGCGAGGCCGCTTCATCACCAACATCGCCTTCGCCAACTTCGTTACCGCTGCGGTTGCCTCCGACGACCCACGCATCAAGGGCAGTTGCATGGTGATCCTGGAAGATACCGACGAGGGCACCTTCGACCATGGAACGCCCACCAAAAAGCTGGTTCACCAGCTCTCCTCGACCGGCGATCCCATCTTCAATCTGAAAGTGCCGGCCAGCCGCATCGTGGGCGGATACACCATTAAGGACGGCGTCATCGTCCCCAACTATAATCACGGCGAAATCATCGAAGCGGTCTTCAGGCGCACCCGTGTGCCGGTAGGCATCATGACGGCGGCCAAGCTGCTGTCGGCCGTTGAGCCGGTCATTCGCTACCAGCGCGGGCGTTTCCGCGGCGCCGAGGGCACAACCCCCGGCTCGGTGCGCTACGAGCAGGGCATCCAGCAGCGTGAAGACGCATTGCATCGGCTGGTGGATGTCTGGGCCACCGGCGAAGCGGCTACCTCGCTGGGCTTTGCCACCGCGCGCCTCTTTGACGATCTGGACCCCATCGAAAAACAGAAGAGCGCAATCCTCAAAGAGCGCGGCATCCAAGGCGGGCGCGCCGAGTTCAAAGCGCTCAAGGAAAGCGAGCAGCGCGCCATCGAGCTTGTCTCGCTCATCGCGCAAAACTCGGACGCCCCGCGCCGCCACGAGTTGGAAGCCGACCCCCTGGTTCAGTTCATGCTCAAGGACGCCGAGGCCAATGTGCTCTGCCCGGCCACCAAGCTGTGGAACACCGGCCACGGCGCCAATCTGTTGCGCGAGGCCGTCAGCCTCATGGGCGGCTACGGCATCACCGAAGATTGCCCCGGCTTTCTCGGCAACAAATGGATGGACGCCCAACTGGAAGCCACTTACGAAGGCCCTGAAGCCGTGCAGCGCCGCCAGTTGACCGTCACCATGACCTCCGAAGTCTTTCTGGCCCAATTCCGCGCCTGGACCGCCCAAATGCGCCTCATCGCATCCTCGCGTCCCGGCACCGGAGCCTGCACCCTGGCCTCAGCCATGCAGATGTGGCTGTGGACGCTAAACCATCTGCAAAAGGCCACCGACCCCTCAGGCGCAAAGCTTTATCACGGACAGCGCCAGGGAGTGACCTTCCCCTTGGCCGACGCGCTCTGCTGGCTGGTGGCCTCGCGCGCGCAGATTCTCGACGTGCTCGAGCTCGAAGCTCAGGGCGGAAACGATCCCGTCGCCAGTGAGGGCCTCGACGGCACCGTCCAGTTCCTCAGCGATCTCTGCCACACGCAAGCCGCGGCCGCGGCCGGTGAAGTCTCCCGCGTCTGCGCGGAGCTGGTCTTCGGCTATAACTGCCACCCCTCTTGGGACGCAGAAGAACACCGCAGTTGCTTTCTGGCCGGCGAGCTGGATGAGCTTGAAGGGACCATGCCGGGCATTTCCGCGATGGCCTTCGATGTGTTGGCCGCCGACGGCACGCACCCGCAGAAGGCCGGACCCTGCGCCGGTTGCGCCGGCAACGAGGACTTTCTGCGCATGCAAAGCAGATTGACTGCCTGTCTAAGTGGCTCGCGCCTCGCCAAGGACCGCGCCGCCGATACCGTCGCCAGGGTCATGATTCCCGAGGCGCTGGATTATCCGGCGTAGAAGCAGTGAACAGTGGTCAGTGATCAGTGGTCAGTTTTTAAGCTCGAACTTTGTACAAACTTGGGTGCCCCATCCATCCGCGTTCTTTGCGGATGGGTGGGATACCACGAACCCAATCCGTCCACGCCAACTCGCGAACTCTCCATTTCCGCGAAGCGGAAGTTAACTTGCTGCCTTTGTCAATAAAGAGAAAGGAAATTCAGGTTCCGTCCAATGACGAAAGAAGAAGAAACATATCCAAACCAACGAATTTATGAAAGAGATAATTTCACGTGCAGATATTGCGGGTGGGATGGGCGAAAGGACTTTAAGAATTGGATCATTGCTATCTTTAGTATTGACCACATCAAACCTAAGAGTCTAGGCGGCAATGATGATGACAGCAATCTAGCTCTTGTTTGCCATTCTTGCAATTTGTATAAAAGAAATTTTGATTGCAACTCTATAGACGATGCAATAAAAGTGGTTAACGAGAGGAAAGCTATAGCAGAGAAGTGGTATCACAAGCATGTACTCAAGCTAGATTCGTAGGCTAAGGAGTTCTAAGTCGATGCCATTGAATAGAAATCGGAGGCCCATATGAGCGCGGAAGCAACAACCGAATCCCCGCAGATCGACCGTCCCTCCATGGACGTGGACATCGCCTGCGCCGGCTTCGGCCCCGCCATGGGCGGCTTTCTCTCCACGCTTACGAAGGCGTGGACCGATAATCCCGCCGACCCGGCCTTCGAGAGCCGCGTCGCTCCGGGAATGCCGCTCCAGGTTCTCTGCTACGAGCGGGCTGATGATATTAGCTCCGGCGTCAGCGGCGTGGTCACGCGCGGTCAGGCGATTCGCTCCAGCTTCCCTGCCTTCAACCCGGCCGAAATTCCCATGGCCGTCGAGGTCAAAAGCGAGCGGGTCATGTACCTGCTTGACCCCATCGGCGCCAGCCGCCGCTCCGCGCTTTTACGGCTTGGCGATTTTTTCCTGCGTCTTGGAGGAAAGCTCGTCGGCGTAAGAGATCATTCCTTTACCCTCCCCTGGACGCCGCCGTTCCTCAACAAGCACGGTGGCCTGGTGCTCTCCATCGGCCAATTCAACCAGTGGGTCGGCTCGCAACTGATGGCTACCGGCCTCGTGCAGATCTGGCCGGGAACGCCTGTGAGCGAGCCGATCTTTTCGGAAGAAGCAACCGGAACGAGCAAAAAGGTCGAAGGCTTCCGCCTCACCGATCAAGGTGTGGATAAATCCGGTGCGCCAACCGACGCCTTCATGCCCGGCATGGATGTGCGCGCGCCGCTGACCGTCGTAGGCGATGGCCCGGTCGGCGCTGTCGGCCAGGCTCTCGACGAAAAGCTCGGCCTGCCCACCGGCCACGCCCACCGCGAATGGGCCTTGGGCATGAAATTCGTCATCGAGTTGCCGGAAGACTCAACCCTCCAGCCCGGAACCGTATGGCACAGCTTCGGCTACCCCGAGCCGGAGATCTTCGGCTTCCTCTACGTTCATCCCGAGCGCCTCGTCTCCGTGGGTATCTTCGTCCCCTCGTGGCTGCACGACCCCTCGCGCACCGCCTACCGCTATTTGCAGCACTACATCCAGCACCCCGCGCTGTGGAAGTACCTGAAGGATGGAACCCTGCGCTCCTGGGGCGCGAAGTCGCTCGAAGAATCGGGCCGCCACGGCGAACCGTTCCTCACCGGCGACGGTTTCGCGCGCATCGGCGAAGGCTCCGGCTCGACCAACATGCTCACCGGTTCGGGCGTAGACGAGGCCTGGGCAACCGGCACGCAACTCGGCGAAGCAGTCATTGAACTTCTGCGCGCCGGCAAGCCCTTCACGCAACAAAATCTCGCCGCCACCTATGAAGCCAGCCGCGGCTTAAGCTGGGTCGAGCGCGGCGCTCGCGAAGCTGAAAACGCACGCAACGGCTTTCAAGGCGGAATCGTCAAAGGCATGATCGGCATGGCCCTCGCCGGCCTCACTCACGGAAAATTCTCGTTGAACGCGAGCGCCCCTCCGGCACACAAGCAGATTCGTCCATTCCCCGCCAACTCCTCCGACGCGCTGAAGCTCAAGGACGCAACGAAATTGGCCATCGCCGACGGGCGCTCACTCCACGACGCCCTGCTCTCCGCACGCGGCTGGCCTGAGATTCCCTTCGACGGCCGCTTGCTGGTCACGCAACAGGACGCGCTGCTCATCGGCGGCAAGGTTCAGGCCATGCCCGGCTTTGCCGATCACGTCGCCTTCCNNTGGAACTGCGGCCAATCCCCCGACGGCGAGCACGGTAACATCGAGTTCCGCGCCGGCTCCGGCGGCTTGCATTCGGCGGAAAATTGATCATTCTTTTCTTTGCCAGCAACTAAATCTCTGTGCTCGTGTCTTGAAGAATATGGGTTGGCAGGTCGGGGCTTTAACCCCGGCATATCAACCAATTCAAAACACAAGTGAGGATACCGATGAGAAAATTCTTTGTCGTATCGTTCCTTTTGCTCTGCAGTGCATCTTCGATCTATGGTCAGAAAACACGTTATGGTCAGCAACCAACCCCGAGTACCAATCCAGACGACTACACCATCAAAGTGCATATTTCAGGAATACATTTCCGCTCATGGTGCACAGGAGACGGTTCATGCGAACAAGAGGTGTTTGCAGATACAGTCATAAACGGTCAGAAAATCGAATTGAACGGTGTTCTGAGATCGTTTCATCATGACCACCAAATCCGCATGCTTCCGGGCGACTATCTGGCTCACCTCTTAAAAAACACACATAGAACAAGCGATACACCTCTCTTCCAACGGTACGATATACTCATGCCCGATAAGACCGTCTGGCAGACCTCAGTCACCGGGATCTCTGAATAGTACGTCCGCCGCACCGGGGCGGGCGGGCTGCACTCGGTGGAGAACTAGGTTTCTCGATCAATTAAACTATTCATAAAGGAAAATTACATGGCAAATGCATTGCACATCGTGGTTTGCGCGGGCATTGTTCCCGATCCGCTGCAAACGCTGGAACCGGTCACCGGCCCCGCCGGTCCGGGGCTGAAAAACGAGATGGTCCTGCCCGCGGTCCTCGACCCTTGGGCGGCCAGCGCGCTCTATGAAGCGGCGGCTCTGGCCGCGAAGAACCCTGGCAGCAAGCTCTGGCTCGTCTCGCTCGGCCCCAAGGCCAAGCTGCAACAGGTGATGATGACTGTGGCGCAGAAGGTCGGCTTCGAGCTGGTTCCCATCGACGGACCCATCGGCGGCTTTCCCGACGCGCATTCAACCGCTGCCGTGCTGGCCGAGACCATCGCCGCTCTGCCCGGACTCGATAGAACCAAGCTCCTGCTCTTCGGCGGTTGGGAATCGGCCACACGTGGCGCGGGCGTCACGCTTCAGTTGGTCGGCGAGCGCCTCGGCATCACCGACCAGTTTCAGGGCGTTGACCAAATTGTCCAAATCGATCTGGGCGACAGTGGCAGCTTTGAAGTGCTGGAGCGTGTGGAAGGCGGCAAGCACCAGGTCTCGGTCTGCGCAGGAGCGCCCGCCGTTTTGGGCTGGGCCACTGGCAATCTCGCTGAGCCGCGCAACAATCCGCAAGTCGGCATGGCGAACATGCGCACCATCATGCCCGCGTTGCAAAAGGCCAAGGCGGCAAAGCTCGATGCCAACGGCCTCAGCTACGTCTCGGTAAGCCTGCCCAAACAGCAGCGCACCACCCGCGTGGTGAAAGACNNCGCGCCTCTCGGCCCCGCTCACCATCGGCATTGTTGCTACTGACGCCACATCCGCAGCCGCAGCCCTGGCCGAAGCAGGTGCGCGTTTGTTGGCTGTCTCCGGTGAGGCCTTCGCGCAAGCCCGCTATGCAAGCGACGCAGCCGCCTGCGAGGCCCTCTGCCGCGCGGCGAACGCCACCATCGTTCTCGCTCCCGGCTCTTCGCGCTTCACACGCGTCGCTGCCGGCGTTGCCCATCGCCTCAGCGGCTATATAGACACGCACATTACCGCCCTCGGCGGCGCGAACACTATCGAAGCCTCTCGCTGGTTCTATCGCCAGCGCATTGAAGCGGTCATCAGCCGCGATCTTCGCCCCTGGTTCCTGCTGCTCGATGCCGGAACGCACGCGGCCTTTGCGGGCGCATCCAGCGCTGCCAAAATCGAAGAGGTCCCGGTTCAACTCCCCGCGCTGCGCACCACGGTCAGCGGCTTCCGCGCCCCGCAACAAGACCAGCAGACCATTCGCCCCGATGCGAAGATGCTCTTGGTTGCCGGTGCTGGCTGGACCAAGAAACAGCCTGACGGCCAGATTCATGTCGCCGAAGCGGCCAAGCTGATTCTCGGCTTCCTGCACGTTACCGGCGCGTCGCTGGGCAGTAGTAAATCTCTCGTCGATCAGGGTGGCGAAGGCGAGCCGGTCCTTCCCTTCCTGACCCACATGAACCAGATCGGCCAGACTGGCGCGACGCCGCGCCACGCCAAGGGATTGTCCACCTGCTGTCACGGCGAAGAACCGCATGTCGTGGGCTGGCGCTTCATCGCGGACCGGCGCGCCATCTCGCTCGACCCCAACTGCGGATGGACGCGCGGCAAAGCCGACGTCGTTTACGTCGCCGACGCCTTCCCGGTCATGGCCAAAGTCAACGCGCTGCTGGAAGCCGCCAAAGCGTAACAACTGCCGCGGAGACCCCCGTAAAATGCGGTCTCCGCGCCTTCACTCCGCTCCAAATCAATTGTGATAGCTTAGGATTTGGGAGTACGAAAAGAGCGCTATGCCTACGATTTCCTCGTTTATCAAGCATCACTATCGCCATTTCAACGCCGCCACACTGGTCGATGCCGCTGAAGCCTACAACGCCCTGCTGGCCTCCGGCGGCAAGATGTTCGTCACCATCGGCGGCGCCATGAGCACTGCCGAACTCGGCCTGTCTCTCGCCGAAATGATTCGCCAGGATAAGATTCATGGCATCTGCTGCACCGGCGCCAATCTTGAAGAAGATGTTTTCAATCTCGTGGCTCATGATTTTTA
>PLOI01000110.1 GCA_003142015.1 Acidobacteriaceae bacterium | reverse complement strand
CGGCTCTTCGTCGAGGCCGTCGCGGCAGCCAGAAAATAACGTTTCGCTCGATAAAGATCATCCAACCGATTCTGGATGCGTCCAATCCAAAGTGGGAGTAATCTCAAGCTCACAGAGGCGCGTATGCCTGCCACCTTTACGCACAAACCGGCGAAGGAGCAGAGGAAAGAGCCGGGACACGGCGGCCAGCCGCCCCCTGTCCGGCGGCCGACAGGCGGCGGAGGCAACGGAGACGACAACTGGGGCAGTCAGCGCAGAGGCCCGCGTGAACTTCTGCTGCGCATCCGCTTCTTTGTCTTTTCCGCTCTCGCGGCCGATATGCTCTTCTTTGCCGTGATGGTGATGCTCTTTTTCGCGCGCCAGGCTGGCACGCACATGGACCCGCGCACCCATGAGCAGATCGGCGACTGGCATCCGGTCGCGCTGCCGCCCATTCTATTTCTCAACACCGCGGCGCTGCTCGTCAGTTGCCTGACCATGGAGCTGGCGCGGCGAAATATCTTCCGTGAGATCGACGCGCTGGAGGAGTGGCTTGGATTGGGCCGCCCGGCGCTCAATCGCGCCCTTCCCTGGCTGGGTGCGACGCTCGCGCTCGGCTCTCTGTTTCTCGCCGGGCAATGGATGGCCTGGAGGCAGTTGGCGGCGCAGGGTTTTGCCTTCAACCAGTTTTCCACCCCGGCCAGTTACTTCTTCTATCTCATCACCGGCCTTCACGCCGCGCATCTGCTCATCGGCGTCGCCGCGCTGATCCTCTGCCTGAGCGCCTTGAGCTGGCTCAAGCGCGTCGAGTATCGCCAGATCGCCGTGGATGCGACAGCCTGGTACTGGCACGCCATGAGCCTGGCATGGCTCTTGCTGCTGGCCGTGCTGGCACTGGGGCAATAGAACCGTGAACACACGAATAACTGATCCCGGATCCCTGACCTCTGATCCCTGTCTTGCTACTCCAGCATCTGCAAGTCCAGCGGTGCTTCGAGCAGGTAGTTCTTGCCGCGAATGCTTTCCAGCGCACGTCTGAGGGCCGAAGACTTGCACGGCTCGACGGTGACCACGAAAGGCAGTGCGTGTTGCGGATAGCCGGGCTTTTGCACGATGGCGCGAATGTTGATGCGTTCTTTGGCCAGCGCTCCGGTAATCTCGGCTACGATTCCNNCCGCCGGCGCCGTGGCCGGAAAACACCACATCTCCGCCGTAGTGGCCTGTGAAGATCACCATGTTCTCCGTACCATGCGACCAGGCCAGCGGCGAATGTAGATCCACGAGCATCGGTCCCACCGTAGCCGCAATCTGTCCGGCAGTGCGGTCGGCCCGCGCAATCTGTCGGATGGTACAGCCCAGGTCGCGCGCATAACTGAAGTCCACGGATGAAATCGCCGTGATGGGCAGCGGCGCGATTTCCTCCAAGTCCACCTCGACGCCGAGCGCCAGCCGCATCAGAATAGCCAGCTTGGCGCGCGCGTCNNAAGCCGCCTACGTCCTCGGTGGGGTCAGCCTCGGCGTAGCCCTTGCCCTGCGCAGCCACCAGCACCGTGGCATACTCCGCGCCTTCCTGCATTCTGCTCAGAATGAAGTTGCAGGTGCCGTTCAGAATGCCTTCAATGCGCTCAATGCGATCTCCGGCCAGCCCCTGTTCAAGCCCAGGAATCACGGGAATTCCGCCGGCCACCGCGGCTCCATACTTCAGGTGTCCGCCTGCAGCCGCGGCTAGTCGCTCCAACGCCACACCATGAACGGAAATCAGCTTCTTGTTGGCGGTCACCACGCTCTTGCCGGCCTTGAGCGCCGCGCGCACCCAGTTTCCAGCCGGTTCGAGGCCACCCGCCAGCTCCACTACCACGTCCACGTCCGAGGCCAGTACCGCATCGGCGTCCTCGCTCCATTGCACGCTCGCGGGCAACCAGCTCACGCGCCTGCGGGCCACGCTGCGGACGTACACGTGGGTCAGTTCCATACCCTCCGGCCGGGACTCGGCCAGAATCCGCGCTACCGAACTGCCCACCGTTCCAAAACCAAAAAGAGCGATGCGCAATGGGCGTGTCCTGCGCGATTCAATGCGGGACTCCTGCGCGGCCTGAGCGGAACTCTGTTGGGGCGATGCGGAAACCTTGATTTCAGACACTGACATCTCCTCTTGAGGATGGATAAAAGCTGACGATAAACCGATGATACCTGAGCAGCGCGCAATAGCCTGGCGAACGCTTGTCCCGGCGCGTCCTTCGTGCAGCATGAGAGCGAACGCGACGAAGAGCACCAGTTCGGCCTGCAAATTCTTTTTCTGAGCGCGGCTCCGGCCACAAATTTGCAGATTATTTGTTGAACTTGGATATTATGAGAATCCATGGGCGAAATCTTTGAAAAACTCAACCTCAAGGATCAGCAAGAGATCCTCGTTCTGCGCGCGCCCGAGAGCTTTCAACCGGAGCTTGCGCGCCTTCCCGTTCTCACCATTCACCACCACATTGAATCTGTTCCTCAAATTGGCTTCCTACTTGCGTTTGTCACACGCAAGGCCGAAGTGGACGCACTTGCCGGACCGGTGGCCGCGCGCGCCGTGGGCGATGCGATCGTTTGGTTTACCTATCCCAAGGGCACATCGAAGAAGTACAAGTGTGACTTCAATCGTGACACTGGCTGGGACTCTCTGAAAGCCGCGGGCTTCGATTGTGTGCGCGCGGTCTCGATCGACGCAGATTGGACCGGACTGCGCTTCCGGCGCAAAGAGTACATCAAGTCCCGCTAGCAACAGTTTCAGAAGCCCAATTGAAGCAACAGAACCGGCCCATTGTGGCCGCACAGAAAGAAACGGAGAAAGACAAATGCAGACCACCCCCAACACATTGCGCCCGGCACAGGCCGAGGTGCACCGCACCGCGCACGATCAGGATTTGCTCGAAGTTCCGAAACGCGCAAGACTCGACAGGGAAGCCGACGGAAGAAAAAACCAACTGCCTGCTTTGCCGCGTACAGAGGAATAGATTTGTCCTGCGCGCCGCACCGCGCCGGCTCGCCGACCTGCCAACTCCGCTAACTTTGCTCCACGTGGAACATTCCTGGCAACGCTTCCCCCGCGTTGCCTTCGGCGACGTGCGTAAAGGCCGCTGCGTTCAGCGGCGGCTCAGGGCCTACGTATACGGTGCGCGCCCCGCTCAGCCGCGCCCAATGGACAAAGTTGGCCGCCGGATAGACCGAACCTGACGTGCCGACAACCACCATCAGCGTTGCCTTCTGGATTTCTTCCTGGATGCGATCCATCTCCAGCGGCATCTCGCCGAAGAAGACGATGTGCGGGCGCAGCCGTCCGCCGCAAGGGCAGCGGCCCACCTCGTCGAGGCTGCGATAGATTGCACGATCTTCGACCGGCGCGCGGCCGCAATTGTCTTCGCAGTGCGCCTTGGACAACTCGCCGTGCATATGCAGCAACCGCCGGGAGCCGGCCCGCTCGTGCAGGTCGTCCACATTCTGCGTGCAAAGAAAGAAGCGTTCGCCCAGCCTCCGCTCCAGTTCGGCGAGCGCAACGTGCGCAGGATTTGGCTGGGCCTTTGCGCCCGCCTCCCGCCGCGCCGAGTAAAACTCCCACACCCGCCAGGGATTGCGCTCCCAAGCCTCCGGCGTGCATACATCCTCGATGCGGTTGCCTGCCCACAACCCATCCGATGCGCGAAAGGTCGGCAACCCGCTCTCCGCGCTGATGCCCGCGCCGGTCAAAACAAAGACCCGGTCTTCTGTTGCGATAGAAATCTTGCTCATGGATTTATCCCCAAAGAATTTGCCAATCAAAAACCATCAGGCTTCGTTGGAGAGCGCGCTGCGCTCCAGAAAATCAGCGTACACAAAACCGTCCCGATCAACGATTTCTCCAGCCTCCAGATTCACCGGGACGGCAAACATCGGTCCGTCATTGACACAAGTATGAAACTCGCCGCGCTCTCCACAGGGGTCGATCTCCGGCGGCAAATCATTCAGCAGCGCGGCATCGAAGTCGCGGCCTGCAAAAGAACCCGGCAACTGCTTCTTATCCACGCAAACCAGCTTTGCGCGCAGGCCGCCGGCGATCATCTCGCGCGCCAGGAAGTCGGTTGGAATCTCCCACAATGGAAACAGAGGCTCCAGCCCGGTCGGCTTCAACTGCGTCTCGCGATAGGCGCGAATGTCTGGAAGGAACAGATCGCCAAAAGCAATGGCATCAACTTGTTCACGAATGGCCCGGTCACAAGCCTCTCTCATCAACTGCTCGTAGATTGCGTTCGAGCAGGGCCAGGGTAAAGGCACAACCCACAACGGCAGTTGTGCCGCTTCGGCCTGAGCTTCCAGCACCGCGCGGCGTGTGCCGTGCATCGCCACGCGCTGAAATTCGGTATTTAACGTGGTGAGCAAACCAACCAGTTCGATGCCGGGTTGCNNGGCAGATGGCCCCACCGCAGGTGATCAACTGATCTCGATCACGTCGGTGGCAGCGGCCGCTGCGGCTTCCGCACGGACCATTAATTTCTCCGCCACGGCGTAGAACTCGGCCGCCTGCGGGCTCTTGGGGCCGGCCAGCGTAACGGGCAGGCCGCGGTCGCCGCCCTCGCGGATGGCAGCAACCAGCTCAATCGACCCCAGGAAGGGAACGTTGAACTGTTGCGCGGTGCGCTCGGCGCCGCCTCGGGAAAAAATGTCGATCTCCTTGTGGCAATGCGGACAGGTGAAATGGCTCATATTCTCGACGATGCCCAGCACCTCGACATTGACCTGGGCAAACATCTCCAGAGCCTTGCGCGCATCCTGCAGGGCCACGTCGCTGGGCGTGGAGACGACCACCGCGCCGGTCAGAGGCACCGTCTGCACCAGCGAGATGACCACGTCGCCGGTGCCTGGAGGCAGATCGACGATCAGGTAATCCAGCTCGCCCCACTCCACCTGCTGCAAAAACTGGCGGATGATTTGGTGGAGCATCGGCCCACGCATCACCATCGGCTTGTCGCCAGGGGAGATGTAACCGATGGAAATGGTTTTAACGCCGTGCGTCTCGTTGGGGATAATGCGATTGCCCTCACCCACGGCCGGCTGCTGGCTTGAGCCCATCATCAGCGGCACATTGGGCCCGTAGATGTCGGCGTCGATAAGGCCCACGCGCTGGCCGAGCCGCGAGAGCGCAACGGCCAGGTTGACGGCGACCGTGGTTTTGCCCACGCCGCCCTTGCCGGAACCGATAGCGATGATCTTCGAGATGCCCGGCAAAGCTACGGGCGAAGGCATGGCAGGTGAATGAGCCATTGTGTCTGGTTACTCCTTTTGAAAATCCTGGGTTCAAAGATACGTTCCAAGACGATTAAAGGTTGGCGGTTTCCGAATTCTCACGGGCGGCAGCGGCGATTCGCCCCTGCTTGCGGCGAGCGCTCTCGGCCTCGCGATGTTCGCGGCGCAGCAGAGCGTCGGCATAGCGGCGCTGTTGATCGGCGGTTTCCGGCAGTAACCTGGGCACGCGCACACGCTGGCCATCTTTATCAATCGCCACAAAGACCAGGTAGGCACTGGCCACATGCAGCCGCCTGCCGTCGAGTGCGTTTTCCGCCCAGACTTTCACGCCCACCTCCATCGAACTGGTGAACGCCCGGTTGACACTGGATCTGAGGGTGAGCAAGCTTCCCACATGCACCGGCCCGATGAAGTCGATGTGGTCCATGGCCGCAGTGACGACGAAGGAGCGCGAGTGCCGGTAGGCGGCTATGCCCGCGGTCAGGTCGATGAAGTGCATCAGCCGCCCGCCCAGCAAATTTCCCAGAACGTTGGCGTCGTTGGGCAGGATGATCTCTGTCATCTCTGACTGTGTGCTGGCGACAGTGCGAGCTGGGGGGGTGGTTTCAGTAGAATTTGTCGGACTCATGGTGGGTCTGCTCCATTCCCTTTTGCGCTGCTCAGATTCGCCTGCCACCGGGTACAATAGAGCTGGCGGCAGGCAGCCTGAAGAGGCACCTGAATTCCAGTTTCGACAATCGCCGCCGAATACGCAAATTTCCCCGGCGCGAGATCGCTGTGCATTCGAGAAAAATGGACAAGATTGAAGGGCTGAAAGAGATACTGGAGCAGGACCCGAAGAACAGTTTTGCCCGTTATGGGCTGGCCATGGAACTGGCTGGCTGCGGCGCGACGGTCGAGGCGCTTGCCGAGTTCGACACGCTGCTGGTCAATGACCCTGACTACACTTCAGGCTACTTCATGGCGGCGCAGACGCTGGCCACCGCAGGCCGTACTCAAGAAGCCAGGGAGCGGCTGAAGGCCGGCATCGATTGCGCCGCGCACAGCGGCAACTCTCATGCTGCCAACGAGATGCAGGCTATGCTCGACGAGCTTGGTCAGTAGATTTCCACAGGGTTTTGTCGTCTCAGTATTGCGTTTTCACACCTCACGGCCACTTTCTGAAAGTAAATGTAATCTTTTCTCATCACAACGGAGTCTACACAAAAGATATGGCAAAATATTCAATTGTCGTCCCATTTCATAACGAAGAAGAAAATGTGACCGTTTTGTACGCGCGCCTGAAGCAGGTGATGGAGCAGGTAGGCGATAGTTACGAGCTGGTGCTGGTGGACGACGGGTCCAACGACCGCACCTACAAGCTGATGGGAGAGATTGCCGCGGTGGACAGCCGCGTGCTGCTGATCAAGCTGCGCCGCAACTTCGGGCAGACCTCGGCGCTGGCCGCGGGCTTCGACCATGCATCGGGCGAGTTCATTCTGGCCATGGATGGCGACCTGCAGCACGATCCCAGCGAGATCCCCGACTTTCTGGAAAAGCTGGAGGAGGGATACGATGTGGTGAGTGGCTGGCGCAAGGAGCGGGTTGACAACCTTGTCATGCGGCGCATTCCCTCACGCTGCGCCAACTGGCTGATGGCCAAACTCTCCGGCGTTGACATTCACGACTTCGGCACCACTTACAAAGCTTATCGCCGCGAGGTAATCCAGAATATTCCGCTCTACGGCGAGATGCACCGCTTCATCCCCGCNNTATGGCGCGTCGATCTGCGAGATTCCCATCAAGAACATACCCCGCGAACGGGGCAAGAGCCACTACGGCATCGGGCGCACCTTCGGCGTCTTCTTTGACCTTCTGACCATTCGCTTCCTGCTCCGGCACATGAGCCGCCCGATGCACTTCTTCGGCGGCTTGGGCGCGCTGGGCATACTAGGCGGCTGCAGCATGGCCGCAACGTTGCTGGGAATGAAGATTCTCAATCCGCAACTGGACGTGATGCACCATCATGGACCGATGTTTGTCATTGGTTCGGTGTTCATTGTATCCGGCATTCAGTTGCTGGCCATTGGCCTGCTGGGCGAGTTGCAGGTGCGCCACTACTACACCGGCCAGCAGCGCACGCCGTATACGATTGACCGCATGGTGCGCCGGCGCGCGCCGAAAGAGCCGAGCATTTTGTCAAAAGGGTAAAGACAGGGATCTGGAATTCGAAAAGCCCCTCCTGGGTAGCTCCTGGGAGGGGTTCGGTGTTTTTCGAGGTGAGTTCTGCCTGTAGTGCTAACCCTGTTGATAGACTCGCCTCTTGCAGTCGCCGGGTCTTAGGGTTCATCCTGAACCTGAGATGAAAGCCATACAGATTCACGAGACAGGCGGGCCGGAGGTTCTGAAGCTGGCCGAATTGCCCATTCCCCAGCCGGGACCGGGGCAAGTGTTGATCCGCGTGGAAGCTGTCGGGGTCAACTTCATCGAGGTCTACTTTCGCAAGGGCGTGTACAAGGCGGCGTTGCCGCTAACGCCCGGCAGCGAGGCGGCCGGCACGGTGGAGGAACTGGGTCCGGGCGTGACAGGTTTTGCCGCCGGGGACTCCGTGGCGTCAGTGAGCGTGCTGGGCAGCTATGCCGAGTACGCGCTGGTTCCCGCTGCGCAACTGGTAAAGGTGCCAGCGGGGCTGAGCATGGAGCAGGCAGCGGCTGCATTACTGCAGGGGATGACAGCGCATTATTTGACTCACTCCACATTTCCGCTGAAGGCCGGTGAGACGGCGCTGGTTCACGCAGGGGCCGGTGGCGTAGGCCTCTTGCTGACTCAGATGGCCTCGCGGCTGGGGGCGCGGGTGATTACCACGGTCTCCACCAAGGCCAAGGCGAAGCTGTCGCGCGAGGCGGGCGCCTCGGATGCGATTCTTTACACCAGCCAGGACTTCGAGGCGGAGGTCAAGCGGCTGACCGGCGGTAAGGGCGTGGACGTGGTCTACGACTCGGTAGGCAAGGACACGTTTGAGGGCAGCCTGAACTGCCTGCGGCCGCGTGGGCTCCTCGCCCTGTTTGGCGCATCCAGCGGACCGGTGCCGCCCTTCGATCTGATTCAGCTCAGCGGCAAGGGTTCGTTGTTTATTACCCGCCCCACATTGTGGCATTACGTGGCGACGCGGGCAGAACTGGAATGGCGCGCGGGTGATGTGCTGGGCTGGGCCGCCATGGGAGAACTCAAGCTGCGCACGGAGTTTGTGTACCCGCTGGCCGAGGCCGCGCAGGCGCAGACCGACCTAGAAGCGCGCAAGACGACCGGCAAGATTCTGCTGGAACCGTGAAAAAGCAGGGAATAGGGAATAGGGAATAAAGTACGGGAATAGAGGGTGCCCCAGGTCTCGATTCTGAGACCTGGGAATTTACAAGCTCACCAAAACCGCGCGCTCACGCCGCCTTGGCCAGCGCCTCAATCTCCTCAGCCAGTGCTTCAGCCGCCGTCACGCAAGCCTCGCGGTCCACGTCGAGGTGCGTGACCAGGCGCATCGCATCCGGCCCGACGGCATTGGCCAGAATGTCGCGCGCCTTCAGCCGCGCCGATAGTTCAGCCGCGCTCAGCCCGCCGGTCAGCCGGAAAATCACTATATTGGTCTCGACTGCATCGACGTCGATCTCGACGTGCTCGATGTTGGAGAGTGCCTCGGCCAGCAATCGCGCGTTGGCGTGGTCCTCATGCAGCCGTGATGGACCCTGCTCCAGCGCAATCAGTCCCGCAGCGGCAAGAATGCCTGCCTGGCGCATGCCGCCGCCTAAAGCTTTTCTATAAAGGCGCGCCCGCGCCATCAGCTCCGCCGAGCCTACCAACATGGAGCCTACTGGCGCGCCCAGCCCCTTCGAGATGCAGAACATCACGGTGTCGAAGCCGCTGGTCAGCGTCTTCACGTCCACGCCCAGCGCCGTGGCCGCATTGAAGATGCGCGCCCCATCCAGATGCATCGGGAGCTTCCGCTCCTTTGCGTTCTCCCAGATTTCTTCCAGCACCGGTAACGGCGTTACCGAGCCTCCCGCAAGATTGGCCGTGTTCTCAATCTCAATCAATCCCGTAGCCGCGCGAAAGGCGCCGCGTGCGTAGATGGCCGGCTCAATGTGCTTCCAGGTCAAAATGCCCCGCTCGGCTGGAACGGCGCGCACCAGGCAGCCGGAAAATACCGCAGTCGTGGCCATCTCCCAATCGAGAATGTGCGCACGCGATTCGGCGATTACCTCCTGGCCGGGCTGTGTGTGCAGGCGAATGCCGATCTGGTTGCCCATGGTGCCGGTGGGCACAAAGAGCGCAGCCTCGCGGCCGAATCTTTCCGCCGCGCGCCGCTCTAAAAGATTGACGGTAGGGTCCTCGCCATAAACATCGTCGCCCACCTCGGCCGCGGCCATCGCCGCGCGCATCTCCACCGTGGGTCGCGTAACCGTATCCGAACGCAGATCGATAATTGCTGCCATTGGCTTGTTCCTTCCTTGTTTCACATGGTTTCCAAATCAAGCCGGTTTTGAGAACTGTAGCCTAATACTCGTCCCGCGAAAAGGCGGAAAGAACTGATTACCGAGTCTTTTCCTATTTCCTATTCCCTATTCCCTGCCTTTACGGTATCTGCGCCATTGGCAACTCGATCACCGGGGTTCGCTTGCCGTCCTTCACGGCATAGGCCCACAACCCGTGAAAATTCTCGCGCAATCCCGGTTGCGCCTTGAGCAGCGCGCTCAACACAACAATGGCCTCGGTGCGCTGGGCCGCCGGATCGGTGACTCCCGTCGATTCGTAGGCCACGCCCAGATCCGCGTGCAGCAGCGTGGGGTCCAGCCATACCGCATCGATCTTCCAGGTGCGCGGGCCATCCGGAAGCATCAAGGGAAACGCATTTTGAGGAGAATTTCTGATCGCAGTCTGCTCGGTCACGAGTTTTTCCAGATTCGGCGAGGAGAGAAAGTCCATCGGCAAGAGGAGCATCCGCGCGGCATCGTAGGCGTACCATGCGCTCCACCCGTCGATCCTATCCTGATTAGTCCTGGCCAGTTCGCGGGCGTGCGACCACCACCAGACGCCATCGTGTCCATCGAGTGCGCCGGGACGCACGGTGAGTCCGCCCAGCTTCCATCCGCCGGCGGGTCCGTCCCAGGCCAGGATGAAGCCCAACTGGCCGGCGTAGGGCGCTCCGGCCGCATCGGCCAACACCACGGCATACCGGCCCGGCGGCAGCGCACGCATGGTCAGGGTCACGGTCACCGAGCCGTTGGCATTCGAGCAAAAGAACTGTGTGTCGGCGGGCGCTCCCAGGCTGGTTGCGTCCAGCAGGTACAGGCTGCGCAATTGCACTTGCCCGCCCTTCATCAGCACCGCGCCAACCTGCGCCTCGGAGCTGATGCCTTCCCAGTCCTGAGCCACGGCGGGCAGCAGCGCGGCCTTCAACGCGGCCATATCCTGCTCGGCCACGGCTACGGCCAGTCGTCCCCCGGCTGCGGTGAGCGCATCGCGGTCCTGCGGCAACAGGGCGGCCTGCGTTGTGCAACTTGTGGCGCGGCAGACCATCGGCGACGCCAGAAACACCAACATGGCCGCCGTCGCGGCAAAACCCTTCCAGCTGAGGCGCATTCCCTGTACCCTTCTTTGGAACTTTTGGCCGCGGAATCTCTTGCGTGAGCGTCCACGGGCCACTGTTAGTCTAGTACAGTAGAGCGGCAAAGGAATGCCGCGCTCCGGAGTCGCGGCAGAAGTCGCCGCAACCGGAACCCGCCGCTCTCGGAGCAAGGAACGGATTACCATGCGCACTGACCTCACGCTCAACTCGCCGGCATCGCTGGGAGTGATTGGCGTGCGCGTCATCGCTCTATTGGCCGTTCTGGTGGCTGCTCTGTGCGGAGGACCAATGCTGAGTGCACAAGCTCCGGCAACCGCTGCCCAATCTACCCCGTCCGTCGCGGCGCACAAGCCAGCTCATCCCCACAAGCATCCGGTTGCTGCGCCTGCAAAATCCCCAACGCCACAGGCAGCTACGCCGGCAACGCCTCCCGCGCCGGAAGCTCCAGCCTGGCCGGCCAACGAAAAGCCAGACCCGGCCACGGTCACATGGGACAGCCACGGCCTGCGCATCGAAGCCGCCAACTCCAGCCTCGCGCAAATTCTGGAAGACGTGTCCACAGCCACTGGCACAAAGGTGGAAGGATTCGACGCCGATCAGCGAATCTTTGGCGTTTACGGACCCGGCCCGGCGCGCGACGTGCTCAGCCAACTTCTGCAAGGCTCCGGTTACAACGTCCTCCTCGTCGGAGACCAGGGCCAGGGAACGCCGCGCGAGATCGTGCTTAGTTCACGCCACGCCGGGAGTACAGTACAAGCTGCCAATGCCGCCCCGGCCAACGCCAACGACGAAGACGTTGACACGGAGGAGCAGCCACAGCCGCAGCCGGGTCGACCGCCCATTCCGCCCGGCATCGCACCTGGCGGGCCGGCGCGCACCCCGCAGCAGATGCAGGAGATGCAACAGCAGATGATGCAGCGCCAGCAGCAGGTTCAGCAGCCTGGGCAACCGGCCAGCAATTCGCCGAACTAGGGATCAGGGGTTAGGCTTTGATGCACGAGTGTCGATCTACACCCATAAGTATTAGTTCAATATTCTCGGCCAATTACCAATCAGCTACTATTCACTCTGCAAGCCGATTCCCAGGTCCCGCCGCACGGCAGCGCCAGAGACTGATCCCGATCCTACAGCGCCGCTTCCGGCTGGACCTTCACTGCAATAAGCCGCGGATGGGGGCAAATCAGTGCAAAGCCCACACGAAGGATTCCATAGGCCGCCAAAACGCCAAACGCCAGAGAGCCAACCGACGCGCCAATCAACATTGCCAAATTCAATAAGTCCGCCATCGCTCCAGCCTTCGCTCACTTCCCTTTTGGTATCGAACACCCTTCGTGCCCGTTCTCAGGCCATTCAGCAATGCCGAAGAATCGTTGTCTGCGATTGTCGCAGATCAAGCGGCAGCGTTGACCCTGATTTCTATTGACTAATAGAATACCCTCAGGGATGTTGCAATTCGGTGAACCGCTGGCTGTGCGGCACAGAATCGCTCACCGCTGGCGGATTGCTCCTTCCCTTCATCGGATCATCGCATTTCGGCCATCGGAGTCCGCAGCAAAAAGCCGTGATTGGAACGGTTTTCTTTGGAATTGTGCGGCCGTTCTCCGATTTCGACGATAATCGCTTTATCACCTTTCGAGGAGAGTTCCCCATGCCAGAACCGACGATTGCTCAAAAGAGTCCTTATCCCGTTGCTGTCGAAGCCGGCAAAAGCTACTACTGGTGCGCCTGCGGCCGGAGCGCCGGCCAGCCCTTCTGCGACGGCAGCCATAAGGGCAGCGGCTTTACACCCGTAAAATTCGAGGCCACCGAATCGAAAACCGTCTACTTCTGTGGCTGCAAGCACACGGCTACTCCAGTTTTCTGCGACGGCAGCCACAACAAACTTTAGCGCCTTTGATTCCCACCCTAGCCGCAACAACAAAGACGCGGCGAGGATGGGGCACCCACATTGAACTGAATCATGCCCATCACTCACATCTCGGTGCGCGGGGCGCGCCAGCACAATCTGCGCGACATCAATGTGCGCATCCCGCGCAACACGCTCACTGTGGTCACGGGCCTTTCTGGCTCGGGCAAGAGTTCGCTGGCCTTCGACACTATCTATGCCGAGGGACAGCGCCGCTATGTGGAGACGCTCTCGGCCTATGCGCGCCAGTTTCTTGACCAGATCGAGCGGCCCGATGTGGACTCCATCGAGGGCCTCAGCCCGGCCATCTCCATCGAGCAGAAGACCACCAGCCGCAGCCCGCGCTCAACCGTGGGCACCATCACCGAGATCTACGACTACCTGCGCCTGCTCTACGCCTCGATTGGCACGCCACACTGCCCGAACTGCGGAAGGCCTATCGCCCACCAGAGCGCTGACCAGATCGTCCAGCGCATTCTCGAACTGGGCCGCGGCGAGCGCGTCACCGTGATGGCGCCCGTCGTCCGCGGGCGCAAGGGTGAATTCAAGGAACTGCTTGACCAGCTTGACCGGCAGGGCTTCCGTGTCCGCGTTGATGGCGAATTGCGTGACCTCTCCGAGCCGGTTCTGCTCGACCGCCGCAAGAACCACACCATCGAAGCGGTCGTCGATCGAATTCTTCTCAAGAGTCCTCCAGCCGATGCGCCTCCGCTTCCTCCCGGCAAGGCCTCGGTGGAGAAACGCCTCGACCTGGCAGTGGCCAAGGCCTTACAACTGGCAAACGGACTGGCGCTGGTGGCCGTCACCGGCGGGGAAGAGCAGTTGTTCTCTTCTTCGATGGCCTGTCCCGACTGCGGCCTCGACGTGCCCAAACTGGAGCCGCGCAGCTTCAGCTTCAACTCCGCCTTCGGCGCTTGTCCCGAGTGCCACGGCCTCGGTTCGCTTTACGATCTCGATCCCGCCAAAGTAATTACCGACTGGTCCAAGCCGCTGCTGGACGGTCTCGGCCCTGGTTCCACATCGCAATATCTGCTCAAGCTCATCAACCTCGCGGCTGTTCGCTACAAGATCGACCTCAAGACGCCGTTCGAGGAGCTGCCCCCACGCCAGCAACACCTGCTGGTATACGGCCCACCCAAGAACGAGGCCCCGCGCACCGGCTTTCACGGAATTCTTACGTTTCTGCGCGACAGCATTGAAGAGACGAGCAGCGATTCCTATCGCGAGTCGATGATGAGCTACATGTCCGCCACGCCCTGCGCGGTCTGCCGCGGCAAACGCCTGCGCCCGGAGTCGCTGGCTGTGAAGATCGGCGGCCTGTCCATCGCCGACTTCACTGCCCTGCCGCTGAATCGCGCTCTGTCGGCGGCCATCAACCTCAGCTTCACGGCACGCCAGGCGCTGGTGGCCGAGCGCATCCGCCGCGAGATCGCCGAGCGGCTGGAGTTCCTCTGCGCCGTCGGACTGACTTATCTTTCGCTGGACCGCAACGCCACCACGCTCTCCGGCGGCGAGGGTCAGCGCATCCGCCTGGCCACGCAGATCGGCTCTCGGCTGCGTGGCGTGCTCTATGTTCTGGATGAGCCCTCGATCGGCCTTCATCAACGCGACAACAACCGTCTGATTCAAGCTCTGGAAAAACTGCGCGATCTGGGCAATACCGTGCTGGTCGTTGAACACGACGAGGAGACCATCCGCCACGCAGATTACGTTCTCGATCTCGGCCCCGGCGCGGGCCGTCTTGGCGGCCAGGTGGTTGCACAGGGAACTCCCGCTGAAATCATGGCTTGTCCGGAGTCGCTCACCGGACGCTATCTCTCCGGCGTCTCGGAGATGCTGCAACGCGACCATCCTCGCCCGCTTACCGGCAAGTGGCTCACGGTCACCGGAGCGCGCGAGCATAATTTGCAGGACGTCACAATTCGTATTCCTTTGGGCGTGATGACAGTGGTGACCGGCGTAAGCGGAAGCGGCAAGAGCACTCTGATCAACGACATTCTTTACCGCTCGCTGGCGCAATCCATATACGGCTCACGCGAGGAACCGGGCGCGCACGACGCCATCACCGGCGCCGAACAGATTGACAAGGTTGTCCGCATCGATCAGTCGCCCATCGGCCGCACGCCGCGCTCCAACCCGGCCACTTACACTCAGGTCTTCGCGCCCATCCGCGACCTTTTCGCCATGCTGCCCGAGGCCCGCGAGCGCGGCTACAAGCCAGGCCGCTTCAGCTTCAACGTCAGCGGAGGCCGCTGCGAAGCCTGCCAGGGCGACGGGCAGCGGCGCATTGAAATGAATTTCATGCCCGACGTCTATGTGCAGTGCGAGGTGTGCAATGGCCGCCGATACAATCAGGAGACGCTGGCCGTAAAATTCCACTCGCATTCCATCGCCGACATTCTCGAGCTGACCATTGAAGACGCGCTCACCGTGCTGGCCGACGTGCCGCAGGTGCGCCAGAAATTGCAAACGCTGGTCGATGTTGGCCTCGGGTACGTCCACCTCGGTCAGAGCGCGACCACTTTGTCAGGCGGCGAGGCGCAGCGCATGAAGCTGGCGCGCGAACTCAGCAAACGCCAAACGGGACGCACACTTTATTTGTTGGATGAGCCTACCACGGGCCTGCATTTCGACGACGTGCGCAAGCTGCTCGAAGTCCTCCACCGGCTCGCCGATCTGGGCAACTCGGTCATCATCATCGAACACAACCTGGACGTAATCCGCAACGCCGACTGGATTTTCGACCTCGGCCCCGAAGGCGGCGAGGATGGCGGCCACATCGTCGGCCAGGGCCGCCCCGCCAAGATTGCCGCCACTCCCGGTTCTTACACCGGCCAGTTCCTCAAACGCTATTACAATTCAAGCAGTGGCCGTCTTGAGCCTGTTGGTCTTGACGATGAGTCTACAGAGATCAACCCCGCCGCCTTGCCGGACGCCTCAGGGCTCGTTTCTGAGACCTGGAATTCAGCCGTCCCTTCCAACATCTCCGATCCAAAGCCTACGAAATCAATCAGCCGCAAGAGCACAACCACAAAGAAGACCGCTTCCAAAAAATCCACAGTTCGCAGAAAGAAGACGGTGCTGCCATGAGCGACTTCGAGCACACGCCGTACGAACCGGAGCAGGACTCAATTTCTGTTCCCGGCCAAGTCCTGCTGCCAACTGCGCAAACTACCGATGATTCGCTGGAATTATTTCAATCGTGGTCGCAGAACAGCATCGCTCCGCCCAAACGCATTCCGCATCTCGGCCATCTTTGCCTGCTGACAGCGTTCGCCGGCATCGGGTTCGTTTGCGCGACGGTGCTCATGCTGATTGCCTTGCACTTCCATCTCTTTGGCGCCGCAAACCTGACAGAGGTCGCCACGAATGTTCATTACATTCTGGGCTTCGAGGCGATACTCTATCTCGTCGCATTTTCCCTGGGCCTTGTTATTTTTCCGCTGTTTTGGAACCAGAGCTTCTTTGCCGGCATCCAATGGCGCGGCGCGACCGCTCTCCATTTGGGCTGGAGGTTGCCTGCCATCGCCCTGGGCTGCTTCGCGCTCGCCGCGCTGGATCAGGCACTGCTGCCCGGCCCGGCCAACGCTCCCATCGAAGATATCTTTCGTTCTCCAGGCGCCGCGTGGCTCATGTTCGGGTTCGGCGTTGCCTTTGCGCCTTTTTTTGAAGAGATGGCTTTTCGCGGCTTCCTGCTGCCAGCCCTCGCAACGGCCTGGGACTGGGCAATCGAAAAAAGCACAGGCAAACCCGCTCGCCCGCTCGACGCCAATGGCCATCCCCAGTGGTCCATTTTCGCGATGGTGATCGCTTCCATCGCCACCACCCTGCCCTTCGCCCTGATGCACGCCGAGCAGCAAGGCCATTCGCTGGGGCCGTTCATCCTGCTGATTGTGGTCAGCCTGATTCTCTGCGCGGTNNCATTTGGAAAAGCTGTGAGCGCCAGCTTCCGGCCTGTCGCCTGAACTGCGGCGCGCGTGCCGCAAACCTGCCCATACCCAAAGCAGGGCCGATCCGCACATCGGATCGGCCCTGCTTGTTTGCTCAAGCATAGTGCGTGTTTAAATGCTGCGCGGAAGTTACCGCATGGTCGCCATCTGAGGTGTTGCATCGGCTGCATTCGACAGCAACTGCACCTCCACGCGCCGATTCTGCTTGCGTCCTTCGGCGGTCGAGTTTGAGGCCACTTCCTTGTCCTTGCCGATGCCAATCAGATAGAAGCGATGCGCGGGAATTCCATACTTTGATGCCAGATACTGCACCACAGCATCGGCCCGCCGCTGGCTCAGCTCATAGTTGTACTGGGCCGACCCGACCGAGTCTGTCCCGCCGGTCACCTCCAGAAGGAAGCTCTTTGCCGAAGCAAGCTGCGCGGCAAAGCCGTCCAGTTGTTCTCGGTCCTCTTTGGTCAGCACCGCCCTGTCGAAGCCGAAGGTCACCGCAACATCAGCCACCGGCTTGTAGGTATCCAGCCCTTTCACCACGCTATCCAGCGAGTCCGCGCGATGCACGGCGAGGTTAGCCTCGGAATCGGCATCGCCGGCGGCCTTGCCCGCGTTCTGCGCGTTCTGGCTTGCCAAGTCGGCAGCGCCTTGCGCTTGATTGATCCCCGCTTGCGTGCGGTCGCCCACGCTGTGAATCTGCCGATTGTTCTCCGCCGTCTTGTCTTCCAGTTGATTGGTGCGATCCACCAGCGGCGCTGTCTGGTTGTGCACATAGTTCTTGGTTGCGCACCCCGCAACGCCCGCCACCGCCAAACCCGTCGCCAAACTCAACACTCCAAACCTATACACGCCCATGATTCCCATTCCTTTCCCGCCACGCTCCTTGCCTTGTTGCACACTGCAGACGAAGCTGGCTTTTACATCTGCTTAGCGATATTGCACCTCATGGACCAAACGCCCACTCCCTCCAATGCTTTGAAAACAGGCGACTTACCCACACAGCCCCAGCAGCGCCCACCCATTTCAACCGTGTATTTTTTACGCGGCCCGGTAAGGAATGCTCCCACAGGGATCAGGGATCAGTTTTCCGTAGGGAGCAATTTACCGCAGTCCTCCACTCCCGCGCTGACTTGCTGACTTGCTGACTCGCTGGCTCACTGACCCGCCGCTTTCTATTCCCTATTCCCTATTCCCTCGCCACTCCCGCTATCCTAGAAACTGGCTCCGCCCATGGACCTCTACGAAAAAATTCGCGCCTTGCCCACGCAGCCCGGCGTGTACCTCTACAAGAACGCCGAGGGCGAAGTCATTTATGTGGGCAAGGCCAAGAACCTTCGCCAGCGCGTCCGGTCTTATCTTTTGGAAGCCTCGCAGGCCGACGCCAAGACCGGCTCCCTGATGCGCGAGGCCGTCGATCTCGAATACATTCTGGTAGGCAACGAGAGCGAGGCGCTGGCCCTCGAAACCAACCTCATCAAGGAGCGCAAGCCGCGCTTCAACATCCTGCTCAAGGACGACAAGAGCTACCCCTACGTCAAGCTCACCATTGCCGACCGCTTCCCCAAGGTCTTCGTCACACGTCGTTTGCTGAAGGACGGCGCGGCCTATTTTGGCCCTTACTTTCCCGGCAGCCTGGCTTACCGCGTGGTCGAGCTGATTCATCGCAGCTTTCTCATCCCCAGTTGCAAGGTGGATCTCTCCCGATACCATCCCCGCGCCTGTCTGCAGTACTACATTCATCGCTGCCTGGGACCCTGCGTCGAGGAACTCACTACGCCGGAGATCTACATGAGCGCCGTGCGCGACGCACGCCTGCTGCTCGAAGGCCGCCACGCGGAACTGGAACGCACGCTCACCGCGCGCATGATGGACGCGGCAGCGACTGAGCAGTTTGAGACCGCCGCTCGCCTGCGCGACCAGCTCTCCACCATTCACCAACTCCAGGAAAAACAGCGCGCCGCCACTGCTGAGCAGAGCGACGACACCGACGTCTTCGGCTATCACTTCGAGGACGGCTCGCTGGCCGTCAACCTCTTCCACGTTCGCGCCGGCAAAATCGTCGACCGCCGCGAGTTTTTCTGGGAAGATTTGCCGGAGCTTCTGGAAGCCGCCGCGCCGGAAGCCGTTGAAATGGACGAGACTGCGGAGAAACTCGATTCAGACTCCGCATTGTGTCAGGGCACGACTTCAGTCGTGCCGCAAATGCAACAATATGAAGCCGGGGCTTTAGCCCCTGAGGGAAAAGCCGGCGGCAAAACTGAATTTCGCGCTGGTTCCGTCTTCAGTGCCCTGCTCAAGCAGCTCTACATCGACCAGCGCTACGTCCCGCGCTCCATCCTCGTCCCGGCTGATTTCGACGACCGCGAGGCCCTCGCCGCCTTGCTCACCGAGCGCACCGGCCACCGCATCGAGATCGCCGTTCCACAGCGCGGCGAAAAACGGTCGCTTGTTGACCTGGCCGGCCAGAACGCCAAGCAATCCTACATTCAGCGCTTCCGTGTCCTTGAGCCTTCGCGCAAGGCCATTCAGGAGGCCTTGGCCGACGTTCTGATGCTGCCCGAACTGCCCCGCCGCATCGAGTGCTTCGACATCTCCCACATCCAGGGCGCGGAGACTGTGGCCTCGCTGGTCGTCTGGGAAGACGGCAAGATGAACAAGCAGGCCTATCGCAAGTTCAAGGTGATGACCGTCCTCGGCGTGGACGATTTCGCTTCCATGCGCGAGGTGGTCAAGCGCCGCTATCGCCGTCTGCTCGATGAAAGAGACAAGAATGCCGAAAAAGGCAAAAAGGCCGCGGCCCAGCCCATGCCTTCGCTGGTGCTCGTCGATGGCGGGCTCGGCCAGCTTCACGCCGCCGCCGAGGCGCTTGAATCTCTTGATTTCGCCGCCGCCGGCCTCACTCCGCCACCGCTTGCGTCGATTGCCAAACGTGAAGAGATCATCTACCTCTACGGCAACGAAGAAGAGCCGGTCGTTCTCGACCGCCGCTCGCCAGTGCTGCATCTCGTCCAGCTCATCCGCGATGAGAGCCACCGCTTCGCCGTCGGCTATCATCGCCAGCGCCGAGCCATGCGCGACCGCGACTCAGAGCTGCTGAACATTCCCGGAGTCGGCCCACAAACAAGACAGCGCCTGCTCACCCACTTCGGCAGCCTACGCGACGTGCAACAAGCCACGGCGGAGTCGCTTGCCGCCGTCGTCCCCCGCAAAACCGCCGAAGCGATCTGGAGGCACTTTCACGAAGCCGTGCGGACCAGCCCCTCAGCGTAATATGCTTTGGAGGAAAGCCTGTTCAAAGGAAGGGCGATGAACTTCTTTCCAGTCAGCCCGCAATCGAAGGACCACATTCTTGCCCACAAGCACTGCTCCAATCATCATGATGAGCTGGAGAAGAGCGAGCAATGCGGATGTTTCTACTGCATCGCAATCTTCCCTCCATCGGCTATCGACGAATGGGCGGACTCTTACCAAACCGCTATGTGCCCACGCTGTGGCATCGATTCGGTAATCGGCTCAGCGTCGGGTTACCCAATCACAGCTGAATTCCTTAATCGGATGCACGCGCACTGGTTCGGACCTCAAAACTGACGGAACTCTCCCCACCCCTCTCGCGTAGAATCGCGTAGACTGCTGCCCAGGAGGTCACTCGTCTTGCCTGAAGTCCATTCACCCATCCCTGAGCGAACCCCGCGGCGCGCCGCCCTGTTACTCGCTGCTATTTTTGCCGCGCTCACCTTTCTGATCCATTTCGCCAGCTCGCTCTGGGGCAGTCACCTGGGCTACGGCTTCTTCCGCGATGAGCTTTATTTCCTGGTTTGCGGCCATCATCTTGCCTGGGGCTACGTCGATCAGCCTCCGCTGGTAGCCTTGCAGGCGCGGCTGGCCGAGACACTCTTTGGCCTCTCGCCCACAGGCATTCGCATCTTCAGCTTCGTGGGCGGAGGCGTAACGGTCGGCCTCACAGGCCTGCTCACATGGCAGCTTGGCGGGCGTCGGACGGCGCAGGTGCTGGCCATGATGGCTGTCCTCGCCGCTCCGGTCTTTCTGGGCACCTCAAACTACCTTTCCATGAACTCCTTTGAGCCGTGCTTCTGGTTGGGCGCGTTGCTGGTCGTCTTGCGGCTGGCTGATGGCACTGCCAACCCCCGCACCTGGCTGGTTTTTGGATTGCTGGCCGGGTTGGGCATCGAAAACAAGCACTCGACGGTTTTCTTTTTGGTGGCGCTTTTGCTCGGCCTCATTCTCAGCCCGCAGCGGCGCATCCTCTGGTCGCGCTGGTGCGTAGCAGGAGTGGCCGTGTTGTTGCTGCTGGCATTGCCCAATTTACTCTGGCAATGGGTCAACCACTTCCCCACTTATGAGCTGCTGAATGGCGTCGCGCACTCCGACAAAAACATCAAGCTGTCGCCTTTGGCCTTTCTGCGCGAGCAAGTCAATATGTTGCTCATCGTCGCGGCTCCGCTGTGGATCGGCGGCCTGGCGTGGCTGGCCTTTGCCCGCAACGCACGCCCGTGGCGCTTCGTCGTCTTTACCTATCTGCTGTTTCTGGCCATGATGATGGCCATGCACGCCAAGGATTACTACGTTGCGCCCATCTATCCGGCGCTCTTAGCCGCCGGAGCCGTGGCGCTGGGCGCGCTCACGCGGCGCAGTTGGCCGCCCATTGTTTACACGGTGATTCTGGGCTACTTGCTCTGCCGCGTCACCGCTCCCATCATGCTGACGATTTTGCCACCAGACAAGTACACGGCTTACGCTACCCACTTTGTCGACACGAACGTCAAAAGCGAGAAGTTCACCAGCCCACTGCCGCAATACCTCTCCGACCGCTTCGGCTGGCCGCAGATGGTCGAGGGTTTTGCCGCACGCTACGACGCTCTGCCGCCTGACGTGCGCGCCCATACAGCAATCTTCTGCGGCAACTACGGCGAAGCCAGCGCCGTGAACGTTCTGGGACCAAAGTACGGCCTGCCCACCGCCATCAGCGGTCATCAGAACTACTTCTATTGGGGCTGGAACGGCTACACCGGCGAATCCGTCCTCACCCTCGGCGACGACCCCAAAGACTACACAGACTCATACGAAGAAGTCATTGATCTCGGCCCCTTCGACGCGCCCTGGATCATGGACCACGAGCATCATCACTACTTATGGCTGCGCCACCGCAAGCGCACTTACGCGGCTGACTGGCCGCAGTTCAAGTTCTGGTATTGATGCAAGGCTGTGTGAGCACGCCCTTGATCCTGTTTCCTAAACTGGCGCTTCATCAAACCTTCACGTGCAAAACCGCGCGATTTGAAAGAGAATAGAGTGAGA
>PLOI01000151.1 GCA_003142015.1 Acidobacteriaceae bacterium | reverse complement strand
CTGGGTTTGGGACCGCTGTACGGGCTTGCCGGCGGGCGCATCGAGTACTGGATGCGCCCTCAGGAACTGCCCGGCAGACCGGCCATTCGTATTGACGGTGATTGGTTAACGCTTCTCTCCGGCGGTGTGGCCGCGTCCATCCCGCGTTTCATTGCCCTTGAACTTCTCGGGGGCTCTGCGCTGCGCGGAGGCTTTCTCGCCAGCTTTTGGCAACGGGCCGTTATAGCCGTGCTGCGGATCGAAAGAGTTGTCTACTTTGCCCTGGAAGTCGCTGGAGCCATGAAACCACGGTCCAACGCCGACGAATACGCCGCCATTGAACCATTCCGAGCCGTAGTAGCCGTCGGGAACGCAGTTATAGGGGGCGTAATCGTAGTAGCCGTAGGGGCAATCAGGGGCGACGCCGACTTCGACCGCGACCTGAGCCTGTGCTTTNNAATCCGCTCATGAATTCTCCTCACTGACGCAAGGGCCGTCGATTGCCTGCCCCTACGTTGTTGACGGTAGCGATGGAGATCATCCCTGTCTGAGCAATAGGACGCACGCCGAGCGTGCTTGATGCGTGCGATGGGAGCTGGGACGACTCCACTCCTGCCGGGCGGGGTTCACGTCCGTGGTTCACGGTATCCGACACTTGGGACAAAATCAACTACGTCCCAAGGATGGGGCGCCCAGTCGGCATATGATGAGGCCACTGGAGAGAATGCACCGCGTTGACGATGATTCTTTTCTCGGTCGCGATAGCATTGCAGCTTGCGATTGTAATTGCTTTAGTGCGCAAGTACCTGCGCACACGCGATGCGGGTTTTATCTGGCTAGGCGTGGCTGTTGTCCTTTGGCCTTGGGTTTCGAGCCTGCTTGATCATGGAAAACACACTCTTCTTGACCGCATTTCGCAGGGGCAGTTGGCCGGATTTTATCGGTTCAGTTTGATTCAGCGCGGGCAAATGACGGTTGGCAGCCTTTTCACATCCCTCAGTTTGTTGCAGAATCTGATTGGAGGCGGTCTCTTGTTGGTTACCGTGCTTTATCTTCATAAAACGAAATGTGAAAACAAGCCCTGATCCATAGCGTGAGGCAATTAGGCCGCCGGCCGTGGCCAGCGCGCTTCGACGGTAGTGCCGAGGCCGCCGCGGGGGCGGAATTCACCGCGGACTACGACCCAGACCGGGTCGCAGGCCTTGACCACGTCTTCCAGAACCTGGTTGACGATGTTCTCCTGGAAGATGCCGAGATTACGGTAGCAGAACAGATACTCCTTGAGCGACTTCAGTTCGAGGCAGCGCTGGCGGGGCATATAGCGGATGGTGAGGAGGCCGAAGTCGGGCAGGCCGGTTTTGGGGCAGACGGAGGTAAGCTCCGGGTCGTCGATGAGGATTTCGTAGCCGGGAAACTGGTTTTGCCAGGTCTCGATGGTGGGGAACGAGAAATCGAGCCCGGCCTTGGCGTGATCGTCAGTGTAGCGCGGTTCTGAAGCCATGGTTTCGATTGTACGAGGCCAAGTGTCCGACTTCCAATCCGAGAAGCATGAATTGGAGGTCAGACCTTCGGCGATGGCCGGCCGCATTTCTCTCCGTCTGACATTCTTTGCTCCCTTGGGCCGGTTTCTGAGTCCTATATACTGTCTCTGGTTGCCTGAATGAATCAAGATAGAACGCAAACGGTCCGGCTATGGTTTTGGAGGGGTTCGGCCGTCCTCCTGATCGTCGTTTTCTTCGTGGTGCGCGCCCTGACGAGGGACCAACTGCAGGTGCGTGTGGTCGCGGCGGCAGACGTGCAACTGGTAAGCACCATCAGCACCAACGGCCGTGTCGAGCCGGAGGCTAATTTCGAGGTTCACAGCCCGATTGCGACCACGGTCAAGGCGGTGTATGTGCAGCCCGGCGACCAGGTTGCAGCGGGCAAGGTGCTACTGGTGCTGGACGATGTGGAGGCGCGCGCCCGCGAAGCCACGGCCGAGAGCGGCGTGAGGGCCGCGCAGGCTGCGCTGGAAGCGGTGACCCAGAACGGAACCCAGCAGGAGCGCCAGATGACGGCGGCCGATGTGATGCGCGAGCGCCTGGAACGCGATAATGCGCGCCGGGACCTGGATGCGCTGACCAAGCTCAACTCGACCGGGGCGGCGTCGTCCAGCGAGGTGGCTGCGGCGCGACAGCGGCTGGATACGGCGGAAGTGAATTTGCGGGCATTGGACCAGAGCCAGAACAGCCGCTATTCACACGCGGAGACAGAACGCGCGCGGGCGGCGCTGGCGGACGCGGAAGCCAACCGAGCGGCGATGCGGCAGGTGGTGGCGCAAACTGTGGTGCGCGCTCCGGTGGCGGGGACCGTCTATAGCCTGGATGCGGGGGCCACGGATTTTGTGGAGGAGGGCAAGCTGCTGCTGCAGTTGGCCGATCTGCACCGCGAACGGGTGCGGGCCTACTTTGACGAGCCGGAAATTGGGCGCCTTGCAGTTGGCCAGAAGATTCAAATCAAATGGGACGCCAAGCCGGGCCGCATCTGGAACGGACATATCGAGCGCACGCCGGTAACAGTGATCAATCTGGGCACACGCAGCGTGGGCGAGGTGCTGGTGAAGATTGACGATGTGGACGGCGATCTGCTGCCGGACACCAACGTGACCGTGACGGTGACCCTCTCCAGTGAGCCAAACTCCCTGAGCGTGCCGCGCGAGGCGCTGCGCCTGGAGAACGGCAAGCCTTATGTCTTCAAGGTGGTAAAGGGCGGATTGCAGAGAACTTATGTGACGACCGGAACCATCAATCTGACCCAGGTGGCCATTCTCTCCGGACTTGTGAATGGAGATCTGGTGGCAACCGGAACGTTAAGCGGACAGCCCTTGCAGGAGGGCGTTCCAATCAAGGTTGTGCGGTGAGGGCGTTGGCGGGTCTCATACCGGTGGGGCTGGGTCTGGTGGTAGCCATGACTCTTTCAATGCCCGCGCAAAGCCAGGGGAAGCAGCTTGCCCAGGCTAACGCGGCTTTGCAGGCCGGCGAGGCGGACAAGGCGCTCACCCTGCTGGAACCGCTAGCCCAGCCGGGCGGCGAGGCCGAAGCCTATAACCTGAGATGTCGCGTGGAATACACGCTGGAGCAATGGGATCGAGCCACGAGCGACTGCGAGCAAGCGGTAAAGCTGGACGGGCAGAGCTCGGACGATCATATGTGGCTGGCGCGCGCGCTGGGCGAGAAGGCGCGCAGGGCGTCGTTTCTGAATGCGTATTCGCTGGCCAAGCGGGTACGAGCTGAGTTCGAGGAGGCCGTCCGGCTGAATTCCCGCAATGCCAGGGCGCTGGCCGACTTGGGAGAGTATTACTATTCCGCGCCGGGGGTGGTGGGCGGCGGCATCAACAAATCCGAGACAGTAGCCGCGGAGCTGGACAGGATCGACCCGGCGCGCGCCGACGAACTGCGGGGCCGCATCGCCGAGCAACGCAAGGACTACGGCACGGCCGAGCGGGAATACAAACAGGCGATTACGGCCTCGGCGCAGCCGGCGTTTCAGTGGATGGCGCTGGCCAGCTTCTATCGCGAACGCCAGCGTTGGACGGAAATGGAATCGGCGTTGCGCAGCGGAGAGAGCGCGGCGCAACGGGATAAGCAGGCGGGCGTGGCGCTCTACAACGGGGCTTCCCTGTTGCGCGACACCGGCCGCGACCCGGCGCGGGCGGTGAGAATGCTTGAAGAGTATCTTGCCGGCAGCGCCAAGACTGAGGAGGGACCAGCGTTTGTGGCGCATGTATGGCTGGCCCAGTTGAAGGAGTCTCTTGGGGACGCGGCGGCAGCCAGCCGGGAACGGGCAGCCGCTCTGGCCCTGGCGCAGGAGTACATGCCGGCACAGGATCTGAAGTACTGAAGGGTTGAGCGCACGTGAGGAACGGACACAATCCAATGAAGCGCTGGGCGCTGATGCTTATCGGCATAACGATGGCGAGTGCGCCGGCGCTGGTTTCGGCACAGATCTCGCTGGCCACGGTGGTGGACCTGGCTCAGCGCAATTCGAGCGCGGTAAAGCTGGCGGAGGCTGACGTGCAAAAAGCCAACGCGGCGTTGATGCAGACCGAGGACGTTTTTGTACCAAGCCTAACCTTCGGCTCAGGGCTTCCAGCATTTCACACGATTGGCTTCATGCCAGGGGTACCGTCAACATTTAGCGGCACCGTACAGTCAATGGCGTTCAGCCTTTCACAAAAAGAGTACATTGGAGCCGCACGCTGGGGAACCAAGGCCGTTTCCCTCAGCCTGAAGGATGCCCGCGAGCAGGTGACGCTGGACGCCTCAACGGCCTACATCGAATTGGACACCGTAAACAACGAGTTGGCCGCCGCGCAGCAACAGGAAGGCTTTGCGGATCGACTGGTGGCCATCGAGCAGGAACGTGCCGAGGCTGGCGTCGACCCGTTGAGCGAGCTGTTGCAGGCCCAGTTGACGGCGGCCCAATTCAAGCTCAGACGGCTGCACCTGGAGACGCGCGCCGCAACTCTTGCCAAGCAGCTTGCGGCACTCACCGGGCTGCCGGTTGGTTCCATCACGCCTGATCACGCCAGTATTCCGGATATCCCGGAAGTGAAAGCGGGCGATGCTCAACACACCACAGCCGCCATTCAATCCGCACAGATGCTTGCGAACTCCAAGCATAAGATAGCGCGGGGAGATCGAATGAGCGAGTTTTCACCAGAGATCAGCTTCAGCGCGCAATACAGCTCGACCACCGATATTCTGAATGTGCTGAATACTGTGGATAAGTATTACGCCCAGAATATTCCGCCCGTCAACTTCAGTTCCGGATTTCAGATTCAGTTTCCGCTCTTCGACCTGAGCCGCCGCGCCAAGGCCAAAGGGTCGGCTGCCGACGCGCTGCGCGCCACGGTCGAGGTCGAACAGGCCCAGCGGCAAAATGAAGTGCAGATCGCGGAGTTGACCGGCAGCCTGCGCGAGCTTGACACGCTGGCGGAGATCGCGACCCTGAAGCAGCAGATTGCCAATGAGCAACTCAAGTCCGTGCTGGCGCAACTGGAACTGGGCAACGGGTCGGGAAGCGGGCCGGGCGCTCAGCCGCAACTGAGCCCCAAGGCGGAGCAGTTGGCGCGCATCGACGAGCGCCAGAAATTTCAGGACGCGCAAGACGCGGGATTCGACCTTGCCAAAGCGCGGTTGAGCCTGCTGCGCGCCCTCGGCCACATGGAAGACTGGCTGGGCGAATTGCACGCAAAGTAAATCCGGCGGAAGAAATTCCCCAATAAGACCTGCCGGAACCCAAAAAATGCCGAAATGTTAGAATAGAAGGGATGACTATGCCTTTAAAAACGCTGTTTCTGAACCCGCCCTCGTTCGAGAAGTTTGACGGTGGCGCGAGTTCGCGCTGGCCGGCAACGCGCGAGATTGAATCGTACTGGTACCCGGTGTGGTTGACGTATCCGGCCGGGCTGCTGGAGGGTTCGCGCCTGCTCGATGCTTCCCCACATCACGTTTCCGCGCAGGAAACCATCCAGATCTGCAAGGATTATGAGTTTCTGGTGCTGTTCACCTCGACAATAGGCTGGAGGAGCGACCAACTGCTGGCCGAGGCCATCAAGGCGGCCAACCCTTCGATTCGCATCGCCTTTGTCGGGCCGCCGGTGACCACGGACCCGGACCGCGCGCTGAACGAGTGCCCGGCGCTGGACTTCATCTGCCGCCGCGAGTTTGACTACTCGGTGGTGGAGTTTGCCCAGGGCAAGCCGCTCAATGAGATTCTCGGCATCAGCTACAAGCTGGACGGCAAGGTGGTGCATAACCCCGACCGCCCGCAGGTGGAAGACCTGGACGCGATGCCCTGGGCCACCAAAATCTACAAGCGCGATATGGACGTGACGCGCTACAACGTGCCTTTCCTGCTGCATCCGTTTATCGCGCTCTACTCCACGCGCGGTTGCCCGGCGCAATGCACCTTCTGCCTGTGGCCGCAGACGCTGAGCGGGCACGCGTGGCGCAAACGCTCTACAGATGATGTAGCCGCCGAACTGGCTTGGGCCAAGCAGAACTTCCCCGACGTGAAGGAGTTCTTCTTTGACGACGACACCTTCAACATTCAGAAGCAGCGCACCATCGAGCTGTGCCAGAAGCTGAAGCCGCTGGGGTTGACGTGGAGCTGCACTTCGCGCGTGACCACCGACCGCGAGACGCTGAAAGCGATGAAAGAGGCCGGTTGCCGGCTGCTCATCGTGGGCTTTGAGTCCGGCGACCCGCAGATTCTCAAGAACATCAAGAAGGGCGCCACCGTGGAGCGCGCGCGCGCCTTCGCCAAGGACTGCAACGACCTGGGCCTCACCGTCCACGGGGACTTTGTGCTGGGCCTGCCCGGCGAGACGAAGGAATCGATTCGCAACACCATCAACTTCGCCAAGACGCTGGACGTAGAAACCATTCAGGTGTCCATCGCCCACGCTTTTCCGGGCACCGAATTTTACGATTACGCCAAGGCCAACGGCTTCATCAAGAATGCCACTGCCATGAGCGACGAGGGCGGCCACCAGATGGCGCACATCGAATACCCCGGCCTGCCCACGGACTACGTGCTCGAGATGGTACATCGTTTCTACGACGAGTACTACTTCCGGCCCAGAGCGGCGTTCCGCGTGGTCTGGAAAGCGTTTGTGAATCGTGATCTGCCCCGGCTTTATGTTGAAGCCAAGGCCTTCCTTAAACTGCGCGCGCAACGCAACCAGATGGTGAAGACGGCGCGCAGCAAACCGGCGGAGCCGCCCGCGCCAGTGAACGCATAGGTTCCGCCGAGCAACCCTCAAATGCTTTCTTCATTTTGAGTGGAGCGCAGCGGAATCTAAGAATCCGCGTTCCGTTTCCTGCCATAAAGGTTGGAAACCACGAACCATTTACGGCGTCCAATTGTCAGGACTAAATCACCCATGTCTCATGCAAGACTTTCGCCGCGCCAATACCTGATTCTGGGGCTTGTTTCGCTCTGCGCTCCGCTGGGCGACACCTGCCTTTCGCGCGGCATGACAGGCCTGCCGGCCATCACACTGGCTCATCCCGCCACGCTCATCGCCGCGGTCTTCACTCCATGGATTGGCGCAGGCATCGCGCTGCTCATCGGTTTTTTTGCCAGCTATCTGACCGCGCTGTCGTGGGCTGATCTTACGTTTGTGCTGCCTGCTACGGCCTTCGGCAACGTAATCGTCGCGCTCCTGGCGCGCTTCTGGCTGCATGAGCCGATTTCACTGGAACGCTGGGCGGGAATTGTGCTGATTACAGTTGGCGTGGGATTCGTGGCGCAAGGTCCGTCGCTGACAGAGAGACCCGTGGCTCACGCGCCGTCCCTCGCCGAAACAGCGGATATGGGAAAGGAGCAGGCGTGATGACGATTCCCTACCCTGCGCCTCAGCCCGGTTTCTGGGCAGCCACAGCGATGATCGCGGCCATCATTCTCGCCTCGACCGCCGGCGAAGTGCTGACCGCCGCAGCGATGAAGTCCGTCGGCGACCTGGATGAGATTCGCTCCCGCTCGGGGCTGAAAGGCGCCATTCGCGCCGTTCTCACCTGCCCGCTGTTTTTTGCCGGAGTGAGCTTCCTTGCGCTGGCCTTCTTTGCTCTGCTCTTCGCATTGAACCACCTGAACCTGAGCCTCGTAGCTCCCGCCTCGGCCTCGTTGACGCTGGTTACCAACGCCATCGCCGGAAAGATTTTTCTCAAGGAAAATGTTGACCGCCGGCGCTGGACTTCGGCCGTTCTGGTCTGCATCGGTGTCTATTTTTTGGCGCATTGAAAAGCAGCTACCAGCCTCTAGCTTCTAGCCAAAGTATTGTGCCATTTAGCCTCGATAGCTAATAACTAAGGACTAATCCACCGCATCAGTCCCTGAGGCTTTAAGTCAGGCTCGAAGCAGCGCAGCGGTTCCCCCGCCGCCATGCCAAGCGCCTCCGCAGCCAGATGCCCCGACCTTGCCGCGCTCTCCATCGTCGATGGCCAGCCGGTCTGCACCCAGTCGCCGGCAAGAAACAGATTTGGCCACGAGGAAGCAGCGCCGGGCCGCGCGGAATCTATCCCCGGAGCGATACCAAAGGTAGCATTCACTTCCTTGATGAGCGCGACTTTCTCTAGCTTCGCTTCCTTTACACGCGGGAAAAACTCTGCCAGCTCAGTGAGCGCTTGCTGGATCGCGGCCTCGCGCGGCAGGGCCGCAAAGGAGCGCGTGGCGCTGACGACCAATTCTATGTAATTGCCGCCGCGCCCTTGCAGCTTCGACTGGTTGTACATCCAATGAATTTCGCGGTCGAGCATCACCGCGTGTTCAAGACTGGTGATCTCGCGGTCGAACCACAGATGCACGCTGCAAATAGGCCAATGCTCATGGCGCTCAATCTGCCGGGCCAGCTTCTCCGCGCCTTCCTCGGCGGGCAGATGCGGCAATAACTTCTGCGTCGCTTCAAATGGCAAAGCCAGAATCACGAAATCAGAAACCAGCTCGCCTGTGCGTGTACAAATCAGCCACTGCGAAGTCTCTTCGTCCCAAGCCGCGCCTTCGACGGACGTGTTCAACAGCACGCTGCCGCCGCGCTGCTCGATGAAAGGCGTGACGCCCGCGTAGAGTTCGCTCAGAGGAACCGTGCTCATTCCCATGCTGCCCGCTTCGGCTGAATTCAAAAACAGCTCGCGAATCACTTTGGCCGCATAGGGCACGGCAATCGAATCAAGCTCCGCATTCAAGGCGCTGGCGATCACCAGCCGCCAAAAACGATTCACCGCTCCTTCGGTCTGCCTGTGCCGCCTGAGCCACGCGCCGAGAGACTCGCGCGTGTCGATGAGCGCGTCGGGCCTCATCATGGCTCGCATCGCACGGCCCAGCGATATTTTGTCGGCGAAGGTGAGAGACTTTGCGCTGAGGAAGCTGGGCGCGCCATGCAACGGCGCCGGCAAGCGGAACGGACCGAATCTGAACGGCTCCAGCCTCGAGCGTCGCCCGCCCGGTTCGATCATCGTCATTTCGTGGGTCCAGTGAATGCGATCCGAGACGCCGATGCGGCGATAGAAACCGAGGAGATTAGTGCAGCAGCCGAAGAGCACGTGCTGGCAATTGTCGATGACCTCATTCACGCCCGGATGCAGATAGGAGCTGGCGCGGCCGCCGAGATAGCCTCGGCGCTCAACCAGTTGCACGCGGAAGCCGGCCTCGGCCAGGGCGCAGGCCGCGCTCATGCCGGCGACGCCTGCGCCGATGACGGTGACGGACTTCTGCGAGTTTTGAGACGAATCAATCAACGAGAAGTCTCCGTCAAGCAGACAAACGCGCCAAACCCATCCGCACAAATCCAACGATCAGGATGCCAAGTTTTTGCGGCATGGGCACGCTGGCGCGTCTCGAAAAGACATCGTAATCGGCGCGGTCGATGCGTTGGAGCAGGCCGCGATAGATGGAAACCAGCACCCACAGCGCGGGACGGCTCTCGCGGTCAATCAAGGGCAGCAGCGCTTCAGCGGATTGATAGAACTCTTCCGCGCGCTGGGCGATGGCCGCAAGCAGAGCACGTTCGCTGGCCGTGGGCGGCGAGCCGGGCACGCGGTGCAGCAGCAAATCCAGCGTGACGCCGTGGGCCGCTAAATCCTCCAGCGGAAGATAGACGCGATTGCGGCTCGCATCCTCTGCCACGTCGCGCAGAATGTTGGTGAGCTGGAAGGCGATGCCCGTCTCTTCGGCAAGCTTCTCGGCGCGTGGGTCGGAGTAGCCGAAGATGCGGATGCAGACCAGGCCCACGACCGATGCCACAAGATAACAATAGTGATAGAGATCGGCGAAGGTGGCAAAGGTGCCGGGCGAGTCCGTTGCGGCCTGATCGAGGTCCATGGTCACTCCGGCGACCAGTTCATCCAGAAGTCCGAGGGGAATATGGAAGCGCGCGGTGCAATCGCGCACGGCAAGAAAAGCCGGATCGGCTGTGAAGCCACCGGCGCAGACACTGCGCCACTCGGCCAGCCACGCGGCCAGATTGCGGCGGCGTTCGTCGCGGGAGATGGATTCGTCGTCGGCCAGATCGTCGGCGCGGCGCATGAAGGCGTAGATGGCGCAGATAGCGTTGCGGCGCGGGGCGGGCAGCGCAACGAAGGCGTAGTAAAAATTCTTCGCCTCGCGGCGCGCGATGGCGCGGCAGGCAGCGTAGGCTCTGTCCAGCGTGAGCTCGTCCGATAGGGTTGACTGGGTCACGCCGTCCCTCAGATCCGACTGCCGAAGCGCAGAAAGGGCAGCAGCTTGCCGCTGACGGCGCGCAGAGCCAGCGCCAGTTTCCTGCTCTTCGAGATGGCGGGCCGCGCGGTGAGCACGTCGTAGTCCTGGCGNNTCGCTGACGCGAAAGACCTCCATATCGTTTTTCGGAATATAGACGCGGCCTCGCGCGTAGTCCTCGCGTACATCCTGCCAGAAGTTCGCTAACTGCAGCGCGGTGCAAGTTGCGTCAGAGAGGCGGTTGTTTTCTTCATTCGACTCGCCGCAGGCATAGAGCACCAGGCGGCCAACGGGATTGGCCGAGTAGCGACAGTAGGCCAGAACGTCGTCGATGGTGTCGAAGCGCGTGACTTTCTGATCCTGACGAAAAGCGACGAGCAAATCGGCAAACGGCTCCTTGGGAATGAAGCAGTCGCGGATAGTTTCGGCCAGCGCGACAAAGACGGGATGACGCGTGCGGCCTTCGTAGCAGGCGTCGAGCTCGCTGCCCCAGAGATCGGGCAGCGCAAGGGCCTGCTCGGGGTTGCCCACTTCGTCACCCAAATCGTCGGAGACGCGGCAATAGGCGTAGATGGAATGAAAATGCGGG
>PLOI01000025.1:14781-17257 GCA_003142015.1 Acidobacteriaceae bacterium | reverse complement strand
TAGCTGTCGTTCAAAATCGTCGCGCCTTTGATTTCGATCACCTGGCCGCGCTTGTCTCCGGCGGCGAGGGTTTCGAGGGCGGCGATGGCCGCATCCAACTCGACGCCCGCCTCCAGCGCAACGGCCAGTCCGGCCATCACGTTCGATGCGTTGTGCGCGCCCAGCAGTTTGAGCGTCAGTTGGCCCTCGCGCTCTCCGGCGCGATACCGCACGTGAAGGCCGGCAAGGTCTTCGGCGACCTCGATAATCTGCGGATCGGCGCATGGGCTGGCGCCAAAATAAACCACGCGGCCGGGAAAGTCGCGGCCAAATTGCGAGAGGTAGGGGTCGTCGGCATTGAGAAAGGCGACGCCTGCGGAGGGCAGCGCGTCGACCAGTTCGAGCTTGGCGCGAGCGATACCGGCCTGGCCGTCGGGGAAGTTCTCAATGTGCGCGGTGCCCACGTTGGTCACAACGCCCCAGTCGGGCGAGGCGATGCGGGCCAGGGCGGCGATTTCGCCGGGGTGGTTCATGCCCATCTCGATGACNNTCGGGCGAGAGGCGCAGCAGTTGCAAGGGCAGGCCGAAGGCGTTGTTGAGGTTGCCCTGGGACTTGAGCACATTGAGCTTTGCGCCCAGAGCAGCGGCAATCGCTTCCTTGGTGGTAGTTTTGCCGGCCGAGCCGGTGACGGCCACCACACGGCGGCCCCATTGGCGGCGAACGTGCGTGGCCAGAGCCTGCAAGGCGGTCAGCGGATCCTCGGTGATGAGCAGTGGCACAGCCAAAGCGGCGTCAGGCAAGGTGGCGACGCGCGCGCGCGAAACCACCGCGGCCACGGCTCCGCGTTCGATAGCCGCGGCCACAAAATCGTGCCCATCCAGCCGCTCGCCGCGCACGGCAAAAAAGAGCTCGCCCGCAGCCACGGTGCGCGAGTCAATCGAATAGCCGCACACCACCAGCGCCCCTGCGTTGGTTACGCTGGCCGGCGCCTCAAGTACCGCACCCGCGCCAATGGCTGCCTCTGCAAGTGTGAGATTCATTGCACACCACCATAACCTATTTCGCCCAACGCCGAAAGGGCAACCTCGACATCGTCAAAATGTATGACGCCGGTGGCAAGAATTTGTTCCTTCTCGTGGCCTTTGCCTGCAATCAGAACCACATCACCGGGGGCGGCCTCCTTGAGCGCCAGGCGAATGGCGGCGGCACGGTCCGGCTCGATGGTATAGCTGACCTGGGTGGTCTTGAGGCCCGGCTCGACCTCAGCCAGAATCGCAAGCGGCTCCTCGGAGCGGGGATTGTCGCTGGTGGCTATAACGAAGTCGCTTCCCTCACCCGCAGCCAGGCCCATTTTGGGGCGCTTGGTGCGGTCGCGGTCGCCGCCGCAGCCAAAAACCGTAATCACACGCTTGCCGGACTGCGCGGTCATCTGCCTGGCCAGCGTGGTCAGGTTGCGCAGGGCATCATCGGTGTGGGCGTAGTCCACAATCACAGTGAAAGGCTGACCCGCATCGACGGACTGAAAGCGTCCAGGAACGGGCAGGAGGCGGGGAACGAACTCTACCAGATCGGCAAACGGCACGCCGCGCGCGTGAGCAGCGGTCAACGCAGCCAGCAGATTGAGGATGTTCACCTCGCCGGCCAGCCGCGAAGTGACTTTAGCCGCTCCTGCTGGAGTTTCCAGTTCGAGAACCGCGCCTGACGGAGTGAGCGTGTAGCCGGCCGCGCGCCAATCGCCCTCACCGATTCCATAGGTCCGGACCTCGGCGCCCGCTTTGCGCGCCGCCTCGGCCAACTCTGCGCTGCGCAGGTCGTGCGCGTTGATCAGGGCGACCCGCGGAGCCGGATAGACCGTGCCGTCGAAGAGCAAGCGCTTGGCGGCAAAATACTTCTCCATCGTATCGTGATAATCGAGGTGATCGCGCGTGAGGTTGGTGAAGACGGCAACGTCAAAATTCAAACCGGTCGCCCGGCCCTGGTCGAGGGCGTGGCTTGAAACCTCGGTGACCAACTCGCTGGCGCCCCGGGCAACGCCTTCAGCCATCAGTTCAAAAAGGTCGCGCGACTCGGGGGTGGTATGCACCGAAGGACGCACTTCGCCGGCCACGTGATACTCGATAGTGCCAACAAGAACAGACTTGCGCATCGCAGCGTTCAGCAGTGATTCGATTAGAAAAGCAGTGGTCGTCTTGCCATTGGTGCCGGTGATGCCCGTGGTGGCGAGCTTGCGCTCCGGATGGCCGAAAAACGCGGCTGAAGCCTGGGCCAGCGCGCGGCGGCCGTGCTCGACCTCGAGCACAGGCAGACCGGCCTCGAAGACCAGCAGGTGGTCGAATTTTTGCGGCGAGTCGGTAATAACGGCCAGCGCGCCAGCGGCGATGGCTTTCTCCACGTAGCGGTTGCCGTCGGTCGAGCCGCCTTTCATGGCGACAAAAACCGCACCCGGTCGCACTTTGCGCGAGTCGTACTCGACGCCTGTAACCGGCCCGTCTGCGC
>PLOI01000025.1:0-14692 GCA_003142015.1 Acidobacteriaceae bacterium | reverse complement strand
GTGATGGCGAAGGGCGCGGTGCGGGTGTCGCGCTCGAGGGTGATTCGCGCTTCCTGCGGATGCTCTTCATCGCGCAGGATGACGCCGCTCTCGGACCCTTTCTGGCCTAGAGTGGCGCCGTCTTCAAATTGATGCCACGAGTTTTCTGCCATGCTCTCAACTCGTCCTTCTCAGGCCTTCCCTGTGTCTTCAGATCCGATGATCCGGTCAAAGATCAGAGTGGCGCATGCTGAGCAAGCCGATTGCACCACGCTCCAATCGTGCCATCTGGGCGACAGATGCTTATACTCGGAAAGGTTGACTTCATCCAGGTCATAGGGCAACGGGGTCGCCAGTTGAATCTGAAGCTGTTGCAAGGCCGATTCTTCGTTCGGCTGCGGGTAGATGTTATCGAACGAACGCAGGGCCGAGATCGCCGCGGCGGTGCCCCCCACAAGAACCGCATCCGGCAAGATGCGTTGCAGATGGGCAGCCGCGGAAAGAACCTCTTCCCATTCAGGCAACTCTGAGGTGATCTTCGGCATAGTGTCTCCAGAAGTGATACCGCTGTGCATAGACGTCGCCGGCGTGAGCGAGTGCGACGTGAAGGATCTTCTCCATAAGGACGCGGTCTTCGAGGGCCACGGCGCGCAACTGAGCCCAATCCTCGCGCTTGCCGCGGTCAATCACATCGTCGAGGGCGGCAAGCGTGTATTGCTGATGATTCAGATGCCGGTGCAACATGGTTAACCCTTCCAAAAAACGCCGCATTCCATGGGTTGAATCACGGACTGATAGCCCTGTCGAATCGCAATGTTATTGCATAGGACGGTCCTTCACGGCATTACTCCATAGTAATTCTGTTTCATCGTCCGCAGCGAACGATGATTCTGGTTCCCGGCGCGACCATGGTTCCCGGTGCGGGGGCTTGCTCCCGCACCGTGCCGCTGCCGTTGATCTCCACTTCGAGTCCGGCGGCGGCGGCCTGCTCAATGACCTTGCGCACCGGCAAACCGATGAGCGAAGGAACGCGCAGAGCCTTGCCGTCGGCGATGGTCACGGTAGCAGCTGTCCGCGGCTGCTGTTGCGTAGTTGCGGGGTTGGCATTTGTGCTCGCGGGTTGCGCACTGGTTTGCGATTGGCTGCCTGCGGCAGGCGCGCTTGCCGGCGGCGTCTGGGTTGCGGACGCGCGCTGCGGGTCGTCGCTGGGCAGATCGTTGGCCGCGGCATAGAGGGCGCTGATGTCGCCGGTTTCCTCATGGCTGTCGTCTTCGGCTACGTGCAAATCGGCCTTGGATAATGCGCGGGGACGGCGGGCATCGATGTCGTGAGGCACGGAGAGATATTCGAGAACCTGTTGCACTACCTCGGCAAAGACGGGCGCGGAGACGGCTGTGCCATAATAGGCTCCCTTGGGCGAATCGAGAACCACGGCCACGGCGATCACCGGATTGTTGACCGGAGCAATGCCGACAAACGAGGCAATGTGCATGGTCTTCGAATAGAGGTGGGTGGCCGGATCGATCTTTTGCGCTGTACCGGTCTTGCCGCCTGAGGAGTAGCCGTTGAGTTGCGCTGGCTTGCCGGTGCCGAACAATACCACGCCCTCCATCATCTTGCGCATCTGGGCGGCGGTGAGAGTGGAGAGCACGCGGTGCGCACCGGCAGGCAACGGATTGGGCAGCTCTTCGCCGGGCTTGAAAGGCGACGCCACCAGCGGCGTGGCCTGCGTTTGACCATTGCGCGTTCCATCCACCTGGCCGGGCATCAGTACGCGCGGGGGAAGATAGACGCCTCCGTTGGCGATGGTTGAAACCATGGAAACCAGTTGCAGCGGCGTGACGCCGACCTCCTGGCCAATAGCAATCGAGCCGATGGACGAGGGGCCCCATTTGTTCACCGGGCGAAGTAGCCCGCGGGTTTCACCGGGCATTTCGGCCCCGGAACGGCTCCCAAAGCCGAAGTCGCGGACGAACTGGTAGAAGTGCTCCGGGCCGACCTTGAGTGCGAGCTTGACGGCTGCCACGTCGCTGGAAACCTCGAGCGCCTGATGAACCGGGATGACGCCGAAGTGCTCGCCCTGGTTGTCGTGAATGACCCGGCCAGCGAGGGTAATCTTGCCGCCGAGGCAGTCAATCATGTCGTCGGGCGCTGTGACGTGCTGCTCCAGCGCTGCCGAATAAGTGACCAGCTTGAAGACCGATCCCGGCTCGTAAACGTCGCTGACAGCGTGGTTGCGCAACAGCTCCGGCGTGGTGTGGCGAATGTCGTTGGGGTTGAATGTGGGGCGGATGGCCAGCGCGAGAATCTCGCCGGTATGCACATCCTGCACAACCACGGTGCCGTTGGCCGCCTGAGTGCGCGCCATGGCGTGGTCCAGCGCCTGTTCGGCCATAAACTGAATATTCTCGTCAATGGTGAGCACCAGATTCTGGCCCGGCTGGGGCTCGCTCTCCGTGGAGCCGAGCACGTGGCGGCGCGCATCCATGGCGGTATACATGCGACCGGGAACGCCGTGCAACTGCGGCTCGAACTTCTGCTCGAGGCCGCCGAGGCCCGTGTCGTCCGTGCCCACATAGCCCAGTACCTGCGCGGCGATTTCGTTGTCCGGGTAGAAGCGCTGAAACTCTTTCTGGAAGTAGATGCCCTTGAGAGGAAGAGCCTTTACTCTAGCCGCTACTTCCGGCGTCACGCGCCGCGCGACCCAAGCGAAGTTGCGCCCGGCCGCGAGGCGCGCGGCAATCTGCTCGTCGGTGTTCTGCGTGTCGTTGGGGTCGGTGTGAACGATTGCGGCCAGAGCATGAGCGGCCGCCTGCTTATCGTCAATCTCGGAAGGCACGGCGAAGATGGAGTCCACCTGCACGGTCATTGCCAGTTCGCGCAGGTTGCGGTCATAGAGGACGCCGCGGCGCGGAGCCACCTCGAAGGTGCGCTGCTGCTGTCGCTGTGCGCGCTCCACAAATTCGCCATGGCGCACGACCTGGAGCCAGAAGAGGCGAAAGACAATCAAGATGACCCAGGCCAAAAAGAACAGGCAGACTAGCCAGAAGCGCGCCCGCTTGAGAGGCATGACGCGCGGCGCGGGGTTGCGGTTGCGGCTGGGTCGAACGGTGGACGGCATGGACACTCGCTCCAGTAAAGAAACTGCGCCGGATTATTGCGCGGCGGAAACTGGAGGAACGGCTTGCGCAAGCACTGGAGCGGCAGCGTCGGGCGCGGCATTGGGTTGAACCATCTGGCCCGGCTGCGGCTCGGCAAGGCCCATTTCGCGGGCCATTCTGTCGATGCGGCCCGGCTGGGTGAGCTGTGCCTCGGAGAGGCGCAACTGACGATTTTCCTCGCGCAACTGCTCGCGGACCTGCTTTTCCGACTCGATCCGGTAACCGCCCTCGATGGCATTGAAGTGTTGCAGCCCGTAGACCATAGTCAGCACAAAGAAAACCATGATGGCCTGGGAGAAACGGCGTATTTGGTGGGCTCGCGCCGGGTCGGGCGCCTTGATCAAGCGGCTGTTGTCAAAGTGCTTCGTGAAAGGAAACTCCGGCGTGTGCATACCCCGACGCCGCAGAGCCTGCTGAGCCATTAGCTCGGTGTTACGCTCCGCGACTCGCGCGCTCCAGCTTCTGCCCACTTCGAAATTGGTTGTTGCGCATGCCGCCATGGTGTCTCCTCAGCTTCTAGCTGCTAGCTCCATCTTGACCGTCACTTACTTCAACAGCTAATCCGCCGGACCTTTGTTCCAACTTACAAATGTCGGTCGCCCGCGCTACAGAGCTAGTAGCTAGAGGCTAGAAGCTAGTAGCTGTTCTTTCCGCCGCCCTCAACTTTGCGCTCCGCGAACGCGGATTGCGATCTAACTCTTCTTCGCCGGCTGTAACCGGCTTCTTGCTGAGAATCTCCCAGATTCCCTGCCGCGCGCCTTCGCGCAGACTGTCTTTTGCGATGCGATCTTCCAGCGAGTGAAAACTTATGACGACCAGTCTTCCGGAGGGCTTGAGCAATTTGGGTGCGGCCTCCAGCAAAGTCCGAATCTCATCTAACTCGTGATTCACATAAATGCGAAGCGCCTGAAATGTTCTGGTAGCCGGATGAATGTGCGTTTGTTTCATTGCCGGGGCGGCTGAGGTTACAATCCGGGATAACTGCCCCGTGGTTGTTACTGGCCGCCCGCGAACAATGGCTCTGGCGATTCTCCGCGACCTCCTTTCTTCTCCGTATTCGTAAATAAGGTCCGCAAGCTCTCGCTCGTTCGCCTCATTCACCACCTGTGCGGCGGTTAGTCCGGAGCGCGTATCCATGCGCATATCCAACGGACCATCCGCCATGAAACTAAAACCTCTTTCGGCCTCGTCCAGTTGCAGGCTGCTCACTCCAAAGTCGGCGAGCAGGCCGTCCACCGAAGCGGGCTTCAAGTGCAGGGGCGCCGAGCTGAAAGCCGCGCCGATCAAAGTAACTCGTGGCGCCTGGCTGCCTAACTCGCTGCAAACCCCGTCTAACTTCTCCTGAGCCAGCGCCAGCGCCTCGGGATCCCGATCAAATCCGATCAGATGCCCATCAGCTCCAAGCAGCCTTGCAATTCCCGCGGCGTGCCCGGCCAGGCCCAGCGTGCAGTCCACCACCGTAGACCCAGGACGCACCCGGAGAAAATCAATCGCTTCCTCGAAAAGAACCGGCGCATGCCGCTCAATTGATTTCGTCATGCGCTCCCCCTGGGGGGTTGGGGCGGTCAACTCCGCCGCTTGAGGATCGTCGCCAACGACTGGCGATCCTCCACTGTCAATGCGTTGGCCAGCAGACTCTGTTCAAAGACCTCGAGGTTATGAACCTCCAGGTAGTGCAACTTTCCCAGCACTGCAACTTCCGCATCCAATTTGGCCGTGCCGCGCAGAATCTGCGGCAACAAAAGGCGGCCTTCTTTGTCCATCTCCACCTGCTGGCCGTAGTAGCTGGTCAGGTTGAGGTACTTCTCCACCGCGTCGTCCATGGTGCTGGTTTCGGCCAGCAAGCTTTCCTGCCGCTCCCACTCCGCTAGCGGCCAGACTTCCGCCTTCTTGCCGTCGGTCGAGGTGATGTAAAACTGCGTGACATTCGCTTCGTCCACCTGCTCCTTGAACCCAGAGGGGAGCTTGAGCCGCCCCTTGGGGTCAACCTTCGCCGGATGGTTTCCACGAAATACCGCCATGCTGCCCGTCCCCTCGCGGCTGATTTCACATCCCCCGCCGCGGCTGCTACACGCCCTTCGCTGCCGTTCTCCGATTAGCCAGGCTGGTTCCCCCGCAGGATTGGCGTCGATTCTTGTAAATCAAGGAGGAAAATCGGTTAATCTTTCCTTGAAACCAGCCGATGTAATCCACAATGATTCACAACGGACCACTTTTGGCCACTCACACAGCGATAGTACCCCCAATCTCGGTTCTCGCCAAGAAGAAAATTGCAATAGCGGCAAAGAGATGAGGGGTGTCTGTGGAAATCTCTCCTAATAGACAACTAAATTCCGGCTACCACAATATATAGGGCTTACTCCTTATGTTCCGGCACTGGACAGGGCCGATAACTCATGATAGGGAACAAAAAGCGAAAGTTAGGGGCTTCTTCGCTTCCGTCTGTCAAAATACGGCCTTACTCATCCAGCTTGCTTTCCCCGGCGCCGTCTTCGCGCTTTCCGCGCGCTATCACAAGTTTCAAAAGATAAACGAGGACCAGGGTGTTCACTGTCAGCAGACTGACGTGAACCAACGTGAGCCGGCGGTAGATCTCGAAGATCTCCCACGGCAGGAACGAAGCGGTGATGGCCAGGGTGAGGAACTCGGCCCAGACTTTTTCCATATATAAGCCAATTCCTTCAACCAAGTCGAGGCCGGCATAAAAAAAGACCACCGCTCCGATGCGGCGCAGCAGTTGGTCATTGACGAGTGGCGCATTTTTCAGGATGAAGTTGACGAGGCGCGACTCGGGAGTAAAACGCAGATGCTCGGCTGCCTTGGTCAGCACCTCACCGACGTCCTTGTGGAGCAGCCCCACAACGCCCACGCCGATGGAAATAAACAGCAGGGCCTGGGCCAGCTTGAAGGCCGCGATGAGGATGAGCCATTGATTGTGGTGCTTCGGCCTGGAGATCGACTGAGATGGGGAATCGGTCATGGCCTTGGGAAGAACCTGCATGAAAACGCCTGCTATCTCTTACGTTAAACGATGCGCGGCGGTTCTGCTCGCACCCCGGCCGGGACGCTGTGAGATTGGAAAGGACTTCAGTGCTTCCAGGACAGCAGGCTTTTGCGGTCGATTACATTGCCGTTGAGGATAAGGCCGGAGATGCGGCGGACGTTCCAGATGCTCTCTGTGGGGTCGGCGTCGAGGACGAGGATGTCGGCGCGGCGACCGGGGGCAATCAATCCCAACTCGTTCCAGCCGAACTGGAGACTGTAGTTGTTGGTGGCGGCGGCGAGGGCCTCGCGTTGGGAGTGCCCCAGCCGGACGAGCAGCTCCAGTTCGGTGTGCATCGAAATGCCGGGCAAGGAACCCTGGACCGGCGCGCCGGATGCGGCCAGATAGTGCGGGTAGGCCGAAAACAGAGTTTCGTTGATGTGCCATAGCCGCAGGGCCGACTGGTCAGCTTTCTTCACCAGACTCTCTTCCATCCAGCGCTGGGCGGAGGCAGGCAGATGGCGCGTCCATGGAGAGAGTGGATAGTCCATTTCACCATTGGTGCGGTTGGCAGGGTCGAAGACGCGGGCGGGGTCGAGCAGCAGAGCGGCCGGCTCCTTCCACAGGTTGCGATGATTCGGCAACTGCGCATAGTAGACGCTGAAGGTGGGCATGAGCGCCGCGTGGTGGGTGGCCAGGAAGTGGGCGTAACCGCGCAGATGCGGATCGGTGGGGGGCAGGCGCTCGGCATAGTCGTAGGCCGTGGCTGCGGCCGTGCCCTCGGAATCATCTACCAGCGGCCGCTGCAACTCGTCGGGCAGAACACCGAGTTCATAGCGGCCCATGTGGACGAGTACATCCACGCCTGCCTCGACGCCCACATCGTAGGGTGTGGCGACGAACTCGCCATACGTGGCCAGGCCCATCTGCCGGGCGCGCGCCATAATCCACTGGACGTTGGCGGCGGTAAGATTGTGGCCCAGCCAGACGGCGCGCGTTCCCAGCCGGGCAGTTTCGGTGAGCTGGCTGAGTGTGTCCTCTGGGGTCAGTTCGGCCCGGCGAGCGCCTTCCCTCAGCTTGAGCGCCCACTCGGGGCGTTTGGCCAACAGGCTCCAGTTGTCGGTCGAGCCGACCGTGTCCATCGGATAGAGGTGAGGGCTGGGCGAGGCGGCAAAATCGACCGCGCCGCGGCGCGCGTCGCTGACGGCGACAACGGTGGTAACGCCCATATAGAGGTCGGCGTCGGCCTGGCCCTGTGAATTCATGCCGGCAAAGCCGTCAATGAGGCCCGGAATCAGAAACTTGCCTGTGCAGTCGATTACCCGCGCGTTCTTGGGGATGAAGACTGCCATGCGCGAGCCGACATTGGTGATGCGGCCGTCGCGGATGATGACGACGGCGTCCGGCAAGTCTTTCGCCGAATGGCCCCAGTCGGTCACATCCACCACCGTGCCGCCGGCCAGCACCAGCGGAACCGAGGGAGCGGCCTTGGGCGCAAATGGCGCCTGGGGCCAAGCCAATGGAGCAGCCAAAAACGATACAGCGGCGCCCAGAAAAAGGAGACGAGAAGGTCTCATAGGAAATTCGGTCTTTCGACGATTGTCGCACATGGGCGCGGCTTGTGCTCCAGCCGGTTATGGCGTGCTGACTTTCTTGCGCCTGGTGAGCACGAATGCCTTGCGGCGGTCGTTGCTGGCGTGGTCGATCTGCTTCCAGAAGCCCACAAAATAGTCGATGGCGGAGATGGAGGAGACCAGCACCGTGAAGTAGATGGCGGCGACGGCGATCCACTTGACCGGCACGATGAGTACGCCGAACTTCCACTGGTACCAGCCATGAGCCAGGATGGCGGAGACCACGCAGACAATCTGGACGACCGTCTTGAGCTTGCCCAGGTCACTGGCCTGGATAGTGAAACCTTCTGATGAGGCAATCGACCGCAGGCCGCTGATGAGAAACTCGCGGCCGATGATAACCACCACGATCCAGACCTTGACGACATCGGAGTTGTACGCCACCAGGGCAATCAGGGCGCCGGCCACCATGATCTTGTCGGCGATGGGGTCCAGCAGCATGCCCACGGTCGTAACCTGGCCGCGCTTGCGGGCCAGGTAACCGTCGAGACCGTCGGTAATCGAGGCCAGCACAAACAGAACAGAAGCAGTAATCTCCTGCGCTCCATGCGCATGCCAGGGAAAGTGCGGCGTGAGGATCCACAGCAGCAGCGGGATCATGAAGATCCGGCTCATCGTGATGGAGTTGGGAAGATTCATTCAAAGCACGTCACACGTCAGAGTCTCTGGTGGCGTGGCTCCATTATCGCACTGCGGATTGGCGCGTCGTTTTGTCGCTCTGCGTTGCCCTGCGCGCATACGCAAAAGCGGGATAGGCCGTTGGCCCATCCCGCTCTGATTGTTGTCCCCAGCTTTCGACTGGCGAGTTATGCGTAGATACCGCGCTGCCGGATGGTCTGGGCCACGCGATCGATGGCCAGCATGTAAGCAGCGATGCGGTTGTTCACGTTGTGAGCTTCGGCATAGCGGACCACATCCTCGAAGCTGTCGCGCAGGATGGTTTCCAGTTGCTCGTTTACGATGGCTTCTTTCCAGAAGTAGCCCTGACGGTCCTGCACCCATTCAAAGTAACTAGCCGTCACGCCGCCGGCGTTGGCCAATATGTCGGGCATGATGAAGATGCGCTTCTCTGCCAGGATGTCATCGGCCACCGCGGTGGTGGGGCCGTTGGCACCCTCGACGACCACCTTTGCCTTGATCTGGCCGGCGTTGCGGCTGGTGATCACGTTCTCCCTGGCCGCGGGAATGAGAATGTCGCAATCAGAAACCAGCAGCTCCTCGCTGGGCATGGCCTCTGCGCCGCCGAAACCCAAAATGGTGTTGTTGCGGCGCTTGTATTCCAGCAACTGGTGAATGTCGATGCCCTTGGGGTTCGACAGGCCGCCGTCGAACTCGGCGATGCCCACGATCTTGTAGCCGCGCTCCATCATCAGGCGGGCGGCATTGGAGCCCACATTGCCGAAGCCCTGGATGACCACCCGGCAGCCGTCGATATCCATCTTCAGGTAGCGCATACTCTCGTCGCAGATTACCTGCACTCCGCGTCCGGTGGCTTCAGTCCTGCCGCGCGAGCCGCCGATGTTCAAGGGCTTGCCGGTGACCACGCTGGTGACCGTGTGCCCCTGGTGCATCGAGTAGGTGTCCATGATCCAGGCCATGGTCTGATCGTTGGTGTTCATGTCAGGCGCGGGAACGTCCTTTTCCGGTCCGATGAAGTCGATGATCTCCGAGGTGTAGCGGCGGGTCATGCGCTCCAGCTCGCCCCGGCTCATATTCTTGGGGTCGCAGATGACCCCGCCCTTGGCGCCGCCGAAGGGGATGTTCACCACCGCGCACTTCCAGGTCATCCAACTGGCCAGCGCCCGCACCTCGTCCAGATTCACGTCGGGCGCATAGCGGATGCCGCCCTTGCCGGGACCGCGTGCGATCGAATGCTGCACCCGGAAGCCGGTGAACATCTCGATGTGGCCGTTGTCCATGGTAACGGGGAAATGCACGATGATCTCGCGCGCGGGCATGCGCAACAACTTCCACAAGCCTTCTTCCAGGTTCAGTTTGCGCGCCGCAAAGTCAAATCGCGCCGCCTGGGCTTCCCAGGGATTGATCTCCTGCTCGAGGGATACCGATGCCATACATTTCTCCAATTCTGATTGCCTGCCGCCAGGGCGATGGGCCAGGGGAATGCACCCATTCACAAGTGCTAGACGTTACAGGGTTTCCTACACCTTCACGGAACACGGTTGTCCGGCATTCTGGAAAGGGGTCCCGTGGCCGGAGGGTCCGTCATGCGGGACACTGCCCACACGCGCAAACCTCTCAGAGTCTAGGTCCGCCGCGCAGCCCCGTCAAGCCCGGCAAAGCCACCCTCCGACCCCCTTGGCAAGGTCCCTCTATTCCAGTATGGGCACTGGTTCGTGAAACTTCGCTGAAAATCGTGTTGCGGCCATCAACTTTGAGCCGGGATGATAACGCGAGAGCCGGTCCGGCACGCAATCTCAGCCGCTTCCCGCGCCTATGCAGCCCTGCTCCAAACCGGGGTGGCAGGGATTCCGAGCCGCGCCCCTCTGCCCTGAGCCGATTTGTGCAAAATGGAACAGACCCATTCTCCACCAACGTGTTACCTATGTAATAGAAATGCTTACTCGTTCGGGTTACTGATGCGCTTAATCCATCAGTTCCAGCCCGTTCGCAATGGGAACTTTGAAACACCTGCTCCCCCTGCAAGAAACAGGTGAAACGAAGATGAAGTCCTTCTTGAGCCAGAAGGTGTGGTTGGCATTCGGGTTTGCCATGTTGGCCCTGTTGCTGATGGGTTTGTTCTCCTATCGCTGGATGGTCGTCTCCGATGAAAGCGACAGCCAGGTGCGTCATACCCACGAGGTTCTCGCGAACATCCAGGATTTGGCCCTGGCGATGGAGAGTATTGAATCCGCAACCCGCGGATTCGTGTTGACGGGCAAGGAGTCCGATCTGGACGCCTACCGGGCCAACGTATCGAGGGTAGAGCAGGATCAGGCAGCCATTCGCACCCTGACGGCGGATAACCCGGCGCAGCAGGTCGATTTCTCCCACCTTGAATCCCTGGTCTACGAGAGGATTCAGCACACGGATATGCTCATCAATTTGCGCCGTACCCAGGGCTTCGCGGCTGCAATGGCTGCCATTGACAGCGGCCCGGGCGAACAGGACGCCGAGTTTCAAGCGCTGGTTGGCAAGTTGCAGAACGAAGAAGCGCGCGTGCGGGCACAGCTCATTGCAGACACTTTGCGGCACTCGAACCAGACCAAGGTGATTCTGATCTGCGGAACCTTGCTGGGAATTCTGGTTGCCGGCGTGGCGGCCTGGACGGCGGTACGCGACAGTTCGAAGCGCGCTTCGGCCGCGGAAGCGTTCCAGCAAAGCGAAGAAAGATACCGGATGCTCCTGGACGAAGTGCGGGACTTTGCGACCTTTATGCTGGACCCGCAGGGCACGGTTATCAGTTGGAGCGCAAGCGCGGAACATATCACGGGATACACCGCCGAGCAGATTATCGGTCACAACTTTTCCCGCTTCTTTGTCGCGGGAGATATCAAGCGGGGGCGGCCGGAGGAGGTGCTCCGGCTGGCTGCCGCCAGTGGCCGGCACGACGAGTACAGCATGCGCGTTCGGAGAGACGGTTCGCAATTCCCGAGCGGCATTACCTTCCTCGCATTGCGCGACCCATCTGGAAACCTGCGGGGATTTTCCGAGATCTGCCGCGATCTGACCGAGCACAAGGAGTCGGAGGCGAAGTACCGCGGGCTTCTGGAGGCGGCTCCGGATGGAATGGTGGTGGTGGACCCGTACGGCGAGATCGTCCTGCTAAATGCCCAGGCAGAGAAGCAGTTCGGGTACCGCCGCGATGAACTGCTTGGCCAGAAGGTAACGAACATCATTCCGAAGGGCTTTGCGGAACGGCTGATAGCCGACGGAACCCGGACCGCTGCTGAAGCGCTGACGCAGCAGATCGGCACCGGGATTGAGCTCCACGGGCTGCGGAAGGATGGAAGCCTGTTTCCGATCGAGATCATGTTGAGCCCGCTGGAGAGTTCCGAGGGAATCCTGGTGACGGCGGCGATTCGCGACATTAGCGAACGAAAGCAACTGGCGCGTCAGTTGCACCAGAGCCAGAAGATGGAAGCGATCGGCCAATTGACGGGTGGAATCGCCCATGATTTCAATAATCTGCTCGGCGTCATTATTGGCAACCTCGATCTTCTGGAGCGTCTGGTCACGGACAACGAACCTGCCGTAAAGCGGGTACAGACCGCGCAAAAGGCAGCTGCGCGAGGCGCGGATATCACGCGGCGTCTGTTGGTTTTCTCCAGTAAGGAGGAGTTGAAACCTTCGGTTGTCTTGCTCGGAGATTCGATTCAGAACATGATCGAATTGGCCGGCCACGCGCTGGGCGCGGAGATCAAGATCACGACCAATGCCGATGCGTCCGTGCCACCGCTCTTCGTCGACCCGGCGGGTTTGGAAAGCGCGCTGCTCAACCTGGTGATGAATGCGCGGGATGCGATGCCGGAGGGCGGCTCCATCATCATCAGCTCGCATATACAGAATCTTGAAGACAGCCATCCCGCGGTGCAGGCAGGCGAATTGAAAGCAGGCCGTTACGTTTGTGTGTCGGTAACGGATACCGGGTCCGGCATGTCGCGAGAAACCCTGGAGCGAGCATTCGAGCCATTCTTTACCACCAAGCCGCGCAACAAGAGCACAGGCCTCGGCCTTGCCATGGTCTACGGATTCGTGAAGCGGTCGGGCGGCGCCGTCCGCGCCTACAGCGAACTTGGTCAGGGCTCCACGGTGTCGCTTTATCTACCCTTTGTAGAAGATCTTTCGCAGCCTGTTCCGGCGGATGCTCCGCAATCTCTCGACGCAAAGCTGGTCGGTACGGTGCTGGTGGTGGATGACGAAGAGGATCTGCTTGAGGTAGCCCTCGCCTATCTTGCGGAGATGGGCTTTACAGCCCTTGACGCGAAAGACGGAGCCAGCGCGCTTGAGGTGATCGCACAGCACGGGGAGATCGACCTGATGATCACGGATATCATCATGCCCGGTGGAATGAACGGAGTGGAACTTGTGCAAAGGGCTCTTGCTCTGCACCCCAACCTCAGGATCATCTATTCTTCCGGGTTTCCGGCAGAGGCGCTGGCTGAGAGAAGCATGCCGCTGGTTGATGGTCCCCTGTTGCGCAAGCCTTATCAACGCGCCGAATTCTCGGCAATCGTTGACCGTGTCATGAAAAGCAATTATGCCAAACCTCAGGGAACTCTCCCATTCGACCGGCTTTTTGCCGGCGGATCAACCGGAAGCTAACGGAGGAACGATGACGGTTAACCAGAAAATCCTGATCCTTGACGATGAAGTTGACGTGGGCGAATTCGTCTCTGCCGCGGCGCAGGGCATGGGATTCGAATGCACCGCGACGACGGATGCAACGACATTCCTGAAGGCGCTGACGCCCGATACGACTCTCATCCTGCTCGACCTGATGATGCCGGGAATGGATGGCATTGAGCTGTTGAGGCTGCTCGGCGAACAGAAGTGCAAGGCAAGCATCGTCCTGATGAGCGGCGTTGACAAACGCGTCCTAAAGACTGCGGCACAATTGGCGCAGGTTCTTGGGCTTTCCATTGTGGGTCATCTGCAAAAGCCGTTCCGCCTGACAGAACTGGAAGGCATACTGGCAAGATCCTCGGAGCCAGCAACATTGCCGATTGTTCAACCGGAAGCCCAGATCACTCAAAATGAGGAGTTGCGGAATGCGATTGAGCGCGATGAGTTTGTACTTCACTATCAGCCGCTGATCGATATTGCCACGGGGCGCATCCTTGGCGTTGAGGCCCTGGTTCGGTGGCAGCATCCTGAACGAGGGCTGATCTTCCCCGACAACTTCATTGGCCGCATGGAAGGGCTTGGGCTCATCGACGAGCTTGGCTGGATCGTTGTCAACCGCGGGTTGAGCGAAGTGGGCCAGTTTGCAAACGGCGATGGGAGGGCTCCCATGCTGTCGTTGAACGAGTCTGTGTACTCTCTGCACGATCTGAAGCTCCCGGACATTCTTGTATCGATCGCCGAGAAGTATGGCATATCGCCCGGGAATGTCACGATTGAAATCACAGAGAGCCGCTTGATCGAAGAGCTATCGAGAACATTGGACATTCTGGCCAGGCTGCGGATGAAACAGGTGAAGTTGTCAATCGACGATTTTGGCACCGGCTATGCCATGATGCAACAACTCAAAATCATACCGGCGACAGAAATGAAGATCGACAGATCATTCGTCCAGGACATGCAGAGCAGCGAACAGGATCGCATTATGGTCGAGAAGTCCATTGAGATGGGCCACGAACTCGGCATGAACGTGATCGCGGAAGGGGTGGAGACCCAGGAACAACTGGACTTTTTACGCTTGAAAGGTTGCGACGGCGCGCAAGGATACCTTTTCACCCGGCCGCTTCCCCCGGCAGAGCTGGTGAGCTGGCTGAAAACCTACCGCTCGGGGCTGGTGCATTGAGCCTGCCGGCGCAGGACGCCGAAGATCGACGTGGGTGCGATTCACGGCCGCTGCCAAACCACCCCAGCAGTTACACTAAGGCTGTGAAAGCCTCTGCCCATTCCGTTCAGCCCAGCCGCAAGGAGTTTCTGGCGCTCGCCAAAGAGCACACGCTTGTTCCCGTCTGCCGCACGCTCACAGCCGACATGGAAACGCCGGTTTCGGCGTTTCTGCGCGCGGCCTGGCCGGAGCGGGAGTGTTTCATGCTGGAATCCGTGGAGAACGGCGAGCAGGTGGGCCGCTACACCTTCATCGGCCTTCAGCCGTCCAAGCGGATTGTGGCGCGGGGGCGCGAGATCACCATCACCGAGGGCCGCAAGGTCGTCCAGTTGGAGGGCGACATCTTCGCTGTGCTGCGGCGCGCGCTGGCCGGGCACAAACCCGCGCGGCTGCCGGGGCTGCCGCCGTTTAC
>PLOI01000154.1 GCA_003142015.1 Acidobacteriaceae bacterium | reverse complement strand
CCTGTGCCGGATGAGGTCGTCGGTCCCACTCCGCGCTCGAAGATGCGAATCTCAATCTCGGTAGGACTGATTATGCGAAGGAATTCCACGTTGGTCTGGTGCGGGAAATCCGTGTGCCGGCAAATCTCCGCGCCAATCTGCTGCCACGGCAATCCGGCGACGGCAAACTCGGCGTTGTCCACCACAATGACAAAATGTGGATTGCCGGTGGAAACCTCGACTCCCGCAACTCGAAGCCCGTTAGCCAGCGTGACGGTTCGCGGCGTGAACGAGGGAACGCCCATCCCGGCGGTCACTTCCACGGTAAACTCGCCGTCTGTCTTCAGCGCATTTACGCGGCAGACGCGCAGACCCGCATCGGTGGCAATTTCCATTTCATCGCCCGGCAGGAAGCCGCGTTCCAGCGCCATCCATGCCGCCACGCAACGCGTGCCGTTGCCGCTGATCTCGGCGATAGAGCCGTCGGCATTGCGCAGTCGAATGCGGCCCGACTTCGGTCCGGTCCACGCAAAGAATTCAATGCCATCGGCGCCCACGCCTGTATTGCGCGCGCAGAGCTTTCGCGTCAACTCCGCGCAGTCGCCGCCTTGAACGGCTTCCTCGGTCACAATCAAAAAATCGTTGCCGCAGGCGTGAGCTTTAGTAAATGGAATCAATCTTCCTCCAAATCGATGCAGGTAAAGTGACCGCGTTTCCTTGCCCGATGCTATCACCGCTTAGCGCGACTTGTTGAGGCTGGCTGCTCTTGAACTGCCAGAGACATAAATCGTCGCATCGGGCTCTCCCGCCGTCGAAAAGTGGCGCACCGCCGTCAGCCCCTCGGGATGCGCCTTCACTGCGCGGTCGATCTCGTCGCCGTCGAAGGCCAGCACAAGGCCGGCGTGCGCTGCCGGCGCGGCCAGCGCAGCGCGATAAATCTCCAAATCGCTCTCGTTGATCGTCTGGCGGAGCGGAATCCCGCTGAGCGCAACAATCTCCGGAAAAACCGACGTGTCCATGAGCACCACGGCCCGCTGCCGCTCGACGAGCAGCGCGCGCAACGCCGGAGGGATCTCGATCTCGTAGGCTTTGCGCGCCCCAATGTTCTTTGTCCCTTCGACATAAACCAGCGGACGCTCGCGCACCATTTGTGCCGCGTTGAGCGCCAACACAACGAACAGCGCGCTCGCCGCGTAGCCTACCCATCGTGCATTGACCCGGCGTGGCTTGAACTCATTCACGACGGCCAGCGCAAATTGCGCCGCAAACCCCAGCCCCAGCGCAAAGGCCGGCAGCATCTCCATCCCGTAGCGCGTGTTGTAAAAGGAGTGCGGCCACCAGACGGGCAAAAAGATGGGCACCGACCCGTAGGCCACCGAGTAGGCATAAAAGGGAACAGGAAGCCAGAGCAACAGAGCCCACGTGAACGCCCGCCGCCGCGCCGCCAGCCAGGCCCATGCCGTCCCCGCGAGGCTCATGGCCAGCAGCACGTTGCCCCAGGCCGCAGCGGCCGCGTCCAGCTCCGCGGCCTTCACAAAAAAGATCAGCCCAACCCAGGGATTGTGCCAGCCGGGATGCGGCGGAAATCCCGACACGGAGGTGCGAATCTCAATTGCCTTGGCCGAATACGGCCCGCGCGCGAAGTAGAGCCAATCGCCGAAGCCCACAGCGTTGTAAACAAACCACGCGACCGGTGCAGCCGCCACCAGCGCGCTTGCGATCCAAAAACTCGCCGAGCGTAGCCGGCCGCGGCGCGCGAGGGTCAGGCCCATGCACGTCCAGGCCACCAGCGCCATCACCCAGCCGTCGTAGCGCGTAAAGACCGCGGCCACCAGCACCGCCGCAATGAGCCACTGCGTGCGGCGGAGTTTCCTGGGATCTGCGTCCAAACTCGCTCGCCACTCCACCAGCCAAACCGCGACCCACACCATTTCGCAAACAAACAGCGGCTCAGTCATGGCCGTGGTTTGCAGGTAAAGCAGGTTGGGATTCAGCGCGAAGAAGGCCAGCGCCAGCGCCGAAGGAGTCGGCCGCAGCCAGCAGCGCGCCAGGCGGTAGATGCCCGCGCACGCGGCCAGATATGCCAGCGCCGATGGAATCACTCCCGCCACGCCGTTGGCCCACCAGCTATAAATCTGCACAAAGGGAAGCAGCAGCAGATGCGGCAGCGGCAGCCACACCGAGCCCAGTTCGGTCAGCCGCGGCTGGTGAGCGTCGAAGACCCGCCGCGCAATGTGCAGATGCGCCACCGCATCGCCGTAGTTGAGCATCGCGCCGTTGCGCCAGCTCCACACGATCGCGGTGATGGAGGCCGCCGCGCAGCCGGCCACTACAGCCAGCCACTCGGAACCTTTCACGCGACGATGGGAACTCTGCTTCATTGGACTTTCAGGCAAGGTGCGTCAACTCGCGGAACAGATTGAATCGCTCGTCAATCTCCTCGCGCGTAAGCTTCTGCATGCGTTCCGTGCCGAAGCGCTCGCACGTAAACGAGCCCATCACGCTTCCATAAAACATCGCCCGGCGGTACGCAGCCGGAGACTGTTCAGGCTGCGAAGCCAGGTAGCCGAAGAATCCGCCGGCAAAGCTGTCGCCCGCGCCGGTCGGGTCGATCACATCTTCCAGGAGCATTGCCGGCGCGCGGAAGGCGCTCCCTGCGCTTTCACCTTTGGGAGAAAGCCCGTGGAAAAGCGTCGCTCCATACTCGCCGTGCTTCACTACCAACTCCTTAGGCCCCAGCGCCATCACCGCGCGCGCCGCCTGCACCAGATTATTGTTGCCTGCCAGCATCTTGGTTTCGGTGTCGTTGATGAGCAGAATATCCAGCCCCTTCAGCACCTCGAGCAGCGCCGCGCGATGGTCCTTGATCCAATAGTTCATGGTGTCGCCGGCCACCAGCTTCACGTCCGGCATCGCTTCGCGCACCCGCCGCTGCAAAACCGGATCGAT
>PLOI01000020.1 GCA_003142015.1 Acidobacteriaceae bacterium | reverse complement strand
AGCAGGTCTTTGGCTCCCAGCTCAGTATCGGCATGGATCAGCACACGGTCGGCGGTCTGTCCCTGGCTGGAATGACTCGTCACGGCGTAGCCGTGGTCAAGGTGCGGATTCTTCGCTGAATCNNTTCCCAGCTCGCGGTTGGCCAGCCTCCCGCTGCCGATGTGGGCGCTATCATCGTTTGCGAGTCCGAAAAATCAGTTGAACCTTATCTTCAGGAGACGGTCTGGAATATCCAGAGTTCTATTCCCGTCGTCTTCCAGGCTCTCGAAATGGACCTGCCGGCCGGCCGCGCCCACTCCGAGGCCTGGCATAAATTCCCACCCGTCAAGCCCGTCGAGGTCGCGCCCAACCACTGGCGCTGGGAACTGAAAGACATGCCTGCGCTCGACTTGCGCGATGTGAAGTCCCACCCGGCCTGGACCGCTCTCGCCGCGCGCATGTCCGTGCAGTGGGGCGATGCCGCCGTCGAAGGAAAAGACAACCAGTGGCGCGCCATCGGCCAATGGGTGACCACACTGGAAGCTAACCGGCCCGACCCCTCGCCGGAGATCACCGCCAAAACCCAAACCCTCATCGCCGGCGCGCCAGACTTCTACTCTAAACTCAGCCGCATCACCGAATATATCCAGAAAAACGTCCGCTATTTCACCGTCTCGCGCGGCATCGGCGGCTTGCAGGCGAATCATGCTGCCAACATCTTCCGCAATCGTTACGGCGATTGCAAGGACAAGACCACTCTGCTTATCTCCATGCTCCAAGTGGCCGGCATTCATGCCTTCTATATGCCAGTGGACGACCACCGCGGCATCGTCGATCCCGATGCACCCTCCCTGATGGGCAACCACATGATTACCGCCATCGAGGTGCCCGCGGACGTGCAGGACCCGCGCCTCAAGGCCATTGTCAAAGCCAAAGACGGCAAGCGCTACCTTATCTTCGACCCCACCAACGAGCGCACACCTGTCGGCAATCTACCTTCCTACGAGCAAGGCAGCTACGGTACCCTTGCCGCCGGAGCTTCCAGCCAGATCATCGCCCTCCCGGTCCTTGATCCAGACGCCAACGGCACCGAACAGAAAGGCGCCTTCACGCTCTTGGCGGACGGAACATTGACCGGCTCGGTCGATACCTCCCACTCCGGGCCTAGTGGTGCCAATCTCCGCGAGTTCCTCAAATACACCGACGATAAGGAGCGCCGCGAGTATTGGGAGAAATACGTAGCCGAGACTCTTCCCGGCGTCACGCTCGATGCTTTCCAATTCATTCAGCCGACAGCCCTCGACAAGCCCCTCGAATTCCACTACAAAGTGACAGCCCACCAATACTGGCATCAGGCCGGTCCGCTCCTGCTGGTGCGTCCGCGCGTGGTTGGCACTTATGTCCGTGGCTTTGACGACAAGCCGCGCATCTATCCCATTGACCTCGACGCCACCGGCCGCTGGCGCGATAGCTTCGACATCACCATCCCTCCCGGCTACATCGTTGATGAAACTCCGGACACCGTCAGCGTTGATGTGGGCTTTGCCAATTACCACTCCTCTGTTTCGGCCAAAGGCAATCTCCTCCACTACGAGCGCGAATACGTCGTCCGCCAGGTCGAGATTCCTCCCACCAAAGCCGCTGACTTTCGCCTGCTTGAGTCCACCATCCTCGCCGACGAAAAAGACTCAGCCGTCCTCAAAAAGCAGTAATTTGTGTTTCAAAAACGGGATTGTGTCAGGGCGTGACTTCAAAGCCTGCTCCGAGCACAATCGAAGGGTGCCGTAAACCGGAGGGAGGCGGGGGTTTCAACCCCCGCACTCAGCCAGCGAATTTAAAACGGGCTTTAGCCACGGAGCGAATGCTTGCTGGATTCCCAGATCTAAAAGCGCGACCTGGGAATCCACCCGGATCGTTTACGCTTATCAAGTCATGATTCGCTGGCTTGTCATTGGAATTGGCGACATCGCGCGCCGTCGCATCATCCCGGCCATCCTTGCGGAGCCGCGCAGCCGCTTGCAGGCGTTGCTCACCCGCGATCCGCAAAAGGCCGCTGCCTATCCCGGCGTCGAGGTCTTCACCAATCTCGAAGTCGCGCTCCTGACCACTCCGATTGACGCCGTCTACGTTGCATCGCCGGTCTTTCTCCATGCGCCTCAAACCATTGCCTGTCTTCAGGCGGGCAAGCACGTCCTATGCGAAAAGCCAACGGCAATGAACCTCACGGAAGCGCAATCCATGGTTGCCGCCGCGCGAGACCATCATCGGCTCTTCACGGTCGCGTACTATCGCAGGCTCTTTCCCAAGCTGATTCGCGCCCGTGAGCTCATAGCCGAGGGTGCAATCGGGCAGCCCGTTTTCGCCGAAGCAAACTGCCACGGATGGCTCAAACACGACGATCCGGATTGGATCAGAAACTGGCTCTTCGATCCCGCCATGGCCGGCGGCGGCCCGCTTTACGACATCGCCTGTCATCGCATCGATGCCCTGAATTTCCTCTTTGGCGAGCCATGCCGCGCTACTGGTTTTCTGTCTAACGTCGTTCATTCCATGGCTGTCGAAGATGCGGCGACCGTCCTCATACAATATGCGCGCGGCGTCCATGCGACGGTGGATGTGCGCTGGAATTCGCGCATCGACCGCGACCAGTTTCGCATTATCGGAACCAACGGCGAGATGAATCTTGATCCATTGAGCGGCCCGATCCTCCGCTTTGGAGATGTGCACGAGTCGCTCCCCACGCACCCCAACGTGCATTATCCGTGCATTGAAAACTTCGTCGCCGCCATCCTCGATGGCGCGCCTCTCGCTTGCACTGGAGATGAAGCCCTGTGGACAGACCGCGTGACGCAAATGGTTCTCCTCGCTAACCAGACCCGGTAGCGTTCGCTCTGAATCCCGTCCCCTTCGCACGCATCCATACAGTTATGAGCCATCCTCTTTTTTCTCCGCTTCAACTCCGTTCAGTCAGCTTTCCCAATCGCATCGGCGTCACGCCCATGTGCCAGTACTCCTCACAGGACGGCTTCGCTACTGATTGGCACCTCGTCCATCTGGGCAGCCGCGCCCAGGGCGGCGCAGGCCTGGTCATTCTGGAAGCCTCGGCCGTTGTTCCAGAGGGTCGCATCTCTCCCGGCGATCTTGGGCTTTGGAACGACGCCCACATCCCCGCCCTCGAACGCATTGTTCAGTTCATTCACTCGCAGGGCGCACGTGCCGCCATTCAACTGGCCCACGCCGGCCGCAAGGCCAGCACGAAAATTCCCTTCTCTGGAGCAGGCCCGCTCTCTGCCGCCGAGGGAGGCTGGCAGGTGGTCGCGCCCAGCGCTTTGGCCTTCGCGCCCGGCGACGCACTGCCCCAGGCACTCGATCAGGCCGGCATCACCGCCATCATCGACGCCTTCGCCCAAGCCGCCCGCCGTGCCCTCAAAGCCGGCTTCGACATAGTCGAGATTCACGCCGCGCACGGTTATCTGCTCCACCAATTCCTTTCTCCGCTTGCCAACCAGCGCACCGACGCCTACGGCGGCAGCTTTCAAAATCGCACTCGCCTGACCTTGCAGGTGGTGGACGCCGTCCGCGCCCAATGGCCCTCTCACCTACCGCTCTTTGTTCGCATCTCCGCTACCGACTGGGTTCCCGGCGGCTGGTCAGTAGACGAATCCGTTCAGCTCTCCCGGCTCTTTCGCGAGCACGGCGTCGATCTGGTCGACGTTTCCTCCGGCGGCCAGGTTCCCAACGTCCAGATCCCCACGGGCCCCGGATTCCAAGTCGAGTTTGCCGCCAGAATCCGTCGCGAGGCAGCCGTTCTCACCGCCGCTGTTGGCTTGATTACCGACCCCGTCCAGGCCGATGCCATCGTTGCTCAAGGCGAGGCCGATCTCATTCTCCTCGGCAGAGAACTGCTCCGCGACCCCTACTGGCCGCTCCATGCCGCGGCTGTTCTCGCTGAGCCTTCCAGTTGGCCGCAGCAATATCTGCGCGCCGCGCCGCCTCACTCTCCCGCACGCACTCCCATCACCCGCCCCGAAAAGGCCTGACGATTGGAACGGGAGAGCAACTTGAAACGAAAGTGCAACGTGGAACGAGAACGCAACATCGTTTCTCCCGGTAGGGAGAACGTGAAAATAGCCCAGGGTAAAGCGAAGCGAAACCCTGGGTCAGCATTCCCTGAACCCACCCCGTCCCGTAGGGCCGGGATGAAGTCGAAGAGAACCTGCATTTTTCATTGCCGAAAATGCCAGAGGACTCACCAATTCTGACTCTTGCCCCGCCACGTTCCACGACAAACTGCGGGCAATCAGTGGATTTTGCTTCGCAAAGCGCGCAAATTGTAGCCTATACTGCCTCTAGAGCAGGGTTTTCACCACGGTTGCGGTACCCTCCTCGTCTTCTCCATGGCCATGCAACTACCCACGAATCGCGCCCCCGATTCTCCCGCAATCCCCGACCGCCTCTACTTCAAGATTGGTGATGTGGCCCGTATCTGCAAAGTCGAAACCTATGTCCTGCGCTTTTGGGAGACGCAGTTTCCGCAGTTGAAACCCAACAAAAGCGGAACCGGCCAGCGGCTTTATCGGCGTCACGACGTCGAGCTGGCCTTGAAGATCAAGCACCTGGTCCACACCGAGGGCTATACGCTCGCTGGCGCACGCCAAGCCCTGGAGCAAAGCCATCGCCAACACCGTCCTCAGCCGGACCCGCAGCCTGATCCCCAGTCCCGGTTGCCGCTCGCCGTCGTCGGCCAATCCCAGCCAATCTCGGCCCAGACAGAGGATGTCGCTTCGACCATCGCTCATGCGCGCACTGAACTCCGCGAGATTGCAAACATGCTCGCCGCGCCCGAACCCCAGCCACCGCGCCGCCGCGCCCGTCTTGCCACCATGCCGTCCACGTCAGACTCGCTCTTCCCGCCTTTTTAATCTGAAAAGGAACCTCCGCAACAAATGTTTTGAAAGGGCTCGGCTTTAGCCGTTGAGAGGCTCTGGTTAAAGGTTCGAATACTTATTCAAGATGAGGATTTTTGGGGTAAGAACTGGAATTCACCGGATATGTCTGATTTCTACCGTCGGGGCTGGGTTGATCAGAGGGTAACTGACAGCTTGGCGACGATCCAGATGCAACACCAATTCTGGAGCTTGCGTATTTCAGGACAAATCCACATCCCAGTCCGTTAGTGACAGATTTTCTCCCATTCACTGACCTTGGGGTTCACGGCCTACGAATAATGACCTTCATATGGTTTTTGATGTCTGCAAATCTTGACGATGGGACGACGAGTCCGATCGCGTCGCGTAGCGCCGGGGCCGCTGCGCCCTCCAATTCGCGCCTGAAAAGTGCCAACAAGCAGTAGTTGATGTGCGTTATGACTACCTGCTCACGGGTTTGCCACTTTCCTCGTTGTTCGACGGCATCAGACCAGAGCTGTGTCTCTTTGATGTCGTTTGTCATGCGAAAACACTTGGATGAGGCATGCACGGCCTTTGAAAGCGTGGCGTACTCTTCCCGGAGCGTCGGCATTGCATCTATCTGTGGAACGATGATGCGGTCTGGATGATTTTCGAGGTAGGTGAAATGTTCGGCGAAGGCGAGCTTGTGTTCCCCCTCATGCCAAAGTCGAAGCTCGATAGGATGATCTTTGTAGTAGAGGCAGAATAGGACGTTGTCAATACTTCCGCGGAGTGCCTTCAGCGCAGATCGCCAAGAGCCAAGATTGGCGAACACGTGTGATGTAAGGGCGTCATTCTGGGCTTCTAGGAAAAATGCGAGGCTGGCGTCCGAGATACGTGTCTCAAGGAAAGAGCGCCACGCCTGCAGCGAGGCGATGCGGCGATAGCTGGTGAGGTAAATAGCGCTGTCTTTCGCTAACTCGACTGAAACTGCTGTCAAATCCGCGCGCCAGTCATTATCAAATCTCTTGAAATTAGCCTCTGTTTCATTCAGAAGGAGACTCATCACCTTGGTCCTTCGCGTCAGGAAAAAGGGGCTCGGTTCGCTGATCCTTCAAAAGGGTCGCGAGTGCCCTCATTAGCTCCGGGGACGATTTCCCCGATGTTTTATTGACGCTCGCCTTTAGCTTCTCTTGAGCCTGCGGATTGCTTTCAAGATAGGCGCACAGTTTCCCAAATATGTCTCGCGAAGCGTCGCGCGGTCGAATCTCAATAGGAAACCCGTTCTCACGGATCAGTTCCATCCACTTCTGTTTGTTGACGCTCGATAGACTTACGAGCGTCGAAAGATTAAGAGCCAAATCTCGATTATTGTAAGAGTCAGACACCGCTCCAACTTGTAGTTGCGAGAGTTCAACATCAGGTCCAGATTTCAGCAGCCGGGCCAGTATTGTCAGAGCCTGCGCAAAGTCATGCGATTTCATGCCTACTCCTCGCTGTCCAGACGCCCGAGAAGTTCTTCTGACATTGCGGAGAACTCGCTTGCGGCGGGACTACCCGGGGCGTACTGGTAAATTGAAATGTGTTGTTCAACGGCCTCGCTGACAGCTACTCGCTCGTTGATTTCCGAATCAAGGACGTCCTCTGGAAATCGCTCCCGGAGGGAATTCTTAGTTAGCTGTCGATGGATCGCAGGTCGCCCAATTCGCGAAAGGACCATTCCTGCGAGTTTAGGTTCGACCTGCATATCGTCGCAAAATTTGCTTACCTGTATCAGAAGCAGTCCGACGCCGATCGCAGACAAGAAATCAGGAGATATCGGCACGACATAATGGGTGCAAACTGCCAAGGCATTTTGCGTTGGAATCGTGAGGTTTGGTGGACAATCGCATACGATCATGTCGTATTCGTTCATTATTGGAGCTAACGCCTTGCGGAGTTTCGTCTCGCGCGCTGTGGCGCCCGCAAGCTCGAGATCAATAGTAAAAAGATCTATATGTGACGGGATTAGGTCCAGGTTCTTCCAGACTTCCTTTCGGATGATTGTGTCGAGGCTCTTCTGGCTTCCCTCTGCGCTCGTATGCGAGCGAACTCCGAAGAGGTTGGCCACTGTCCCGTTCGTCGCCGCATGCTCCTCCCAGTCGTCGATCGAAATACAGGAGAAAGTCGCGTTGGTTTGTGGATCCAGATCGACCAGTAGAGTACGCAGCCCCTTGCGACCACAATAGCCCGCAAAGTTCGTGGCGATCGCGGTCTTTCCGACGCCGCCTTTCAGGTTTATGCATGCGACTATTTTGGGTTCCGCCATTGTGAGGTCTTTCCCCGGCCGCTCGTCAGCCGAATGGCTTATCTTACAACAATTTGCGTCTTGACGATGAGGGCATATTCAGCAGACCACTGACTCGCAACATCTTTCCGGAATCTTTCCACCCCGCGAATGCCTCACTTTGCCTGCTCGAAAGTGAGCGAAGCGGAGTTGATGCAGTAGCGCAGTCCTGTAGGCCGCGGACCGTCAGGGAAGACGTGTCCAAGATGACCGCCGCAGCGGGCGCATGTGACCTCGACGCGCCGCATTCCCAGGCTCCCATCTTCATGCTCATTGACGGCTTTGGACTCCGCGGGCAGCATGAAGCTGGGCCAGCCGCAGCCGGAGTCGAATTTGGCCCCGCTCAGAAACAGCAGCGCCCCGCACCCCGCGCAATGGTAGTTGCCTGTCTCGTGGTTTTCCGTCAACACGCCCGTGAATGGCCGCTCGGTGCCTTTTTCACGCAGCACCCTGTACTGCTCCGGCGTAAGCCGCGCGCGCCATTCGGCCTCTGTGCGTGCAATTCTTTCTGGCATTTTGCTCTCTTTGCCCGCTTCGCTCATGGCGTGCCTCCTCGGCTTATTCAACGCCCGTTCGATGCTTGCGTCCGCTGGAACGAAGCAGAACTTCAGACCTCCGCCACCACTTCAATCTCCACCAGCACATCCTTGGGCAAGCGGGAGACTTCCACCGTGGTCCGTGCCGGCGGCGCAACGCCTTCCGGGCCAAGATAGGCTCCGTAGACCGCGTTCATGGCCGCAAAATCGTTGAAGTCTTTGAGGAAGACGGTCGTTTTGACGGCCTTTGCAAGGCTCGTGCCCGCTGCTTCAAGAATGGCCTTGAGGTTTTCCAGCACGCGCGTGGTCTGCTCGGCGATGCCGCTCGCCACCACTTGCTGAGTGACCGGGTCCAGCGCAATCTGGCCGGCTGTGAAGACAAGATTTCCCGCTCGCACGGCCTGAGAGTAAGGGCCGATGGCGGCGGGGGCCGAAGGGGTTGCGATGACGTGTTTGCTCATGCCTCGATTGTAGCGGCAGAGCAAGCGGTAAATCTCATTGGCACGCAGCCGGCAGGCCGCCGCGGGGTCTCCGTCGCGAATAAGGGGCACGGCGGACGCGAAAGCCGTGTCGCAGAGCGGCGCAAAGAATGGATCGTACGCCATTTGAAATTCGTGGCCTTCCGTCATTGCGAACTCGCTAACTCGCCACCCCGCGAAGCGGGGCTAACTTGCCATATTTGTCAAAACCGATCCGATTCTCACGAGCCAAGTCAGGCAGTCGGCTTGCCGTCCTCACCCTCGGCGCGTCACACTGGGAAGCAGAATGTTGTCCCCATTGTCCATAGGAATTTCTGCCGGGCTCGGCGCAACCGCCGGATTGGGCCTGGCTGCGGGCGGATTCGCCTATGCGGCCATGTGGCCTGCGTCGCAACTCTTCGGCCCCACACTCATTGCGCCGCCGCGCCCCGGCGAACTCGCGCTGACCTTCGACGACGGTCCCAATCCCGCCTGGACGCCTCACCTGCTCGACATTCTGGCCCGACGCGACGTGCGCGCGACCTTCTTTCTGGTCGGCCGCTACGCCCAGGCAGAACCGGCACTCGTACGGCAGATCGTCGCCGCAGGACACCAGATCGGCAACCACTCCTGGAGTCATCTCAATCTCGCCCTGGCCTCGGCCAGCCGCATCGAGGAGCAGCTCTCCCGCACCAGCGAGACTCTCGAGCAGATTACAGGCGCTCCTGTCCGCTACTTTCGTCCGCCCTTTGGCGCACGCCGTCCCGAGACGCTGCGCATCGCACGACAACTCGGCCTGATTCCCGTCCTATGGAACGCCATGACCTCCGATTGGAAAAATCCTTCCGCCGACGCGATTGCCAAGCGGTTGATGCGTAAAATCGACTCTCTGGCGCGTCGCGGCCATGCGGCCAATATCGTCCTCCACGATGGCAGCCACGCCGACCCAGCCGCCGACCGCGCGCCATCCATAGCCGCCGCCGCGCAACTCATCGCCCGCTATCAGCCGACCCATGAGTTTGTAACTGTCGCCGCGTGGAGTTAGCGAGTCGGACTCCCCGTCCTGATGTTTCAAGGTACCAATAGAAGCCGGACGGAGTCGTCTAGTCTCTAGTCCCTAGTCCCTGTTCCCTAGTCCCTCGCTTCACTCTCCCGCCAACTGCTCCAGCAGGCCATCGAAGTCTTCCAGCCGCGCGTATTCGATGATGACTTTGCCGTGGCCGTTGTGGTCTTCGATGTGAACCTTCAGGCCGAGGGCGCGTTGCAGCCGCTCTTGCACCTCGCGCACATTGGGGTCGATGGAGATCTCAGGTTTAGGCTCCTTTTTGGCGCCGCGCTCCGGGTGCAGCAGTCCCGCCACGTAGCTCTCTGTTTGGCGAACAGAAAGCGAATGTCCAACCACTCGCCTCGCCGCTATCTCCATCTCCTCCGCGTGCTCGAATGCCAGCAGCGCGCGCGCATGGCCATAAGTGAGCTCACCGGCCTCCACGCGCGCCTGCACGGATTCTGGTAACTTCAACAAACGTAAGAAGTTAGCTACTGTTGCCCGATCCTTGCCGGTGCGTATCGCCATCTGCTCCTGGGTCATATGAAACTCGCGAGAGAGCCGCTCGAAGGCCCGCGCCTGCTCCATCGGGTTCAGGTCGGCGCGTTGCAGGTTTTCGACAATGGTGATCTCCATCGCCTGCTCGTCGGAGACCTGGCGCAGAATCGCCGGTATGGTCTTCTTGCCGGCCAACTCCGAGGCCCGCCAGCGCCGTTCCCCGGCGATTAGCTGGAAGCGGCCGTTGGCCAGTGGGCGAACCAGCACCGGCTGGACGACTCCGTTTGAAGTGATGGAGGCAGCCAGCTCAGCCAATTGCTCCTCGTTCAACTGCGAGCGCGTCTGGAAAGGGTTGCGATCGATCTGCTCGAGGGGAATCTCGAGCGGCTTGCCCCCCTCGTTCTCGATGGCAGTTGGAGCGGAAGCTGCGGGGACGCGGGGCAACAGGGAGTCCAGCCCCTTGCCCAGGGCGCGGCGTTTAGGGTCAATAGCGGCGATGGTCATGGTTCTCAATCCTTTATTCCGGGGAAAATACCGGGCTTTTCAACTTTGCTTTCATGGAGTTAGGCTCGTGTGCGGCGGCGGCTTGATGCAGCCGTCAGGAACTTGGTAAAAAGCGGACCTCCGCCTCTTGCTCGGCGGCAATACGCTCTTCTTTACGCGGAATCTTGATGCCGTTGCGCGCCAGGTACTCCCCAGCCAGCTCGAAGTAGGCCTCTGTGCCGCGGGAACGCGCATCGTAAAGGGCCACGGGTTTGCCGTGACTGGGTGCCTCTGCGAGTCGCACATTGCGCGGAATCACGGTGCGGAAGAGGCGCTCTTTGAAGTACTCGCGCAGCGTATCCGTCACCTGCTGGGCCAGATTGGTGCGGTCGTCATACATGGTCAACAGAACACCCTCAATGGTTAGCGTCGGGTTGTAAGCGGCGCGGACCCGTTCGAGGGTGGAAATAAGCTCCGAGATGCCCTCCAGGGCGAAGTACTCGGCCTGCATGGGCACAATCAGCGTGTCGGACGCGGCCAGAACGTTGAGAGTCAGCAGGTCAAGCGCCGGCGGACAATCCAGAATCACCAGATCGAAATTGCACTGAATCGGCTCCAGAGCGCGGCGCAGGCGTAGCGCTCGATCCTCGGCACCGGCCAGCTCGATATTGGCGCCGGTGAGGTTTTTCGAGCCGGGCAGCAGCGAGAGCAAAGTGATCTCTGTGGGCAGAATCACCTGCGCGGCCGGAGCGTCGCCCATCAGCACGTCATAAATCGAGTGACGATTATCGTCGCGCTGGAATCCAAGGCCGGAGGAACAGTTTGCCTGGGGATCGCAGTCCACGAGGAGGACTTTAAGGCCCTCGATAGCGAGACAGGCGGCCAGATTGATGGCAGTGGTGGTCTTGCCAACTCCGCCCTTTTGGTTGACAAGCCCGAGAATCTTACCCATGGCAATCCAGACTAAAGGGAAGGGCTGTTTGAGGCCAGGCGCTTGCACTGTGGAGAACCACGCAAACCTGTGGAAAGCCTCCTCTACGGGAGGAGGCGAAAATACGGCAAACTCTTGCAGGGGAAGGGTTTCGACGCAGGCTACGAGGCGGACGTTGGGCGGACGCCAAAAGGGCAGATCGGTGGAAAACTTCCGTGATTTCAGGGGAATTGCGAGCAGGAAATCCGTAAATGCTTCGCGAGCCCCAATTTGAAACCATGCCCATTTCGGGCTAGAAGCGTGTTTGTTCCACGTGGAACAATACCCGCTTTGGTTGGCCTTCGAAAATGTTCCACGTGGAACATTGAGCATTGCAGATTAATGATTTCCTGACTTCGCCTCTTTTCGGTCTGGCACCAAGTTGCGATCAGCCAAAGCATCGCGGAAGAAATTGGTCGATTGGCACGCCGGCCAGGGAGCCGGCGTGCTATTGATGGTGAAAGCGCCGAAGGACCTGGCTGCGATTCGCAAGCTGGCCTTCATCAAGCTGGCAAACTAATTGATCGCTCTCCCAACGCAATCAACCGGTCTTCACTGCCGGGCAGCGGCAGCGACTTGCTCCACTTCAACTCCGCTCCTGCCGCTTCCCGGAGGGCGGGAAGGTCTGCGATGGTAGTCATCAGCGCCAGCCAGCCGCCGGGGCGTACGAGTTGAGCCGCAGCTTGAACCGCCATTTGCATCCTGTCTACGGCGCGCAGCGTTACACAATCAAAGACAGCACTAAGTGCCTCCGCACGGCCGGAATGGACTGTTGCGGAGACTCCCAGTACGCGGACAGCTTCGCTCAGAAACGCGGCTTTTTTGCCCTGGGATTCCGCCAGAGTGACGGCGATCTCCGGGCGGCAGAGCGCGATGGGAATTCCGGGGAAGCCTGCGCCGGAGCCGAAATCCAGAAGGGTGGCGATTCCGATTGGCAGGGACCGGGCACATGCAATTGACTCGACAAAGTGGCGCGGGACTATGCCCTCCTCGTCGCGGATGGCCGTCAGGTTGACGCGGGCGTTCCAGCGAAGGAGAAGCGAGAGGTAGTCGTCGAAGCGCCTGGACTGCGCGGGGTCCAATGGGGGGAGGCTGCTCTTCGCCAGAAGTGCGTTGAGCTGGGTTCCGGGAGGATTTGGAGTTTCACTCATGGATTTGTAGACTCTTTCGCGCTCGATCCATAGAGCTGGTTGAGGAGCGTGTTCTCGGACCTTGGGGCAATAAAACTACTCGGAGAGTGAAAGGCCATAAAAAACTATAGATATGGATATCCCACCTTAGGCGCAAAAACAAAGACGCGCCGAAGGTGGGGCACCCGTCCTTGGTGGAGCACCCGTTCTGGTCACTCATGCCGGCGGCACTGACTCTTCAATCGGCCGCGGCTCCCAAACGGCAGCAGCCTGCACAAACGCCGCGAAGATGGCGCGCGAGAAGGCGCTCTCGTTATACGTCCGCTCGGGATGCCACTGCACTCCCAGAACAAAATGCTCGCGCGAGTCCAGTTCAACCGCCTCGACCACCCCATCGGCAGGCGAGACTGCGCTGACCAACAGACCATCGCCGGGAACTTGAATTGCCTGGTGGTGGCTGGAGTTGACCAGAGGCTCGGCGGCAAACCCGAGAGGAACCAGGTTGGCCAGCCGCGAACCGAGCGCGATTTGTACCGGGTGGGCCTCAACCACATCCCGGCCGGGGCGATGATCGACCACGGTCTTCAAGTCTTGAATCAGCGACCCGTTCAGCCACACATTCAAAGTCTGCACTCCTTGGCAGATGGCGAGAATTGGCTTGTGCAGGTTGAAGGCGTCCTGGAGCAAAAGCTCGTCAACGGCGGTTCGGGAAGGATCAGGCTCACCGCACTCCGGAACCGGATCTTCGCCATATCTTTGTGGGTCCACATCAAACTTACTGCCAGGCAGGAGCACTCCCTGCACCCCCGCAAGCAGCCGGGCCACTCGATCCGGGCGCTCATGGAGAGGAACGATGATGGGCATAGCCCCGGCCGAACGAAGGGCGGCTATATAGGCCGGCAACGACCGCTGGTTGTAAGCCGAATCGGTGCCCGTAGGCTCGGCAATTGCGACATGGACGCACATGGCAAGAACAGTGTAAGGTCTCCGGCGCCATAAGCGATAGAGCGATTGGACCGCCGAGTCAAACCCCCATACCTACAGCCTCAACAGCGCTCGACGCCTTCGCGCCCTGCGGCTGGCGCAAATTGGCACAGACGTTCGATGGCTTCCCGCAGTCGCGCTGTCAGTTCGTCGGTCTGCCGCATCGTCATTCCCACTGTCTCGATCGGCTCGCCGATCTTCAGAGTCAGTTCGCCAGGGTAAAAGTGGTGGGTGTGAATCGGCAGCAGCTCGTAGACTCCGCCGAGCGCCAGCGGCACCAGAGGAACCTGCGCGCGAATTGCGAGATAAGCTGCGCCGGAGAGAAATGGCCGCAGTTCGCCGTCCGAAGTGCGCCCGCCCTCGGGAAAGACGAACAGGGGCATACCGGAGCGCAGCGCCCTGGCTCCCGCGCCGAGGCTGGAGAGCGTGGCGTGCGGATTGGCAGTATCGATCGGCATCTGTCCTGAACGGTTTAAGTACCATCCTATGAATGGGATAGACCACAATTGCTTCCTCGCCAGAATGCGAAACTGGAAAGGCAACACAGCGAAGATTACCGGTATATCCATGTACGAAGTGTGGTTACAGGCGTAGACGGCCACGGGGTGTTTGCCCAGATTCTCCGCGCCGGTCACCGTGAGCCTGGACCCGGAAACCCATACCAAGGCTCGCGCCCAGATTCGCGCGATCCTGTGCTGCGCATTGCCCTTCTTGTCCATAATTGAAACCAGCAACGAAAGGCTTCCGAAAGCCGCAGTGATCAGGGCGAAGAGCGGTGTCTGGATGAGGTTCGTCTGCCAGCGATAAAGCCGTGGCAGGGGGTTGGGACGCTGTCTCATAATTCGGGACCTCCAGCGAGAAGAAGGGAACGCACCTCACCCACGAGATAAACCGAACCGGAGACCATGACAGTCCCGCCATGCCCGCGCTCGCGTGCCCATTGCAGGGCCTGGCGGACCGACCCGGCGCTGAGGGTTGAAGTTCCTGTTGCCCTAGCCGCAGCTTCTATCTCCTCTATCGGGGTGGCCCTGGCTGAGTGGATGGGCGCGAAAATCACCTGATCGAAGAGTGGAAAAAGAATCTGCGCCATCTCGGCCACTGGCTTGTCGCGCAGGCAAGTGAAGATCAGGAGCCGCGGGCGGTTTTCGCTCAGTAATCCGGATAGCCCAGAGCGGAGGGCCCAAGCTCCGGCCGGGTTGTGCGCCACGTCCAGAATCCATTGCATGCCGCCCGTTTCGATTCGCTCCAAGCGTCCAGGCCAGCGCGTCTGACTAACCCCTTCGGCAATGGATGCCGGGGTAATGAGAAAGCCGTGCGCCGAAGCCAACTCGACCGCGGCAGCAATGGCCAGCGCTACGTTGCGGTGCTGGTGAGCGCCGGTGAGAGGAGAAGCAACCTTTACCGATGCGCCCATTAATTCGACAGAATAGGAAGTGGTGGTGTCCGCGCCGATGGGCGGAATGTAAGCCTCCGCCTTCACTCGACGGAGGTCCAGCTCGGNNGCTTTCTCGCGCGTAATGGCGGTGATGGTCGAGCCCAGCCATTCCGTGTGGTCGAGCGAGATGTCGGTAATGATCGAGACCAAAGGATCGACGACGTTGGTCGCGTCCAGGCGGCCGCCCATCCCCACTTCGAGCACCGCCAACTCCACTTTTTCTTCGGCAAAGTAGACAAGCGCCTGCGCGGTCAGAATCTCGAAAAAACTCGGATGCTGCGGCAGTCGGCCCTCGAGTACAAGCTTTTGAGCAACATCGTGAACGCGAAAATAAAGCCGGGCAAAGGCGTCATCGGCAATCTCCGCCAGATCGATGCGGATGCGCTCGTTCACACGCTCGAGATGCGGCGAGGTGTAGAGGCCGGCGCGCACGCCGGAGGCAGTCAAAATCGAGGCCAGCGTGGCTGCCGTCGATCCCTTGCCGTTGGTCCCGGCCACGAGCACAGCGCGAATATGGCGCTGCGGATCGCCCAACGCGGCCAGCAGGATGCGCACCTCGTCGAGCGAGAATTTTCGCCGTGGCTGGCCGGGGCGCGTATACAGCTCCGGCGCCATGGCATTCAATTCATTGATGGCTGCTGAGTAGGACATGGAAAGTCAAGTATAAGAGCAGCGTCTCATGCGGCGCTAAATCGCATCATGCTCGCAGAAGGAGTTGCAGGGCCTGACGGGCGTCTTGCAGGCAGGATCGGGCCTCATCTTCCGAGAGAAGCCCCTGATGGACCGCCTTCCTGCCGGTATCGTTCACCAGGTTGGCCACCCGCGGAAAGTCCGCGTCGAATCCCGTCATCTGCAGATTGTTGTTCACTTCATGCAAGAGGTTGCCGAGCGTGGCCGTATTCCGATAGCGCGTACGAATCTGCCTCGTGAGCGACGAGGGCAGCTTTTGCTTGATTGCCTCCTCGAGAACCGAGCGGCACATCACAGCGCAGGCCGTATACAGGCCATAGAAATAGCAGCGGGTCGCTTCGTCCAAATAGCGGTCGGCATCCTCCGAGCTCGGCGCGGCCACTACGCACTCGCGCAGATGAGTGGCCCGCTGCACGGCCGGCTTGACCAGCTCCAGCAACTCCAGGGCAAACGCAGTACGCAGAAGATCGTTCTGCTGGCCATCAAGTGCGCGCTGAATCTCCTGCCATGCCGGCGTGGGCGCTTCATACCCGGCATACTGCATCTTCGTCAGTGAAGTGAGCCGCTGCCGCGCGTGCTGAATAAACCCCTGGCGCATTTCCTGCGCCAGCAGCCGCCAACCGGTGACAAAAGCCTCTGCGTCCTGCCGGTACCGCGCCCATAGCTCGTCGTACACAATACCAGGCAACACCTCGCGCAACTGCTCAAACCGCCCCGTCCGCGCCAACTCTGAGATGGACTCACAAAACTCTCGCCCCGGTGCCTCTTCCGCCGACATTTGCAGCAGTTCATGCTCAAGGCGCCCCAAATCGATACCCATCCCAGATGCCCCCACCTAGCGAGTTTAGGACTTGATGGGTCGGTGCTTGAGATAAACACTGTTTATCTTGCAGACGAGGTGCTGGAACGGGAAGCTTTGTCTGACGGCAAGCGCTGTCGGGAATTGTTTGGTGATTTTTTGAAGCTTCTGTTTTTGGTTTTTCGAACCCCCTGCCAACTCTATGCCTGCGCTATCAAAAAACCTCTGCTGTGCATCACGCGTACTCTCGAACCCATTGCCCTGAGCGGCTTCAGACACGCTTTTCACACAAAACATCCCCTTTACACAGGCCAATTTCCTGTCCCTGTGGGAGTCGTGGGAAACCTGGGCTTCTTTACCTCGCTCACAGCCCGGTTTTCCAAATTCCCTCAATTGCACAGCTTTGTTTTAGAAAACTTAGCCCTAATGCAAACCTCTCTCTCAAAACCAGTTCACCCTTCTTTCCACTTTTCCTCGCTGAACTACGGGTACTACTATCTTTTTTCTTTATTCTTCTACGTTTTTCCTAATACCCGTCGCTCCGCGATTCCCGCTGCGCACGACCGGCCATCGCGGCTCCTGGCGCGTTCGTCAGCGGGAATGGACGGCAGCAGCTTCAAATCCCCGGAATCCAGAGAAGTACCCCTGTTTTCCACGCGCATATTAACCTGAAGGTGAATACAATCAAGAAGAAGAAAACATAGGCGTTTCCGATGGTCAGCAAGTTGTTGTAAAGTGTGGCCAGCGTGGAATCTGCTGCAATGGGGTTTTCTTCGCTAGTTGCAAAGTGAGGGTGGGCTCATGCCGAAAGTGGAAAGTGAAGCCGAGAAGCCGGATGCATCGGGGGCAGTGATGGAAATTACCGTAAGCCGTCAGGACCTGGTCAAGGAGCTTACCGCGACGCAAAGCGTGGTAGAGCGCAAGACCACTATTCCGATTTTGTCGAACTTTCTCATCGAGGCCGAGGATGACCGGCTCAACATCACCGCGACCGACCTTGACCAAGCGATCCGCACCAGCACTGAGGCCAAGGTGAAGAAGCCGGGCGCATGCACTATCCCCGCCCGCAAGCTCTACGACTACGTCAAGCTGCTCCCTGAAGGCGACATCTCCATCAAGCTGCTGGAGAACCATTGGGTGCAGATCCGCTCAGGCCGCTCGAACACGAAGATGGTCGGCATGGCCCGCGCCAACTACCCGCAGGTTCCTGAATTCCCCACCGTCGCGGCAACCAGCATCTCTTCCTTGGCGCTGAAGACGCTCATCAATCGCACCATCTTCGCCATCTCCAACGAGGAGTCGCGCTACACGCTTAATGGCGCGTTACTGGTGATCAAGTCCGAGTCGCTGGCCATGGTGGCAACCGACGGGCACCGGCTGTCTTATGTGGAGAAGCCTAATGAGGTTCTAGAAGGCATCAGCGGCGAGAAGCGCGTGCTCATTCCGCGCAAAGCTCTCCAGGAGCTGCAGCAATTACTCTCAGTCTCCGACGCCGAAAAGGTCGAGTTTGCCGACGACGAGCACACACTCTTCTTCCGCGTTGGCCATCGCACGCTGAGCACGCGCAAGCTCTCCGGCCAGTTCCCGAACTTTGAGGCGGTGATGCCGCGGGACAACACGAAGTTTGCCGTGGTGCGGTCGAGCGAACTCTCGGCGGCCATTCAGCGCGTTGCACAGTTTGCCGACGAGCGTTCCGGCGCCATTCGGCTCCGGCTGGAGAGCAACGAACTGAAGATCAGCTCGAACTCGGCGGAGAGCGGCGAGAGCGAAGACACTATCGACACGCCCTACTCGAGCGACCCCATCGCCATGGGCTTCAACTCCGGCTATATTCTTGACTTCCTCAAAGCGCTCGGCAACGAGGGCGAGGTGCGGTTGGAGTTCAAGGACTCACAGTCCGCAGGCCAGATGCGGCCCGAAGATCCGGATGCGGAGTATAAGTACCGGTATGTGCTGATGCCGATGCGGATATGAAGAAGCAGCGGAGTTAGATGCGCTTCGAGCGAGTTAGGAAGACAGCGACGGCCCGGCATAACTGCCGGGCCGTTGAGTTTATAAGTCATGATAACTAATGGCAGGTTTTCACGCTACAGCGGGTGCCTGCAAAAACTGCAGTGCGCGAATGAGGTAGCCCTTCAATTCTCGGCGATGGACGACAGCGTCGAGGAAGCCTCTTTCCACGAGAAACTCGGAGCGCTGAAAACCATCGGGGAGTTTTTGGCGGATGGTCTGCTCGATAACTCGAGGGCCGGCAAAGCCAATCAGGGCGCCTGGTTCAGCTATGTTCAGGTCGCCGAGCATGGCGAAACTGGCGGTGACTCCGCCGGTGGTGGGGTCGGTAAGGACGCAGACGTACGGCACTTTGGCGTCGTCCAACTGCGCGAGAGCGGTGGAGATTTTCGCCAGCTGCATCAGGCTCACCACGCCCTCCATCATGCGCGCTCCGCCGGAGGCGGCAACGATGATAAGCGGCTTGCGGGTTAGCCGCGCGCGGTCAACGGCGCGGGCGATGGTCTCACCGACCACGGCGCCCATGGAGCCGCCAATGAAGCTGTATTCCATGGCGCTGAGCACGACCTGATGCGGGCCGAGCTGGCCAACCGCATTGAGAATGGCGTCGTCGAGGCCGGTGGCTTCCTGCGCGGCGCGCAGCCGAGCTTTATAGGGTTTTATATCAGTGAAGTTGAGCGGATCAGTGGAGCGCAGGCCGCCGTCCACTAACTCATAGCCAGGCTCGAGGAGCAGATCCATGCGCTGGCGCGCGCCCATCTTGAAGTGGTGCTGGCATTTGGGGCAGACGTTCAGGTTGGCCAGCAAATTCGCCTTCCAGATGACCTCGCGGCAGCCCACGCACTTGATCCACAAACCCTCGGTGCGCACACGCTTCTCGCCCGCATTCGCGGCTCTATGAGAGCCGTGGCCAGATTCGTACTCTCCACTTTCACGCTTGAACCAGGACATTCGACCTCTCAAAAAAACGGGGATCAGGGGTCAGGGAACAGGAACAGTAAACTGCTATCAGTATTCTATGCCGCGCTGGGCCAAAATTCCCTTCTGGTAGGCGTGCTTCACTTCGCGCATTTCGGTGACGGTGTCGGCGAGCTCGACCAGCAGGGGGTGGGCGTTGCGGCCGGTGAGAATGACATGGACCATCTCCGGCCGCTGGCGCAGAGCTTCGGCCACAATAGCCGGGTCCAACATGCCGTAGCCGATGGCGTAGTTGATCTCGTCNNAGCACCACCATATCCCAATCGCCTGAGTAGATGGCCTGGCGCGCTTCGGCCCATGCGGCTTCCACCAGGCGAATGTCCTCCGGATCGGTCTCCGCGCCGCCGACCTTCACAAAGCCGCGGCCCATCTGCTTGAGTACGAAGTTATCGCCGAAGGCTTTCACAGCGTCCAGCTCGCCGTAGTGCCAGGAGCCTTTGAGGAACTGAATCATCAGCACACGCATTCCGTTGCCCACGGCGCGCAATGCCGTGCCCATGGCAGCGGTCGTCTTGCCCTTGCCGGGGCCGGTGTTGATCAGAATCAGTCCTCGTCGCGAATCGGTCATAGTCAGTGGACGGTGGACAGTGGTCAGCCGCTTGTCCCAAAGTTCATTGTCAACTGTCCGCTGATCACTGTCCACTGACCACCGTTTAGTGTCCTGCGTGATAGGGGTGGCCGGCGAGAATTGTAAATGCGCGGTAGAGTTGCTCTGCCATTACGAGGCGCGCAAGAGCGTGGGCCATGGTCATCGGCCCCAGCGAGAGCAGCAGTTGTGCGCGAAGACGCGCGGCTTCGGACCATCCGCTGGCGGGGCCGACGGCGAAAACAATCTGTTGCGCGCCCTGGTCGCGCCGTTCGCCGAGCCACGCGGCAAAACTCTCGGAACTCATCTGGCGTCCACGGCTGTCGAGTAACACTGCCACTGCGGGCGTGCGCCCTTCAAGCCGCAGCAGCCAATCGAGCAGCGCCTGCTCGGTGCGAAAGGCCTCGGCCTTGCAATGCGCAAAGGCGGAGCAGCGGCCCAGATAAACGGCGGTGAGCGCGTCGAATTCGTCTTTCGCGGCGGGGCGCGCGCCGATATGCGCCAGGGTAAGGTTCATGGGCAGCAGAATACCCCACCGCAGCGGACAATGCACCGAATTTGATGCACATGGCTATTTTGGCCGGGAGCTGAGTGTTGCCCCTTGGGAGCGTTGGGGTTCCGGGTCGAACGAGCCAAAAAACGGGGCCAGTGTCTATTTTTGGGATTCTCGTTTATAACTCTACATTTTTTCATATATTGTAATGCAGAGCACGACGGGTCATGTACTATTAACTCGTTTATTTTCAATAACAAATAAATACTTTGCTCTAGTATTCCGGTATGGCACTCAACCTGCATCTCTAATCCCGAAGTGGTGCCTCGCCTTCTTGGGATTAAGTCTATACACGCCCACCGAAACGCTGAAGCACGAGAAGTGAATTTGGAAGTCCCCCGAATGGGCTTCTGGTTACAACCGAGTTTTCTGGAGGAGATCAATGCGCAGCAGTTTTCTGAGATATGTGGTATGCGCCATGGTCGCACTCTTTCTGTGCGGCGCAGTCGCGTTGGCGCAGTTAGAGAGCGGACAAATTGCCGGAACGGTCATGGATCAGTCCGGCGCCGTCGTCACCAATGCGGCCGTCGCAGTCAAGAATCTTGACACGAATGCCGAGCGCAACACCGTTTCATCCTCAACCGGCGCGTTCCTTGTGCCCGGCTTGACGCCAGGCCACTATTTGGTGACCGTGACCTCCGCGAGCTTCAAGCCATACATCGCGAAAGCGGAAGTGGCCGTAGGCGCGCACGTAACGATTGACGTGAAGCTCTCCGTGAGCTCCAGCGTTACGCAAGTGCAAGTGGTTGCCGAGGGCGGCGTGGAAGTGAATACGCAGACCCAGGAACTGTCTCAGGTTATCGACACGCAGCAACTGCAGCAGTTGCCCAGCCTGACGCGCAACCCTTATGACTTCGTCGGTCTTTCCGGCAACGTGAGCAGCGGCGACAATACCACCAGCAGCGCCAACAGCGGCCAGAACCTCACCAACCGCGGCGTCGGCTATGCCATCAACGGACAGCGCGAGTCGGGCACGGAGATTCTGCTGGACGGCGTGGAAAACATCTCGGTCTTCAGCGAAGGCGTCGGCGAAGACGTACCGGTTGACGCGGTGCAGGAATACAGCGTTATTACCAATAACTATTCGGCCGAATTCGGACGCGCCTCTGGCGGCGTGGTGAACGTGACCACGAAGGCCGGCACCAACAAATTCCACGGCGGCGCCTGGGAGTACAACCGCCTCTCGGCTTACACGGCCAATACTTACGGGAACGACGCGGCGAACTGGTCCGCCGCGCAGCAAGATCTACCAACGTCGCCCAAGGGCAAGTACACCCGTAACCAGTACGGGTTCCAGGTTGCTGGTCCGGTTTTGAAGAACAAGCTATTCTTTGAGGCGACAACCGAGTGGACGAAGGTTCGCAGTTCAGCCGTAGAGACTGAAGAGGTCTTCGATCCGGCCTTTATCGCCCTGCTTCCCGCCAACTCAAAGGCCTTTTTTGGCGCTTTCGGCACAGGCGCTGCCCCCTCTTCGGGCGTAGCGGCGACCTGGGGCCAGGTGGCCACCAATTGCTACCTCGGATCCTCGTCAACCACCACCTGCGTTAATGTCGTTCCTAAGGTCAACAACACGACAGTGATCCCCGCCACGACGCCGGTCTTTGACACGGTCACATTCCAAGCGCCCTATGATGCGGGCGGCGGCGTTCCGCAAAACACCTACGCACTGATTGGACGCGCCGACTACAACCCGACCGACAAGACGCAGATGTTCTTCCGCATGGGCCGCGAGAGCATTGTGGAGCAAAACGGCGCCGCGGTGTACAGCGCGTACCCGAAGGATGACGTAGGCGATGCCTCTCTCAATCAGAGCTACCTCTACTCGCTTTCTCACACTTTCAGCACCAACCTGTTTGGCAGCTTAAAGAGCAGCTTTACGCGTTTCAACAACGCGAACTCTTACGACACGTCGCTGACCTACACCCCCAACCTGATGTATGTGAGCCCGGTCGACCCTGTTACCGGCGGGACGATTCAGATGCCGGGACTGGAAAACTCCTCGTCGCCCGGCAGCGGCGGCCTGCCCTACGGCGGCCCGCAGAACACCATCCAGATTGAGCCGGATGTGACGTGGACCAAGGGTAAGCACTCAATCCGCTTTGGCGGCCTGTATACCTACATCCAAATGAACGTCGCATACGGCGCATACTCCCAGGCCGTGGAAGAACTGGGCGCAACCGGTGGCGCCAGCATGGACGATCTGATCAATTCTGTAGGCGATCCGGGCGGAAGCACACTGGTCGCCTTCGACGCCAGGGTCGACCCCCAGGGCAAGTATCCCTGCGTCGCCAACCCGAGCTTCTGGTCGACGAATGATTCCGCCGACCTGCAACAGACCGCAGGTTGCACGGTGACCCCGCCGTTAACCGCAGCCAACCCCGCGCGCAGCTATCGTTACAACGACTTTGCAATTTACCTTCAGGACAGCTACCGGTTTACGCCGAAGCTGACCCTCAACTACGGATTGCGCTGGGAGCACTACGGCGTACAGCACAACAACAAGTCGAACCTGGATTCCAACTTCTACTTTGGCTCAGGCCAGGGAATCGAGGAGCAGGTCAGAACCGGCCAGATGTTCATCGCGGATCAGAGCCCGGTGCATGGATTCTGGAAGGCGCGTTGGGGCACACTCGCTCCTCGCGTGGGCTTTGCTTACGATGTCTCCGGCAACGGAAAGACCAGCGTGCGCGGCGGCTTCGGCATCAGCTACGAACGCAACTTTGGAAACGTAACCTTTAACGCCAGCTTCAATCCTCCGGCCAGCGCCGTGCTGAGTTCGGTTTGCCAGGCCGGTGACGCCACTTGCGGTGTGCTGGTTACCAATAACGACCTGGGGCCGCTTGGCCTTCCCGGTGGCGCCGCCGCTCCGCTGCCTCCGGCTGAGCTGCGCATGCCCAATCCTGAGATCGAAGTGGCGCAAACACAGTTCTGGAGCCTTTCGCTTCAGCATCAGATCACCCCCAGCACGGTGGCGCAGGCGACCTATAGCGGCGCGCACAGCATTCACCTGTATGACGTGGAGAACATCAACCTGCTCGGCGGCGGTCAGGTCTATTTGGGAGACCCTACCACCTTCACATCGGATCCCGACTGCCCCGCTCCCGTTCCGCCCGCTACCGTCCCGCCGCCTTGCTTCAACCGGCCGAACGATCAGTACTCGAACATCAACATGCGCGGCAGCATGGGTTCCGGCAGCTATCAATCCCTGCTGCTCGGCATCCAAGCACAGAACATTCACAGCACGGGGCTCGACCTGGTTGCGAACTACACCTGGTCACATTCGCTGGACGATCTGAGCTCGACCTTCGGCGACAGCCTGCAGGGCGGTTCGGGTTATGTCGGCTCGCTGGGCTACACCGACCTTCTCCATCCGAAGCTGGACTGGGGCAGTTCCGACTACGACATCCGGCAGCGCCTGACGGTTTCGCCAATCTGGGCGATGCCGTGGTACAAGACCGGGTCAGTGATCGGGAAGGAATTATTGGGTGGCTGGACGATATCCGGTATCGCTACGGTCCGCACGGGAACTCCGTTCTCCGTCTTCGATTACGACAACGAGCTCAACTACTACACCGTTCCTCGCTTGACGCCAGCCACACCTATCACCAACTACAAGGTGGGCCAACCGCAGGCAATCGACCCAATCGTATCGCCGAACCAGTTCAACTCGCTGACAATTCCTGGGCCGGCCAGTTATGCTCCGCTTAACTCGACCTTGGGGATTTCGGACTTCGGGCCGTTCCCAGCCGCCATGACCCACCGCAACGATTTCCGCGGCCCTGGGGCATGGAACGTGGACATGGCAGTGGACAAGAAGTTCCCGATTACCTCAACCGTGGGCCTGGAGTTCCGCGCTGAGGGATTCGACGTCCTCAACCATCACAACTACTACGTGAACACAACCGGTCTTGCTTTCTTCGGCCCAGCGGCGAATATCGGAGTTACCGAAGAAAAGGGCGGCCTTGGTACTCTGGCCGAGGGCGGCAACCACGACGAGCGCCGGTTTGGCCAGTTCTCTCTGAAGCTGTTCTTCTAACCATCCACAATGCGCAACGAGAAAGGGCGCCCTTCGGGGCGCCCTTTTTTGTCTCCGGAGGGTTCAGAAGGAAGCGGAGTTAGCGGTCCTGGCTGACTGTGTTCTCCCACCCTTTGCGCAAACTACGCACAAAGGATGGGGCACCCATCATCGCGGGGAGATGAGCGGGTCAGGATTTCTTGCGGACCGGCTTCTTCGCGGTAGCTTTCTTTGCAGCGGGCTTTTTGGCTGCGGCCTTCTTCGCGGTTGGTTGCTTCGCCGACGCGCTCTTCTTTGCCGGCTTCTTCGGCGCGGCTTTCTTCGCGGCAGATTTCTTTGCCGGTTTCAGCTTTGGCCTTGGCGCGGGCTTTGCGGGTGCGGGTTTTTCCTTGGCCGGTTTAGGCTTTGCAGTGGCCTTCTTGCGCGCGGCGAGGGTTTTGGCGGCGAGAGCGGCCTTCAGCTCAGCGTCGAACTCGGCAGGGGTGAGCGGGCGGGCGGACTTGCGCAGGCGCTCGATGTCGTAGAAGGCGCGGCGCTCGACGAGGAAGACGTGGACAACAAAATCCACGTAGTCGAGGAGAATCCACTCACCGTGGCGGCGGCCTTCGACAGAGTTGGGAAAGACGCCAAACTCCTTCTTGAGCCGGTGCTCGATTTCGTCGGCGATGGCGATGGCCTGGCGGTCGTTAGTGGCCGAGGTGACCAGGAAGAAGTCAGAGAGGCCCGCGTCGATGGGGTCAAGCTCGAGGATGCGGGTATCAAGGCCCTTCTTGTCTTCACAGACCGCGGCGGCGGCCTGAACGAGTATCCGGGTTTGCTGGTGGTGTTGCGAGATGGATGCCATTCTTTGCGATCGGTCTCCGAGCTTCATCGTATCTCTTCAAGTGAACAGGGGCAAGTCAACGATAGAGACGGTGGGCGCGGATGTAATCCGAAACGGGAGCGGGAAGCTGGGCGGGCTGCGGCATTTGGGCTACGGAGACTGCCGGCGCGTGGGCACGGATGCGGTCTCGGATTTCGGAGGCGCTAATCTCGATGTCGAG
>PLOI01000090.1:8790-10502 GCA_003142015.1 Acidobacteriaceae bacterium | reverse complement strand
TCGCTCCAGGTCAACTCAGGCCGGCCAAGCAGACCGCCGAAGAAGCGCAGATTCAACGAATCGAAAACCTCTTCCAGATGGTAGAAACGGCCTTGGGGGCCGAAGAAGCGCTTGCTGCCGCGAGCACCGCGAATCAGCTCGGTCTGGCGGGTGACGGCGGCGCTGGAAGAGAACCGCTTGTAGCGCATGTTGTGGGCGGCGTCGATGGGCTTTTTGTAGAGCTTGGCCAAGAGGATGTGGGCGATGGCGCGGATTACGGACTCCTGCGCGCCCTCCAGAAGATCGGAGAGGCTGACAAGAATCTGCCCGTCGCGGAGGCGAATGCGCGTATTCAGCGAGGTAAACCGCCGGAAACGCACCACCATGGACGGCATCGGCGCCCTGGGGCGCAACACCCGGTACTCCTCCTGAAAGATGGGAACAAAATCAGCGGCCACTAAGTACAGCTTACAGCTTACAGGGAATAGGGAATAGGGAATAGCCTGTTTAGTAAGCCTGCGTGCCCCGTCCTCTATTGTCCGCACTTCTCATTTTTTGCCTTCCAGCACGAGCAGGCGCTGGCGTGCTTGCCATTCCTGGTCCGGGAACTTTCCGGCGGATGCAGTGAGGAAGTGATGGTAGTAGGTTGCTGCGTTGGCCTTTTGATGCAGGGCATCATAAGCCGTCGCCCAGAGGAAGTAAGTGGACGGAAGTTCCGGAAGNNAGCCGCGTGGCCTTATCGAAGGCCGCGAAGGCCTCGGCGTACTTGAGCTGGCGAATCAGGTTCTGCCCATGAGCCACCAGCAGTACGGGGTCTTCGGGGCTGGCCGCCAGCAGCGCGACATACAAGTGGTCCGAGCCGGCGGCGTCACCGGCTTCGGCTAACACCTCGGCCAACATGCGCGTAATGGCGGCATCTTTGGGGTGGGCGTCGTGCAGCTTCTGAAGCAGCGGCAGCGCCTCGGCCTTGTCCTGAGCGGCGAGCACCGTGGCCAGTTGCGCGGTCAACGCCGGGTCATCGGGCGACAGTGCAAGGGCAGCGCGGAGGAAGGTTTCCGCTTCGGGATACTGTTTGTGCGCAATTAAAAGGTGAGCCAGTCCAGCGTTGGCTGGCGCGGATTTGGGGTCAGCGGCGAGGATGCGTCGATAGGCGCTCTCTGCGGCGTCGTATTGGCCGGTCTGATCGGCCAGGCTGGCGGCCAGCAGCGTGTCGGCAGTAGTCTCGGGCGAGAGCTTCAGCGCCTGCAATAAATCCTCAGAGGCCTGTGCTGGATCGACTGCGCGGTCAATCTCCGCCATTGCACGCCACGCTCGCGCCTTGGCGGCGGCTCCGGCATCTCCGGGATCGAGCTGAGTGGCCGCGGCCAACTCCGGCCGCGCGTCAGAGAATTTGTTTTGACGCGCCAGCAACAGCCCCAGCTCCGCGTGCGCCTCGAACGACTGCGGATTCGCCTCGACGGCGCGCCGGTAGAGTGCGGCCGCATCGTCGAGGAGATTTTGCGCATCAGCCACGTAGCCAGCGTCAAAGAGCGCACGTGCGTCGGTGGGATGCACAGCCAGCCACGGGCCGAGTTTAGCTTCCGCCGCCTTCCAGTCGGATTTGATGATGGCCGCCTCGGCATCCGCCACTTCAGCGGAGAGAGGGTGGGGCGCGACGGCAGCGGGTTCTGGGGCAGGCGCCTGCTCTTCAGGATTCTGAGAGGAACTCTGGCCGAAGATGGCGGTCGATGCGA
>PLOI01000090.1:0-8772 GCA_003142015.1 Acidobacteriaceae bacterium | reverse complement strand
GAGCAATTTGAAAATCCGGAAACAACGAAGCTGGAAGACGAGACCGTCTTGGATGCCTCAAAGGAAAAGAAGATAGACCGCGTGGCCGAAAAGGCCGCAGAGAAATCTACCAAGGCCGTGCAGCAATACGACAAAAACAATAGTAGCCTCTTTTCGAAGTAATTGGCGCCGCGGGACTTCCTGCCCCACAAATAGGCAAGGAACGAACCGGTAACTGCTAGAGATTGAGAGAGAGACTATGTTCTCAGAAACCCGGCAATTCATCCCGCTCGCCAGAGCGTACCTATGCCAGGACTGCGACTCTATTGGCAATAACGCGATGCGTTGCCCATCGTGCGCTTCGGAAGTTCTGATGGGGCTGGCGAGCGTGTTTGACCGGAAAGAGGAAGTCAGGGAGGCAAATCTGTTGCAGTTCGCCACGCGAGCGGCCTGAAGATCCGCGTGGGAACTTAGTGGACCTCCGAACAGGTCTCTATTTCGCGTCAGCATTTCCTCGGTGGCTAAAGCCGAGCCCTTTCAAAACGCCGACTTATGCAGAGATTTCCTAAAACAGGGAATCAAAATGGGCGCTGACAAAAGGGCTACATTTAAAGCGTTTTTCGAAATGCTACAGACCGAAATGAATACTCTCAAGCCCGCGCATCCATATGGATCGCCATATTTTCCTGGGCAATCCCACCGCCGCGAGCAGAGCCATGCAGGTCATCCGCGCAAAATAAAACAACTCGATGGGAGCGAAGCGCATCAATCTAAACAGGGAAAAGCATACGGTGGAACGATGCTACGAACCGAATGCCGAAAACATGATGATCGGAGGTCGATCTATGAGTCACGCTTCGATGCAACACATTCCCCTTTCCTCAGCATATCTTTGCCAAGACTGCAGCTGCGTTGGCAACTGCGCAAGGCAGTGTCCTGCATGTGCGTCCACAGTCCTCATGGCCCTTGCCGGTGTGCTTGACCGCGAAGAGGAAGAGATTCGAGAGCCGGCTTTTGCTTACCGCCAGGCATTGGCGGCATAAGCCTTTCTGGTTTTGCTGAAGCCTCTTTCGGAAAAATTGGCCGGTTTTTGCAGAGGTGAAATACAGGCCAATGAGAAAGAGGCTGGATTCATGAGCGCTGCGGGTTATTTTTCCCCGATCACCTGAACGAAAGCTGCCCGCGATTGCAGCCGGGCCGAACGTGCTGGCATTTCACGCATGACGCCTGTGGTGTGACTTGCAGCGTTTCGGCGGCTACAGCACGCACTCACAAGTTGTCCGCCGCCCGAAAATCGAAAATGGCCGTTTGTGCCCTTTGAGGTTCTGTGCGGCTCGTTTGCAGACTGCCCCTTGCTCTGGGTAGGATTGCGTACGAACAGGAGGCTCTCATGGATCGCCGCCAATTTTCTACTCTGCTGCCGATGCTCTTGGCTACTCCGGCTCTCGCGACCGTCGCCGACGCTCAGGCCGTTGGCTCTCCAATGGCTTCCTCTCCGGCTGCACTGCCTAAGCTGACCTCGGGCCAGTACGTCTGGGGCGAAGCCTACGGCACGCAACGGCCGGCACGCACCTCGCATCGCTTCCTCATCGGTATGCTGCCGGACAATATCCGGCTCGAGGCGCATGTCACTTTTCTCGTCCCCGGCGCGCCGGCCGAGCCCATCGAGCATCACAAGCACTCTGAGATGTGGCTGGTCCGCGAAGGCGCGGTTACGCTGATGACCGCGGGCGTTACGCGCACGCTGAAGGCCGGCGACATGGGCCTTTGCGTTGCCGGAGACGACCACTATGTAACCAACGCCAGCAAAACCGAGCCGGCATCGTACTTTGTCCTCACCGTTGGGCCACCGGAGTAGAAGGCGCTGGAATCGAAGGCCTCAAATGCGTGGATCGCAGCGCTACTCTGGCACGAGGATTAAGTCGTGCGATTCCGCTACACTGTCCATCGTCCTATAATGAAGAATGGCTGCTTGTGTCCTGAGCCTCGCTGAGGGGACAGGAACGCAGTTGCGCGACTTCCAAGCCCGGTGCTTCCCTTTGAATGACGCCATCACGATCCGCGGCGCGCGGACCCACAACCTGAAGAACATCTCATGCGAGATCCCCCACGGCAAGCTGACGGTGATCAGCGGCGTCTCCGGGTCGGGCAAGTCATCGCTGGCCTTCGACACCATTTACGCCGAGGGGCAGCGGCGCTACGTCGAGTCTCTCTCCTCCTATGCCCGCCAGTTTCTGGAGCGCATCGAGAAGCCGGACGTGGATGAGATCGACGGCCTGGCTCCGGCCATAGCCATCAAGCAGAAGAACTCGACGCGCAATCCGCGCTCGACCGTGGCCACGGCCACGGAAATCTACGACTACATGCGGCTGCTGTACGCGCGCTGCGGCACGGTGCACTGCGTCTATTGCGACGGCTTGGTCAAGCGCGACTCGATGGACGAAGTGGCAGAGACAATATTGCGGCTCGGCGAGGGAACACGGCTGAATGTGCTTTTTCCGGTGCGGCACGCCGAGCCTGAACCGGCTGCGGAAGCCAGGCCCGCGCGCCGCGCGCTGAAATCAGCGGCCAAATCCGCCGCCAAGGGGCCGGCGAGCACGCCGGCCGACTCCCCACTGACCGAGGCTCTGAAAGCCCGTCTCGTCGAATTGCGCGCCTCAGGCTTCAACCGCCTCTATCAACGGGGCCGCATCTTCGAGTTTTCCACGCCAGAATCGCTCCTCGACCTCGACTTCACACTTCCAGTGTTCGTTCTCCTGGACCGAATTGTTGTGAGCGCCGAAAACCGCGCGCGCATTGTGGATGCCGCGGAGACTGCATACCGCGAGGCCGGCGAGGTGACGTTTGAGGAGCTTCCCCAGGATGAAGCCGCCGCCCGTCCGCGCCACCGCTTCTCAGGGGCGTATGAGTGCAAGAGCTGCCATCGCGCAGGCAGCGAGCCGGAGCCTCGGCTGTTCAGCTTCAACAATCCCTTCGGCGCTTGCCCGCGCTGCCAGGGCTTTGGCAACACCATGGACTTCGACCTGAACCTGATCATCCCGGACAAAGGGCTCAGCCTGAACAACGGCGCCATCGACCCCTGGAACCGGCCTAAATACCGGCCATGGTTTACGGAGTTTCGCAAACAGGCGGCCGAGCTAAGCGTTCCGCTGGACGTGCCCTGGCGCGAACTGCCGGAAGCCGCGCGCGAGACCGTTCTGCGTGGTAAGGGAGCTTTTGTAGGCGTCTACGGATTCTTCGCACAGATGGAGCGCAAGAAGTACAAGCTGCACGTGCGCGTGATGCTCAGCAAATATCGCGGCTACGCCGAGTGCCCCGATTGCCGGGGACAGCGGCTGAGGGCCGAGGCACGCAGCGTGCGCATCAACGGCCAGAATATCTGCCAGGTCACGGCGCTCACCATTGCGCAGGCCAAGGAATTCTTCGATGCGCTCAGGCTTTCGCCGATGCAGGAGGAGATTGCCGGATCGATTCTTGAAGAGGTTCGCCAGCGGCTAAGTTTTCTGGATGCGGTCGGCCTCGAATACATCACGCTCGACCGCCTTTCGTCGACGCTCTCCGGCGGCGAGGCGCAGCGCATTCAGCTCGCCACCTCGCTGGGCTCGCGGCTGGTGGGCGCGCTCTATGTGTTGGACGAGCCTTCCATCGGGCTGCACACGCGCGACACGGCCCGTCTCATTCATATTCTTCATGAGCTGCGCGACCTGGGCAACACCATCATCGTCGTCGAGCACGATGCCGACGTGCTGCGCGCCGCCGACCATCTGCTGGATCTTGGCCCCGGCGCCGGCGAGTTAGGCGGCAAGCTGCTGGCCGAGGGGGTTCTGGCGGAGATTGAGGCCAATCCCAACTCCCTGACAGGCCGCTATCTCTCCGGACAAGTCTCGATTCCCGTACCCACGCGCCGCCGGCCGCCGGGCCGTGAGCGCCTGGTGCTGCGCGGAGCCACGGCCAACAACCTTCACGGCCTTGATGTGGAGATTCCTCTGGGGCTGCTGGTGGCCATCACCGGCGTCTCCGGCTCGGGGAAATCCTCGCTCGTGCATCAGGTGCTTTATCGCGCGGTGACGCGAGCGCTGGGGCAATCCGATGGCGCGGACCCCTCGAGCGTTTACAAATCGCTGACCGGCGTTGAGCGGATCAATGACGTGATGCTGGTGGACCAGACGCCGATTGGCCGCACGCCGCGCTCCAATCCCATCACGTATATCAAAGGCTTCGATCTGGTCCGCGAGCTCTTTGCCGCGCAACCCGAGGCCAAGCGACTTTCGCTTACGCCGGGACATTTTTCCTTCAATGTGCCCGGAGGGCGCTGCAACACCTGCGAGGGCGACGGCACGGTCACAGTCGAAATGCAGTTCCTGGCTGATGTCGAGCTGCCCTGCGAAGACTGCAACGGGACACGCTATCAAACCAAAATTCTCAACGTGGGGTACAAGGGCAAGAATATCCACGATGTGCTGCAAATGACCGTGAAGGAGGCGCTGCGCTTCTTCGCCGGCCAAACGCGGCTGCTGGAAAAGCTCGCCGTGTTGGACGAGATCGGCCTCGGTTACCTCAGACTGGGCCAGTCTGCGACGACGCTTTCCGGCGGCGAGGCGCAGCGCGTAAAGCTGGCGGCTCATCTGGCTCAGGTACGCGCGGCCAACGCCAACGCCAAGCCCTCCGAGGCCAGCCGTGTGCTCTACATCCTCGACGAGCCCACGACGGGCCTGCACTTTGACGATGTCTCGAAGCTGCTGACGGCCTTCCGCAAGCTGATCGACGGGGGCGGTTCGCTGATTGTCATCGAGCACAATCTGGACGTAATCAAGTGTGCCGACTGGGTGATCGACCTGGGCCCCGAGGGCGGGGAAGCTGGCGGCCGCATTGTGGCCGAAGGGACGCCGGAGGAGATTGCGGCGAACCTGCTCTCGCACACGGGACACTGGCTGGCGCGCGTGCTGTAGAACACGCATTCAATGCGTGTCATACTGAGCGAAGTCTAAAGCCTGCCTCTAACTCTCCAGCTTCCGGATGTACAGCCAAAGCCCAATCAGCATCATGGCGATGGCGATGAAACATATGCCGAGCCCGATTCGGCGATGGTTGCGCTCTACCATGGCGTCCTTGCCGGCTTTCAGGTTGGCGGCGGCGATTTTCATACCGGCTTGAACATCCTGATCCACCAGGGTCGGCTGGAAGGTATGGATGGTGACGCGCGCTTTGGTGAGCGAATCGCGCGCCTGATCCTGCGCCAGGCGAGCCTCGCTGACCTCCATGCCGGAAGACTCGGCGAGATGCAGAGCCTGGTCCGCGTCTTTGATGGCCCCGTCCAGTTGAGTCAAGTTACTCAGGATTGCTACTCTTGCCCGATCGCACCTGTCGCCCGGGGCATGACACTTCATGCAGACGCCACCCGGCCCAGTGCCCAGCATTGCGTCGGATGGAAGGTGAATGCCGTGATTGCTGTGGCAGACGACGCATCCTGGAAGCGAAGCCGCTTGAAAGGCCTTGTAATGCGTGCTTTTCTCATACATTTGGGCCTGGAAGGCATGACAGTTTGCACAGACGTTCTGAACCTTATCGACTCCGGGCGGCGCCGCGCCATGGTTTCCGTGACAGGTGGTGCAGGTGGGTGCGCTCAGATCGCCGCGCACCACCATCGCGTCGTGGTGGACGCTGATGTTGTACTTGGCAAACTGGTCGGTGGGAATCCCATACTGCTTCATGTAGGCCGCGTCAGAGTGGCAGCGCGAGCAGGTCTTGGCCACGTTGACAGGGTTCACGGTGGAGCGGGGATCGCTGGGCGGACGGATATCGTGGACGCTGTGGCAGTCGATGCAGACGGCAACTTTGGCGTCTCCAGCCGCAAGGCGCTTGCCATGCACGCTGGTGTGGTACTGGTCTAACTGGTCGGTGCGCAGGCTGGGATCGAACTGGCGAATGTAGGCCGGATTCGAGTGGCAACTGCCGCACAACTGCGGGATCTGCCGGCGGTCGACCTTGCCTTTCCACCCCGCCTTGCGGCTCATGGCCTGATCTGGATCGTAGCTGGTTGCGTCGCCTCCGTGGCAACTGACGCAGGTCAAGCCTTTTTGCGCGTGAATATCCTGGCTGAACTTCTCCGGGGTCACTTCAAGGCGGCCTGGCTGGGCGGAGTGACAATCGAGGCAGGAGTTCACCGCTTGTCCATACCCCAGGCACGACGCGAGCAGGATGAACCCGGCCAGCCCGGCAAAGCTGGCTGCGGGCAACGGCCGGAACTTAATTCGCAACGTAGCCATAGACACTCATACCTATCACGTAAACAAGAGCAAAGATTGAAAGCCCGGTGATCCACACTTTGGCGCGGGAGGCCTTATCACTTTCAAAGAACGGCAGCAGCAGCCACAACAAGCCGGCCAGGCTGCAACCCAGCACGCCCAGCACCTCGCCGTCGACGATCCAGACCTTGGACGGGATCATCTTGAGGGTCTGGAACATGAACAGGAAGTACCACTCGGGCTTGATTCCCGCCGGTGCAGAGACAAACGGATCCGCCTTGACCCCGAGGTTCCAAGGAAAGATGGCGGCCAGCGCGCCCAGCACGCCCATGGCCACGTACCAAGCCATCATTTCGCGCAGCATGAAGTTGGGAAAGAACTTCATCTCCCGCCGTGCAGCGGGATTGGCGGCCCATTCAGCTTCCACTTTGGGAGGAACGCTCATGCCCTGCCGCTGCACAAGAAACAGGTGGATCGCGATCAGCACGACCACCAATCCCGGCAGAACGGCGACATGGAATCCAAAAAATCTGGTGAGCGTGGCTCCGGTGACCTCTTCCCCGCCGCGCAGGAAGATCATCATCGGCTTGCCGATGATGGGAACCTGACCGGCGATCTCCGTACCCACCTTAGTGGCGAAGAAAGCCAGCGTGTTCCAGGGCAGCAGATAGCCGCTGAAGCCGAATCCCATGACAAGAACGAGCAGAATCACGCCGGTAACCCAGGTCAGCTCCCTGGGTTTGCGATAGGCCTTCAGAAACAGCACGCTGAACATGTGCACAAAGGCCGTAAAAATCATGAGGTTGGCCGACCATGCGTGGATGGAACGGATCAGCCAGCCAAACTGCACCCGCGTCATGATGTACTGGACGCTTTCGAAGGCCTCGTTGGCGCCCGGACGGTAATACAGCAACAGCAGGATGCCGGTCAGCACCTGGATGATGAAGAGGAAAAGTGTGATGCCGCCGAAAAAATACCAGTAGGAAAGCCGATGCCTTGGCACAGTCTTATGTTTGAACGGGGCGATCAGATCGTCCAGATGAATCCGTTCATCAAGCCAGCGAATGAGAGGGGCGAACACGGTCAGGCCTCCCGTTTCCGGCTGACGACAATCTCGTCGCCGCGCTGGTGGACATCGAAGACAGTAAGCGGTCTTGGCGGAGGACCTGAGACGTTGCGGCCATTCAGATCGTAGGTGCCGTTGTGGCAGGCACACCAGATCTCGCGCAGATCGGGGCGATATTGCACCGTACAGCCCAGGTGGGTACAAGTAGCGGACAGAGCGCGATAGGTGCCGTCGCTGTTCAGGATCAACAGGCCTGGCCGACTGCCGAAACGGAAAATCTTGCCGGAGTTCGGCTTCATCTCACCGAGCTTGGAGGCGACGACCTCGTCCCCGCCAAGATCAACCACCGCCGGAGGGACAAGAAAGCGCAGAACGGGATAGATGAAAGAAGCCAGAGAGGCAAGGATACCGCCGCCAAGGAAGAGTTCAATCGCTCGGCGGCGCGACGTATCGGGTTGGGGAGCCTGGTCAGCGCACATGGTCCGCACCCCCTGCCGCAACTGCCAGTCCGAAGACTCTGAACACGTTATCACTTCTGGTCAAAAGCCGCGGCCTCCCGCCCTTAACACCAATGTACAAACCAACCGAGAGCGTTCCATGGGCGAAACACTCCGCTAACACGTCGTGAGAGGACCGTAGAGATCTTCGGGGATTTTGGTCTGTGACGTGCATCACATTATCTGAAGATGAGGATGAGGAAATCCGCTTCCTGAAGGGAGAATTGGACGGGGTGACCCAAAACCGGGAGGCGGCAAAAATTGAGGCGGGCACGCCTATGGCGCGCCCGCCTCCTGGACGGTTAGGAATGCCTCCTGGAAACAGGAATGGTACATCCCATTCTCCCTGACCGGCCCAATGCACTTACCCTGCGCCTTGTCCGGTCTTGTCCGGTTCTCGTCTCCGCTTCCTTCCTACTTCTCCAGTGTGCGGATGTACGCCACCACTGCCGTGATCTGAACGTCAGTGAGCTTGCCGGCATAAGCCGGCATCTTGTTCTTGCCGCTCTTGACGATGGCGATCCGCGCAGCGTCCGGGGTCTTGACGACCGCCGGGTCCTTGAAGGACGCAGCCTTCATGGCCTTACCGGCCGGTGTGGCGCCAAGGCCGTCCGCGCCGTGGCACATGGCACACTTTGCTTTGTAGGTATCCGCTCCGCCGCTTTGCGCAAACGCCGGAGTGACGATGGATGCTGCAAGACAAATGGCGACAACATAGTAGAGTTTCAATTTCACTTGATAGCTCCTCGGCGCCAGAATTTCACTTTTGCTCTCCCGGCACCGCATTAGTATACCCGGTAGAAGCAACGGGTTGCTTTATGCAGACATCTCGATCATCGTGCAAGTCNNNNGAGTCGCTGATCTGGCAGAAATAAGCCCACAGCGGAACGTGCTCGCGCTGCAAGTCCTGGTGCAGCATGGGGACCACACAGATGGGGAAGTCGCCCGCAATTCCGCCCGCAATCTGGAAGAAGCCCAGCGGCGT
>PLOI01000147.1 GCA_003142015.1 Acidobacteriaceae bacterium | reverse complement strand
GAGGCGATGTAAGCACCTGCGGTGCGGCCAGCCGCTCGCTTGTCGCTCGCAGAAGGTTCGTGCTTTCCCACCCTTGTGGCAAAAGCAAAAACGCCGCTAGGATGGGGCACCCAGCATTGATACAACACCACGTGGTCAGAGACTCAGTGCCGGTGCAGATCCTTGTGCATGATCTTCCTGGTTTCGTGGAGACGGTCATCGGCCGGCAGGTCCGAGAGGTAGCGGTTCATATTTTCATCCCCCTCCGCGCGCAGCAACTCGGCCATGTAGCTGATGACACTAGGCGGGAAGATTCCTTCCCGTTCGTACAGTTCCCGCTTGGTTTCGAGAAAGCGCGCCGACTCGACGCAGCTCCGCGGCAGAACCGGCAACGACTGCTGTAGTTTTTCATCCTTGAACTTGCTGCCGTGGATGTAAAGGCGCTCCGCAATGGCCAGCGACTCTTTGTGGGTGATGCCCCATTCGGCGGCCATGGCGATTCCGGCCAGCAAAAGGTGGGTCATGGCGCTGCCGTCCGGACTGCGCAGCTCCACCGTCTGACGCGAATCCGGAGCGTGGAAGCCGCGTGTTTGTTGCGGATTCAGGTTGGCGGCAAGATCCTCTGTTTGAGCCCAGCCCAGGGGCACCCTGATCATGGCGCTGCGGTTCATGTCACTCCAGCAGATGCGGGTGGGCGCCTCCTGGTTGGGCACCAGACGGAGGTAAGCCGAGGAGACAGTGTTGCCGAAAGCGGTCAGAGAATCGGCGTATGTGCAAAGGCCGCCCAAGACGCGGCGGGCCTCCTCGGAGAGGACGCCCATATGCAACATCGCATTATGCCCTTCGCGGCGCACTTCCATGTGCACGTGGAAACCATTGCCGGCCACGCCTTCTTCAATCTTGGGCGCGAATGTCGCCAGGCAGCCGTGGCGATAGGCCACGTTGCGGATGAGCCACCGCGCCAGCACCAGATAGTCGCCGGCGTCTTCAATCGGCGTGGGAAGAAATTCGATTTCCAACTGCTCGCCGCACTTGCCTTTGATCTCGTCCAGATCGCTGCGCACCTCGTCGATACCGCCGACTTCGCTATGCGCATACTTGATAGCGCCGGTAATCTGCATCAGGTAGCGCACCATCTCGTCGAGCACCGCTCCACTTTTCACGAACGGCCCGGAAGCGTGATAGCCGCGCTGGCGGGGCAGCGGATACAAATTGGAAGCCGGATCGCTGAGCAGGAAAAATTCCAATTCGCCCAGCGCCCAAAGATCGCAGCCGGAGTTGCGGCGGAACAGGCTGGCGGCATTCTGCAGAATGCTGTCCGGAGCGAAGGGAACCAAGGTGCTTTCGCGCGTTAAATAGCGGCAAGTAACTTCCAGGCTAGGCTCGCCAAACGGGTTCAGAAACGCGCTTTTGTAAACCGGCGCCACATAAAGGTCAGAGAGCGTGGATTCAACCATGCCTTTGAAGAGTGACGACCCGTCGACGCGCTCGCCATCAGCCAGCAGGCGCTCCGCCTGCAAGCGACTGGAGACAGGAACCTTCAGCTCCTTGTATTTGCCATCCAGAGCCGTGTAGTGAAGAGTGATGCGCTCGATCTGTTTCCGCTCGATGACACTGAGCAGATCCTCGCGGGTAAACTCTTCGCGCGGCTTATCCACCAGCAGGCAGATGGGGTTGGTTAACGCGTAGACGGAATCAGCATATTCGCTATGTACTGCCATCGGTAAGCCTCGCTTGAAACCTGGAGCAAAAAAACAGGGTGTCAATTCGCCCACGGATTATAACAGCGAGTCCATGACTCCAAGAATGCCGNNGCCGCTGGGGCCTTTGGCGATCCAAGGCTTGGGGTCTTCCACCCAGGCCAGGCCGGCGATGTCGAGGTGAATCCAGGGAGTGTCTTCGACAAAGACTTTGAGAAACTCCGCGGCCGTAATTGCGCCGCCCCAGCGTCCGCCGGTGTTCTTGATGTCGCCGATGTCGCTCTTGATCATCTCGGCGTACTCCTCGCCGAGGGGCAGCCGCCAGAACTTTTCACCTGAGGTCGAGAGCGCCGCGTCAAACTTAGCCCAAGTTTCATCGTCGTTGGAGAAGGCTCCGGCGGTGACGTGGCCGAGGGCGACGACGCAAGCGCCGGTGAGCGTGGCGGCGTCGATCAGGTGGGTTGCTCCGAGTTGGCGGGCGTAGGTGAGACCGTCGGCCAAGACAAGCCGGCCTTCGGCATCGGTGTTTATAATCTCAATGGTTTTGCCGGGCTTGTCGGCAGAGAAGGGCATGGCTGTCTGCACGTCGCCGGGTTTTTGCGCAGTTCCGGAAGGCATGTTTTCCGCCGCGCAGACCACCGCGATTACGCGCACCTTTGGCTTGAGTAAAGCGATGGCGCGCATGGCGCCGAGCATGGCCGCGCCACCAGCCATATCGGTCTTCATTTCTTCCATTTTGTCGCTGGGCTTGATGGAGATGCCGCCTGAGTCGAAGGTGATGCCTTTGCCGACCAGACCGAGGACCGATCCGTCTTTCACCCCTTCGGGTTCATAGCGCAAGACGATCAGCGCTGGTGGCTCGGCAGAGCCCTGCGAGACGCTCCAGAATGCGCCCATCTTCAGCTCGCGCAGTTTCTCTGTGGAGTGGACCTCGCAACCCAGTCCAACTTCAGCGGCCATCAGCGCGGCGCGTGCCCCAAGGATGGTGGGCGTCAGCTTGTTGCCCGGCTCGTTGACCAGCGAGCGGGTGAAGTTCTGGCTTTCGCCGATGATGATGGCTTCGGTAAAGGCAGCTTCGAGCGCGGTTAAATCGGCGCCGGCCGGCACGGCGAGCGTGAACGACTCCACGCTCTGATCTTTGCGGTCGCTGCGATAGGTGTCGGGGTCGAAGTCGCCCACAAACGCGCCCTCGACGGCGGCGCGCACACTCGCCGTGTGGGGCAACATTTTGGGGTCGCTTTCAGGGAGAACAAGAACTATCTCCCGGATGCCGCGTGGTTTGATGAAGCGGACGGCGGTTCCGGCTGCGGAGCGCACGGCGTGAGCCGTGGCTTTGGCCTGCTTGCCCAGGCCGACGAGCAGGAGGCGCTTTGCGGCGAGGCCCGCAGGGGCGTGCAGCAGCATGGTCTCGTTGGCGCCGGCCTTGAATTCGCCGCTGGCCAGCACGGCCTTTACCGCAGCCAGAACGGCAGCGTCGGCGGTGAGAAGCGCAGGTTGGGGTTTGGCGTCGGAGGTATTCGAGGTTTGTGTGTCGGCCGCCAAAACGGCCAGGAGTTCAGTTTCGATTCCGGAGATGGGAGCAAAAGACAGTTGAGTCCGCATGGTGGTTATTATTTCAC
>PLOI01000097.1:1634-3570 GCA_003142015.1 Acidobacteriaceae bacterium | reverse complement strand
TACGCATCGTCCTTTTCATGTTCACACTCCTCCTCATACGTTCGCATAATGGTGGCGGCGGGATTGCCGCTCGTCTTATATTGACTCAGATTTCGCCCGAAAGTTGTGGGTTCATTGGGCGAAAAGGGCGATTCTTCGGAGCAACCACTCGACTGCGCTCGGGAAATCCCTCTTCAAAATATGAGACTTGCGGCTCCCGGCGCGGAAAACTCACCACTCCCGGTCAAACTCCTTGTAGAACGATTGGCGCTTCGGAAGGTGTCGCACTGTGCTTGCGTTCCACAGCCCGCTCGCGCAACCTGAAAATCGCATAGCAGCCGAGGATCACGATCAACGGATCAAGCGGACGCATATGGTAGGGCTCTGGGTGGGCGAAGTAGTACATGATGGGAAATAAAAAGAGGACTCCACCGTAGCGCAGGGCTTCAAGTGGCCTTTTCCGCCACGCCAGGAATAGCCCGAGAATGGCGAGCAGCGTCAAGCCGGCGGCGAGCGGAATGTTTTCCGGATCTGTCGGCTCCATGGCCAGATAGCGTGGGTCGAAGCTCCAGTAGCCGGTCCACAGATAGATGGCGCGGCGGACGCACATCCATGCGTACCAGCGGGGATGGCCTTGAATGTATGCATCGGCCAAGTGCGCTTTGTGGTCCATGTAGGCCAGTTCGCCGGCATTGTAATCGGCCAGCTCCGCGGCGTCGTGGAGCGGGTGCTTATCGTCGCTGGTCCAGCGCAGGTTGTCGCCGTTGTTACCCATCCACATCTCCAAGCCCATGCCGTCGCGCATGGGAATGAAGCGGTGAAAGACCAGGTCTTCGAGGATCAGCCAGGGCGAAATCACCGCGGCAAGAGTGAGCGAAGCCACCACCCCCGGCAACAGCCAGCGCTTGCCCGCGCTCGCCAGCCGCCAGGCAGCGAGCAAGAGCAGGAAGGGCACCACGACGAGAATCGACGGCTCGGTGAGAGCCGCAAAGCCCGCGAGCGCTCCGAAGCCTGCCCATAACGCAAGCCGCGGCGAGCGTTCCAGATCCTGCGCCATGTAAAGCATCCAGCACAGGCAAAGAAGAAGCAGATGCGTGGACCAGGCCCATGCCGCGGAAAAGTAAATGCCGTAAGGGAAAAAGACCCATACCCAGGCCGCCCACAACGCAACGCGCGCGCCAAAGCTGCGCCGGGCGATCAGGAAGATCGGAATGCAGGCGAGCGAGTTAATCAGGCAGTCGAAGGCGTGAATGGCAAAGATCGACAGGGCGGTGTGAATTCCGAAAAGACGGAAAAATCCGGCCACAATGAGCGGATAAACCGGCGGCATGATCGCCGATGGCTGGGTGGAAACAAACGGGCTGCCGAAGCCGTGGCCTGCCAGCAACGCCCGCGCCACATTGCCCTGCTCCCAGGCATGGATGTGGTTGGCGTCCATCAGGTCCTCGAAGAGGAAGCTGTTGAACGGAATAAGCGCCAGACGGAGAACGAGCGCAATCAGCACCATCCACGCGAGAACCGGTACAGCCCTCAGCCGGCTGCGAATAAAGGTGCTCAAGCTATTTCTCCTGTCTTACCTCCATCATAAACGGTTATTTGAAGCGTCGGGTGGCTTTGAAAACCACGGAGAAGACGCCGGACTCGTCGCGCGCCAACTGCAAGGTGATATGGCGGTTGACGGCGACATCGGCCTGGATCAACTGCTGCGCGGTCGTGTTGACGTTGGTGGCGTAGGTGAGGGTTACGTTGGTGCCTAACTGCTCCTCCACGATGATGCGCGAGGTGGAGTTTCCCAGGGCGCCGAGGTAGTTGGGGTCCACCTTCACGGATCCAGCCCCGAAAAGCCTTTGAACACGAGAGCTGACAGTGGCGTTGAGTGCCCCGCCGAGCAGGGCGTCGGTGGCGGGGCTGGTGCCGGCCGCCTCTTGTTGCGAGGTGTAGAGGCGCTGCTGATTTC
>PLOI01000097.1:0-1598 GCA_003142015.1 Acidobacteriaceae bacterium | reverse complement strand
TCGTAGCGGGTTCCAGCGATGATGCTGCTGCCCTCGGTGATGGAGATGCGGCCCAGCAGCGATGGCGAAGCAATGGTGCCGCGCAGGCGCAGATCGACATTGCCGGCCAGCTTGGCATAGGCGTTCTGGAAGTTCAACTGCGGTGACGAGGTGATGTGCACGTCGAGACGCACGCGGTTGGACGGGGCGTCGGGGGGTGCGATGGTCTCGACAGTATTAGCCTGCGCAGCGAGCGCCGCGATGTCCAGGTCGGGGTTTATCGTGAAGCGGGTGATGAGCACATCGCCCGAGAGCAGCATATTGTTTCGCGGCCCTTGCAGGCGGAGCGATGCGTCGGCCAGGGAACTGACCCCTTGCGGATAACGGATGCGAATTCCACTTCCGGTGGCCGTCAGGTCGGCGTAGATGCCGTGCTGATAGGCCAGGTAGCCGGCAAGACTGAGCTGGCCGCCTCCGGTCATGGCCGTCAGCGACTTGATCTCCAGCCGGTTCTGGCTGAACTCCAGCGATCCATGCAACTGGCTCAGCCCGTTGGGCAGATCTTCGAGGGAGAGAGAAGCGTTCTGGATGTCGATGCGGCCCCTCAGGCTGGGGTTCATCATTGGCCCGTGCGCTTCCAACTGGAAGGTGGTGTTTCCGTTGGCGGTCAGGTCGGGGTCCAGCGTCTCGGCCAGCTTCAGGTTGATGGCCCCGTTGGCGGCAAAATCGAGTTGATGGTTGCCCTTGATCGACAGGCTGCCTTGAGCGTGCAGATCGGTCTCTTCGCCGATGATGTGCAGGGGATCAAGATGGATGACGGTATTAGCGAGCGTGGCATGAACGCCGCCCTCGCTTTTCAGATGAACGCCGGAGAGCGTGACCTCCATCTCGTTTAGCCGCGCTTCGCCGCGCAACTGCTCGGGCCGCGCCAAAGGTCCCTCGAAGGTGGCTGTTCCCGCCAGCGAGGACTCTCCACTGAGCCCATTGATATGAGCCATTTTGAAGAGCGCGCCGATGTTCAACCGCGAAAAATCGAGTTTGGCCTGGGTGGCATAGTCGCCGCTGAGCGCCGTCTGGCCATGCGCGGTGAGTTCGGCGGCATCCAGCCGGGTGGTTATGTCGTAGGTGACGGCGTGATTGGCTGCGCGTGCCGTCAGTTGCAGGCTGCCCAGCGATTCGCCGCTTAGAGTGAGGCCGGTCAGGGTGGCATGGGCTTCAAGGCACGGGTTGTCGAGCGTACAGGAGCCCTGTACGGAAAATCCGAGCTTGCCGGTCACGGCCAGCTCCTTGTGGCGCAGCCATTCGATACGAGAAACGTCAATGCCCGCGCCCTTGGCGTCCAACTGGAAGCGATGGGACTGGAGGTCATAGCTGCCGGCGGCGGTAATCTTGCCGGCGTCTTCGTTCACGGTCACCGAGGTCAGTTTGATGATCTGATTGGCTATCGTGCCTTGGGCCCGGATGCGGTTTACGGGTTCGCCGTAGACGGTGCCTTTGTCCAACTCGACCCATCCAGAACCTTCCAGCGCGTGCAGGGGCCCGTCGACCTGAACCTGTGCATCCAGAGAGCCTGCCATGGGCAGATTTTGGCCGGTGAACGGCCGCAGATCGTCCACATT
>PLOI01000047.1 GCA_003142015.1 Acidobacteriaceae bacterium | reverse complement strand
CAGCCCATTGGACCATCCCGTTTGCAGGTTCGACTGAATGTGAGTCAGTTACATTCCGAGATACTCGACATGCACATAAGTTCCGAGGCGCACGTTATAAGCGAGATACCAGCCGATGTGATCGGGATCATCGTAGATTACGATCTCGTCTGAATCCCACAGCCAGCCGTCGCAGAAAGCAATGTCGGTCGCCGCGACATCCCAGTAAAACCCGTTGAACCAGAAGCGGCTGGGGCCGCGGCCAATTCCCGCGGTGAAGCGGCCGTGCGCAAAGGGCTGATCGAAATGGTAGCGTGGATCATCGCGGCCGGTGTTGTGACCAACCCAGGTGTTCCCATCCACATGGGGGACGTTGGGATGGCCTGCCTTATCATTGTAATTGCGATTGGGCTCGACAGGATGCGGGGCCGATTTGATTGGCGACGGCCCACGCGAGGGAATAGCTTGATGCGACCCGCCTTCTGACGGATGGGATGCGCCTCCGCCACCATGTTGCTGGCCAAATACCGGAACGGCAAGAACCAGTGAAGCTGCCATAATCAACTGGATGGATTTCATGGTTACCTCCTAATACCCACAGTAGAAAGGGTCATTCTTTTTCCACTGGCGTGCATCACCCATTACTCCAAATGGAACCCGTGACATGGAAATTAGTTTCTCCGCAGAGGTTCCCCGAGTGCTGTATGAGCACCTAAGTGATAGTTAGTTATGAGTTAAGGCGAGGCTACCTTGTAACCGCGACCGGCGCGCGCCGCCAGGCGTAAAGCGGAAATTGGCTGGCAAGTTCGGCTACTTCTCCGCGAATGCGATCGAGGGCTGCATCGTTGTTACGCAGTTCGAGGGCCTTGGCAATCCACGCGGCGATGACACGCATCTCCGGTTCCTTCATGCCGCGAGTGGTAAGTGCGGGAGTACCCACGCGAATACCCGAGGGCTTGAGCGGAGGATTGGTGTCGTAGGGGATGGAGTTCTTGTTGACTGTGATGCCGGCCTTGCCGAGGGCCAGTTCGGCATCGGAGCCGAGAATGCCTTTCTGGAAAACATCGACGAGCATGAGGTGGTTGTCAGTGCCACCGGAGACGATGCGGAAGCCGGCCTCTTGCAGGCCCTGGGCCAGCACCTTAGCGTTAGCAACGATCTGCGCCGCGTAAGTGCGGAACTCGGGCCGCAATGCCTCGGCGAAGGCCACTGCTTTGGCCGCAACGATGTGCATGAGGGGGCCACCCTGCTGGCCGGGAAAGACCGCCTTGTCGACGGCGGTTGCTAGATCCTGTCCACAAATAATGAGGCCGGCGCGCGGACCGCGCAGCGTCTTGTGGGTTGTTGTGGTGGTAATGTGCGCGTGCGGCACGGGCGAAGGGTGCACTCCGCCCGCGACCAGGCCAGCGATGTGGGCCATGTCAAAGATGTAAACGGCGCCAACCTTGTCGGCGATCTGGCGCATGCGGGCGAAGTCCCAGAGCCTTGGATAGGCGCTGCCTCCGCCAATGATTGCCTTGGGCTTTTCACGCTCGGCGATAGCTTCGAGCTCGTCGTAATCGATGAGTTCGGTGTCGCGACGGACCTGGTAGAAGGTGGGCCGATAGAGTTTGCCGCTGAAGCTGAGCCTGTGTCCGTGAGTGAGGTGACCACCGTGTGCGAGGTCGAGGCCGAGGATGGTGTCGCCCGCCTGGAGGACTGCTGCATAGGCCGAGGCGTTGGCCTGTGAGCCGGAGTGGGGCTGCACGTTGATGTGGTCGCCGCCAAAGATCTGTTTGGCACGGTCGCGGGCCAGGTTCTCGACAATATCGGCGTACTCGCAGCCGCCGTAATAGCGCCGGCCGGGGTAGCCCTCCGCATATTTATTAGTGAAGACGGAACCGGCAGCCTCGAGCACGGCTTCAGAGACGAAGTTTTCACTGGCAATCATTTCCAGCCCCTCGTGCTGGCGGAGGGTTTCGTGATCAAGGGCGGCGGCTACGTCGGGGTCGGCTTGGGCGAGGGTGAGAGCCATGCGGTCAGTCATACTGAAATTTTACGGCATTTCAGGATGGGCGAACCTCTTAATAAGCGGTGTCGATTTCCGAGCATTCGCTTGTGAAGCTGGGCCGACAGCTTTCTTTTGCGGAATCTTTGGCTGACACGCTTAAAACGGGGCTGCCGCATGGGGCAAGGAAGGGCGCTTCCACGAGACTGGAATCTGCTATCGTTTGAGTTGAATGACCGGGAAATGGATGAAATTCCGATGGATTGTGCTGGTTGCGATGACGATTCTGTCAGCGCGGCTGGCGGGTGGGCAGACTGGGAGCATACAGCCGGCTGGAATTGACCCTGCCCTGCTGGCTAAGGCGACCAAGGGTGATGTTGCCGCGCAGGTGACCGTTGGCGAGAGCTACGCTTCGGGGACGGGCGTGACGCAGGATTACAAGATGGCCGCGGAGTGGTATCGAAAGGCGGCAGATAAGGGCGACATCGCCGGAGAGCTCCATCTGGCGGCACTTTATCGCGATGGGGGCAAGGGGTTTGCGCGCGATTTGGTTCAGGCAGCGGAATGGTATGGCAAGGCAGCGGATCAGGGGGATGTGGGCGCGGAGGCAACGATGGGCACACTCTGCTCGGTGGGCCAGGGCGTGGAACAGAGCTACGTTGAGGCCTACTACTGGCTGGACCTTGCGGCAGCCGTGAAAGGGCCCAAGCAAGAGCAGTATGCAGCCCACCGGCAGATGATGGGGGTCCATATCACGGCGGATGAACTGGCTGCGGTTCAGGACCGGGTTGCCACATGGAAGGCCGCTCATCCGCGGCCTAATTCCGACCAGTAAGGGTGCAGACTTCTCAGAGCGCCAATCGCCGCTATGCTTGAGACCATGCGAGCTTTTCTATTCCGGCCTCTTCGACAGACAGCTTTGGCTCATTTCTTACTGCTTGCCGGTGGACTGTCGGTTGCACACGTTAGCGCGCAGCAGGACGCCGTGACACTTACGCCAGCGGTGGTGGAGGCCGGATCGCCGGAGCTGATTCATGTCTCCGCTCCGAATACTGCAGAGATCCATGGGGAGTGGGTGGGGCACAGGCTCGAGTTTTTCCCGGCGCGCAACGGGCAGGGGTGGTTCGCACTGGCCGGAGTTGATGTGGAGGGGCCCGTTGGGTCTTCTACTCTTCGGATCGATGTGAAGCCTTTGGGAGCAGTCGGGGGCCGCGACCTAAGCCGCACGATTGAGATTCACGCTGCGCACTACCATACTGGTTCGCTCACGGTCGAGCCGAAGTTTGTCGAGCCGGCCCCGGATGCGTTGAAACGGATCGAGGCAGAGGTTCAGCTTAAGGCAAAGGTATTTGCAGCAAGCGCGAACGAGCCGCTGTGGGATGGCAGCTTTCGCGCACCCGTTACGGCTGCGCCGACTGACAGCTTCGGGACGAGGCGCATGTTTAACGGTAAGCTGGCCAGCATTCATAAAGGGATGGATTTTCGCGCACGGATGGGCACGCCGGTGCGGGCGGGCAACAGCGGTACGGTGGTGCTGGCACGGGGGCTCTACTACGAGGGCAACTGCGTGGTTATCGACCACGGACTGGGGCTGTTCACGCTCTCGATGCACTTGAGCCGGATCGACGTGCGCGAGGGCCAGCATGTGAACAAAGGCGCACTGCTGGGGTTGAGCGGCGCGACGGGCCGCGTGACAGGTCCGCATCTGCACTGGGCGGTGCGCTGGGAGGATGCCTACCTTGATCCGGCAAAGCTGTTGCGGCTGAATTTGAATGAGATACGCTAGCCCAGGCGTGCTACCTGGAGACTATTTCCTCTTCGACCTCGCGTTGCGATGCGATTGGCGGAGTCAGCCCGGCTGCCTTCTCGTTGCGCAGGGCTTTGAACGCCCGATAGACAAACCAGCCCAGGTACCAGCCGTCGATGAACTTGTAGGGAGTTTCACCAGTGGTGTAGTGGCCGCAGGGCAAGACGCGCGTCTCAAAGTTGAGGCCGTAACGGCGGAAGGCGTCAACCACCTGGAGTGAATACTCCCTGGGGAAGGTGAGGTCGTAGTTGGCGTAGACGAGGAGAACTGTTTTCAGCGGTCCGCCGGCTTTGGTGCTCACGATCTTGGGGTAGTAGTAGCAAGGGCTGACGGCGGCCCACAGGTCGCGGACGCGGTCCTGCGTGAGGCCAGCTTCTTCCAGCGCCTGCTTGACGTGGCGGGTACTCTGGCCAGCCCATGTGACATCTCCAAAGGCTGTTGAAGCGTGGTTGAAAGCATTGACGCGTAGGCGCGCGTCATGGGCGCTGGCCAAATAGGCATAGCAGGAGCCGAGGCTGGTTCCGAGGACGCCGAAGTGCTCGTAGCCCTGCCCCTCAAGCCAGTCGAGGCAGCAGCGGATATCAATGACAGCCTGGCGGCATGCCATGAGCGTTCGGCCGATGTTGGCGCTGACGGAGTAGTCTGAGCGCTCAAGCTCGGCGGGGCGGCGAATGTCGTGATAAGGCATGGAGAGCCGCAGCGCCGAAACGCCCATGCGATTGAAGATGGCGCAAAGGGAATTGTGACTGAATCCGTCCGAGTTCCACTGCGGCAGCACCACGATTGCCTGCTTGGGACGGGCAGGGTCTTTGTGCGCCGGGGCCGGATACCAACGGGCGTTAACGAGGTCGTTTTCGGGGTAGGGCGTGCTCTCGGGAGACGTAAAGCGAAGGAATTGGGCCGGAGCTAGCTTTCCCTCAGCGGCTTGTTGGCGAATTGCGGCCTCCTGGGCGAGGGTTTCCGGGCGGACATTGGTGGGGAACAGCTCTGGATGCCGTTCTTCAAGGCGGAAGTCGGTGGGCCTTTGATAACTGAAGAACTTATCGCTATGGCGGATAAGAAGCTTGTTGATGCGGACCATTGCGGCTTCGGCTGCGGCGCTGTTGTTTACCACTTCAGGGCCGGGCAGGGCTGCACCAAGGCCATGACTCTCTAGAAAGGGCGCGATCCACTCGAAACCCCACTCCAGCGGACGCACCACGCGGTTTTCGTCGCGCGTGGTCAGCCGCGTTTCCCACTCGTACATCCAGCGCGCGTACCATTCTTTGATCATTGATATATTTCAATTTTATCAGCGCGAAACGGGCTGGATGCGGAGGGGCGCCAACCAGAACTCAAGAGTGCTTTCTCCCTCTTATCTTGGCGATCTCCTCGGAGACAAGCCAGCCGAGACTGAGCAGAGTGAGCAGCGCAATGATTCCCTGGGAGATGACGCAATAAAGACACCAAACCTGCAGGATGTCCCTTTCAATATGACTGAGATTGAGGGCGAACCCAAAACCAAGGAGCGCGGCAAAAAAGAGCAGGCCACGGCGCCGCACCAGGGCCAACAGAGCCAGCACCAGGTAGCCAGCGATGCCGATGGCGGCCACCGGAATGTGCTCAATGACCGCAAAAGAGCTGTGGTTCACAATGCCGCAGTCCCACCGTTCATTGATGGAACATGGCTCGGTGCCGGTGGAGAGGTGAACCTGAAGCGCCAGGGAGGAAACCACTACTCCGGCGAAAGCGAGGATAGCAATCAAATAGCGCATAGAGGTAAATACGATCCAAAGCGATGATATAACGGCGCCAGGCAGGGTAGGATGAACCCATGAGCCAGCCAGCGAATAGTAGCCGCCGAGTCGCATTTTTTGGCGGCAGTTTCGATCCGCCCCATTTGGGGCATCTGGCTGTAGCGCGCACAGCGCGTGAGGCTCTTGGACTGGAAGCCGTATTGTTTGCCCCGGTGGGGTCGCAGCCGTTGAAGCCAGTTGGATCAACCGCCAGCTTTGAGGACCGTGTGGCCATGACCGAGTTGGCTATCGCAGGCGAACCGGGATTTGCGATCTCGCTCGCCGACGCTCCGAGAAGCTCCGGCGGCCCCAATTACACGCTTGATACGCTCACTTACGTGCGGAAAGAGCTGCGTCCCGACGTGACGCTTTATTGCCTGATGGGCGCCGATTCGTTTGTGGGCTTACGGCTTTGGCATCGCGCGGTGGAGATACCGTTTGTGGCGCCGCTGATCGTTGCCTCCCGGCCTGGACAATCACTGAGCGACTTGAAGGCGTTGCTGCCGCCGGGGTTGACGATGGGGCCTTCAGAAGACTTAAACCGGGCGGAAGGGAACATTGGGAAGTCAGATATTGAGGTTCGCTGCTGTTCCCTTTTGGGTCAGACCGGGAACGTGGCCGGACAGCGTACGCTCTTCTACTTGCTGCCGGGGCTGAATGTGGAGATCAGTGCTTCGGCGATTCGAGAGATGGCTCGGGCGCGATCCGGGTCTGCCGACGGGAACGAGGCAGCGGGGTGCGAGCTGCTGCCGGATGCGGTTTTCGATTACGTGCGCTCCCATAATCTCTATCGGTAGGGTATGGGTGACTTGGCCGGTCAACATTGCCGATCAGGATTGCCGCCTTGTTGCCGCCTTAGGTGCGACGAGATACGATTGGTTGGGAGAGCTTATCTACCGAATGACACAGACGCAGGCGCACCAGGAAACGCGCATACTCGTGCAGGCCGCAGCGGCGGTCTGTGAAGACAAGAAGGGTCAGGACACACGCATTCTCGAGCTGGATCCGATCGACTCGGGGTTGTCCGACTTTTTTCTGGTTACCTCAGCCAGCAACGATCGCCAGGCGGTGGCCATTGCCGATGAGATTGAGGCGCGGCTGAAGCGCGATTTCGGCGTCTATGCGCACTCGGTTGAGGGGCGGCG
>PLOI01000165.1 GCA_003142015.1 Acidobacteriaceae bacterium | reverse complement strand
ATGTGCCCGGTCTAAAATGTCAACGATCCGCCCGGCCGTTCACAGGGACTAGGGAATAGGGAATAGTAAAGGCCCGGTCCTCTGGTCATTGTTCATTCATTTATTGTGCGCCGGTGGAGGGGAATTCTCTGCAAGCCGGGGTTGCTGGTCAGTTTGAATGAGCCTGCCCTCCGGGGCTGAAGCCCAATCTTCAATTTTGGCGGTGTGTCGGCACGACTGAAGTCGTGCCCTGACACAAAGCCGTGCCATCCGCGCATTCTCAGACACTGCGCTGACACAAAGCCGATTCATGCAAACGGTCCCAGAGACTCAATGGCCCATCCCGAAGGAAGGGCCATTGTGCCGGATAAGCTGAACGAATTGAATAAGCTAACTCACGATCACCTGGAACGTGACTGTTGCCGTTGTCTTGTTGGTGTCGTTGCCGGTGCCCGTTACCGTGAAGCTATACGTGCCGGCCGAGGTTCCGGGGTTGCTCTGGGTGGTGGTAGCGGTGCCGCTGCCGCAAGCGCTCAGAGTGCCCAGAGCCGCCATCAGCATCAGAATGCCGAGCATCGAGCGCCAACTGCGCCGCCGCGCGGGAATCCCAAAGAAGAGCAGAATGGCCAATAGCGCGCCGCTGCCCGCGCCGAATAAGCCGTGGCCCTTGCCGGGCAGCTTGGGATAGACGAGCGCGGCGCTGCTGGCCGCTGTGGTGTAAACCGTGATGGTCGCCGTCCCGCTGGTCGTGGTGGAGTTCAGCGTAACGGTCGAGCTGCCGCCCGAGCAGGTGGGCGGGTCAGTGAGGTTGGTTGGAGAGGTCAGCACGCAGGTCAGGGTCACGGTTCCCGCATAGCCGTTGGCGGAACTCACGGTGATGGTTGCAGTGGAAGTGGAGCCGGGAGCGATGGTCGTCGGGGACACTACAGGGATCGGGCTGTTCACCACAAATGTCGTGGTAGAGGAACTAGTCGTTACTATTACGGTTGCCGTCCCGGTTGCGATCCCATAAGTCGAATTGGAGGCGTCGCCGTTGTAGATTGCGGTGAGAGTATCCGTGCCGGTCGCAAGGTCTCCGGCTGGGATCGTAAAGGTATAGACACCGGCTGAGCCGCTTGCGCTCAATGCCACAACAGAGGAAAGATAGCCACCTCCGGAAAGCGTGACATTGCCCGTAGGAGTTGTTGACGTTCCGGTAACGCTTACCTTGACCGAAAGCGATTGCGCCGCCGTGATGGAGCCGGACGAAGGGGTTAGTGTCAGTGCAACCGTCGCCGTGGCCGTGCCGTTGGCAGTGCTCCAATAGTTAATCAGTTGTGTTGCGTCCACGCTCCCCATGCCGGAGGCCAGATCGTAGCCAGTGAGCGCGTTGTAGCCGCTCTCGAAGTAGTCACTCTCCGAGTCCAAGGCGCAATTCGGAGTGCCGCTAGTGCAAGGTACAGAGTTATTGCCCACTGTCACGTCGTGAAAGACCGAACCAGCATGGCTGCCGTTGTAGAGGGCATACAGCGTTTGGGCCGCCTGCCCCAGCCGGCTCCCGGTCTTCTGTTGCACGAGAGCCAGAATTCCCGCGAAGGCCGGAGCAGCGGTAGAAGTGCCGCCATAGGCGTCATAACCGCCGCTCGAGTCAAAACCGCTCGATATGGAAGTGCATGGATACTCGCCGTCGCAGATCAGCCATGTTGCGAAGTCGTAGCCGTTGCCTGACATGACCGATACATCCGGCAAGGAGCGCGCGTTCGCGTTTACGCCCGATGGGACCGTCGCTGGAATGCCAGCGCCCGTCTGCCACGAAGGCAAGCTGTAGACATTGCTGACGCCTCCGCTACCAGCCACGATACTGGCGTATTTGCCAGTCTCTGGCTCGTTATCGGCGAGGGGCTGATTGTCCTGCAACGTCGAGTCATTCCATATCGACTCCGGAATATAGCTCTTCGCGGTCCGATAATATGTCGGAGCGCCAGCAGTGCCGGTGGAGGTGCTTACGTAGGTAGAAAATGAATTTTCCAACCCATAGAAATCCGTTCCACCGACCGCGATGTTATAAGGCGTGGAGGCGTAGCCGCTCACCGATAACCCCAACCTGGCTACTGTGCTCACCTTGGCGGTATCGCCGTCGCAACTGGCCGAGCCACTGTCGCCAGACGAGACCGCCACCGCGATGCCCTCTGCCGCCGCTTGTGACCAGTAGTTGCTGAGCTGCGCGTTGCCACCGCCGGTCATGTCGGCCTCGCACTCGCCGAAGCTGAGGCTGAAGATGCTCACCACGTTGGCGTCGAGCGCCGCTTCAATGGCTACGTTGAGGTTATCATTGTAATAAAAGTAAATCGTCGCCCCAGGAGCCAGCCCCCCTGAAAGCTCCGTGTCGATATATGCTTCGTCGGCATCCCCCGTGTTGCCCGTGGATGGAAGATTGGTGGTGGAGCACGAATTGGAGCTGGCGCAATAGTTGATGATCGGAGCGGTTGAACTGCCGAGAAATGTGCTGCGGTATGTCTCCACGATGCTGGCGCTGATGACTTCATCGCCGCCAATGCCGATGTTCACACCAGTGCCGGTGTAACTTGTCCCCGAACTGAAATTGGCGTTGAGAGCGTTCGGCGTGTCGTAGATGGTTGCCGCATCCGCAGGGACGATCCAGAGATTGTCGCCACCACTTGTGAGCATGGGCGATGGCCCGGTGGCCGGAATGGAATTCGGCTCCGAGCGCCCGGTCTGCTGGTTCGCTCTGCCCACGCTGCCGCGCACGGAATTCGGCCTGGGCCGGATGGTGTTCAGATGGGCGATGCCCATGACGACGCCAGCCAGCGCGGAGGGAATTTGCGGGTCGGTGGTATTGGAGTAGAACTGGGCATCGGCGGTCTGATACGAGTGAATCGAGGTATGAAAGGCCTCCTCCACCTGGCTGACCGACCCGCTGAAGGCGATATTGGTGCGCCCGACAGAGATCGGTTCCACCGTGAATCCGTGGGACTGGAGCCAAGCCACGAGGGCGGCAATGTCAGAATCCGCAGGCCCGTAGAGTTGGCCGAACTGCTGTGGAGTGAGCCACTTGTGGTAGTTTGGCGAGGACTTGTCCTGCAACTGGGCGAGATAGCTGTCCAGCGCCGATTGCTGCGCGGCGGAGCGCGAGAGCACCAGGCGCATGTTGGTCAGTTGGGTGGCGGCGTCGGCCTCGCCCTGGTCGAATTCCGCCCGCGCCAGACTGGGCACATTGCCCTTGAGCGTGGTCAGCGATGATTCGTCCACATTGGTGGTAATCCGTGGGGCAGCCGTGGAACTCTGAGCCAGAAGCCCTGCGGAGCAGAGCAATGCGCCGGCCAAAACCAAGAGGGAGGACGCCTTCAAAGAGCGCATAGTGGTTTTCCTGGACCCTTCCTTCGGAGTAACCTCCGAAAATGCAAGAAGTTGCGATTGCACTTGAATCTTACCGTCAAAAGAAACCGTGCGCCAAGCTCCATCCCTGGCTTGGATGCGAGAGCCTTGACCGTCAATTATTCAGCTTCGAGAGGGAGCATAATGTTCCTTTTCGCTCAAAGCGCGCGCAATCTTTTTCAGATGGGGAAAATTCCGGCCCCAATCCCAGTTTGCATACAGCGCCACTGCATAGTCAAACCCGGAACCA
>PLOI01000162.1 GCA_003142015.1 Acidobacteriaceae bacterium | reverse complement strand
TACTCCTCACTGAAGAGCATTCCCCAAGAGATGATCGAAGCCTCGCGCATCTATCGATTTTCAGCGTGGCAGCGATTCTGGCAACTGGAGATGCCCTTTGCCGCCATCGGACTGATCTGGAATTCGATTGTCTCGGTCGCGGGCGGATGGTTTTTTCTCATCGCCTGCGAGATGTTCCCGCTCGGCGCGCGCAGTTTTCGCCTGCCCGGCCTGGGCAGCTATCTGCAAACCGCAGCCTCCTCCGACCCGGTCAATACACACGCTCTGCTGTGGGGCCTGGCGGTTCTGATCCTCATCATCGTGGCGACCGATCAGTTGATTTGGCGTCCGCTGGTCGCGTGGAGCGACAAATTCAAATTTGAGGAGGTCGAATCCGCCACCCGCGTGACCTCGCCCATCCTCTCGCTTTTTCAACGGTCCAGCATCCTCACCCGTGGGCCCGCGCGCGCGTGGAGCGCGCTGGAAGAGAGCGTTTGCCACCGCCTCGCGCGCACCCGCGAATGCCGGATCGTCCAGCCCATTGACGATACAACCGCCAAAGGCGGTCGCATTCTCCCCATTCTTCTTGGAGTTTTTGCTAGTTTGGCGGCCATCTGGGGGCTTTCCAGAGCATTCCAGATTGTCCACGGCGTCACCTGGGCTGATATTCATCTTTTGCTCCTGGGCGCAGGAGCCACCTATCTCCGCGTCAACACCACCTTGCTCATCGCAGCGCTCTGGACCGTTCCCGTTGGCGTTGCAATTGGTCTCAATCCGAAACTGGCCAGGTTTCTCCAACCCATCATCCAGGTTGTGGCCTCGATTCCTGCAACGGCCCTGTTCCCTGTCCTGCTTTTGGGCCTCATCCGTTTGGGCGGGGGTCTCGGCATCGGCTCCGTCGCTCTCATGTTGCTGGGAGCACAGTGGTACATCCTCTTTAACGTCATTGCCGGCGCTATCGCCATCCCTTCCGACCTCAAGGAGGCTGCAGCCGTTTACAAATTCACTCGCTGGCAGCGTTGGACCAGGCTCATCCTCCCGGGAATCTTCCCTTACCTCATCACTGGCATGATCACAGCCTCCGGCGGCGCGTGGAACGCCTCCATTATCGCCGAGTACTTTCACATAGGGGACAAGACGCTTCAGACACTGGGCCTGGGGGCGCAGATCAGCGCGGCCAGCGATGCGGGCAACTTCTCCATTCTGCTGTTGGCCACCGTCCTGATGGCGACTATGGTAATCACCATGAACCGCCTTGTCTGGCGGCGCCTCTATGGCCTGGCTGAAACCCGGTATAAACTTGAAAGCTAACAAGGGCTGGCCGCCAAGGCGCCAGTGCTTCAGGAGACCGCATGATTCGAGTCGGTTTGGTAGGTTTCGGAATGGCCGGACGGGTTTTTCACGCTCCGCTTATCTCCTCCGTCGAAGGGCTCGAACTGGCTGCCGTGCTCGAGCGCCATACGGACCAGGCCGCCGCGCGTTATCCCCACATCGTCACCTACCGCTCCCTGGAGGAGATGCTTGAAGACGCGTCGCTGGGGCTGTTCGTCGTGGCCACACCGAATAGCGCGCACTTCCAGATCGCCCGGCAGCTTCTCGAAGCCGGAAAGAACGTGGTGGTGGACAAGCCAATGGCTATCACTTCGGCCGAAATCGCCGAGTTGATGGAGTTGGCGACGGCGCGAAGAGTTCTGCTCGCGGCTTTTCATAACCGCCGTTGGGACAGCGAGTTCCCGACAGTTAAGAAACTATTGCATGAGGGTTCTCTTGGTCGCCTTGTGCACTTCGAATCCACCATGGACCGCTGGCGGCCGACAACAACAAGGGTGCCCTGGAAAGATGTGGCTTCCCTAGGTGGTGGACTGCTGCTGGATTTGGGTTCCCATCTAGCCGATCAGGCCCTGGCACTGTTCGGCAAACCCGAGGCTGTCGGTGCCGAGGTCGGGCGCGAGCGCGACGGCGAAGGCTCGGATGATTCTTTCACCTTGCGGTTGCGCTATTCAGGTCTTTCGATAGTCCTCAGCGCGAACAATCTATCCTCGCAAGCGCGACCCATGTTCCATCTGCGCGGCACCAAAGGGAATTTCCGGAAATGGGCACCTGACATTCAGGAGGTCGAGCTGAACAAGATCACTCGCATCGAAAGCGAGACATGGGGCCAGGAGCCAGCCGCCAACTGGGGCACGCTCACAGTAGACGCNNGGCGCCGGTTCCCGTGCCGGCCGTGGCTGCCTGGCGCGTGGCGCGATTGCTCGAGTGGGCCAAAGAAAGCTCTGAGCAGCGACGGGAGATTGTCTGCGACTGGAGCGAGGAACCGTCAGGGCTGAATTGAATAGCCGTGCAAATTCCGGTGAGTTCGCAGGATAAATCAATGTTCACAAAGAGCGCGCCATCAGAGGCGTGGCGCGTTCAGCGTCGGCGCGGAGACGGCTTGCGCGTGACGGTAGCCAGTTTCCCGGTGACGGCATAGCGGCGGCGCTCGATGGGCGAGGAGAGCACCAGGCTGGTGACCGGATTGCCATAGGGCAACAGCGCCTCGATNNAAATCGAGCAGGCGGTGGTACTGGTTTCCGCCACAACTCATGCGAATGAAGGCCATCACCTCCAGGCCCAGTGCTTCGTGGTCGATTTCGACGGTGTAGCCGTGCAGAATACCGGCCTCTTCCATCTGCTTGAGGCGCTCGGCGGCCGCGGTGGGCGAGAGGCCGATGCGGCGCCCCAGTTCGGCCAGACTGAGGCGCGCGTTGGTTTGCAATTCGTCTAGAAGTTTTCGGCCGTAGCTGTCGAGTAATGCCGTGGAATCCATCGCCATAGACAGCCAGCATAACGGAATTGAGCGGCAAAGCCAAATCCTGCCGTGCAATTGGTCTGTACTGGAGTTTTCCTCCCGCATACCATCGGGTTCATGGATTCCTTGACCGAAGATTGCCTGATTCTGGACGGACAGCCGCTGACGCTGGCAGAAATTGAAGCTGTGTCGCTCACCCGCCGCCCAGTGGTCGTTGCGCCAGCTGCCCTGGCTCGTGTGACCCAAAGCCGGGCGCTGATTGAG
>PLOI01000161.1:4539-30048 GCA_003142015.1 Acidobacteriaceae bacterium | reverse complement strand
TTAACGGTGTACATCGAAACCGCATAGCCGGTCAGCACATAAGCGAATTCCGGCGTGGAGGAAGGCACACAGGCAGGCGTAGTCGCAGGCACCGTTGAGGTTGAGTTTGTTGCGCCGCAACCGGCGGCAAGCAAAACCAGCAAACTCGAAGCTGCAGTTAGCAAATACGTCGATTTCATCGATAACTCCTCTATGATTTCGATTACAGATAAATCATATGCTTATCGACTGAGTCCGCATCTGAAAACTGGGTGCCGCATTTCCGTGATGCGGCATGGGAGGCCTTCTGCCAATCCCCATAATTAGATCTGCAAATCAACGAAAAAGGCCCGCCTGCCGAAGCAGACGGGCCTTTTTGGGAAAAGCCGCAAGAGTTACCGATGTCCGCCGCCGCCGTGGCCGCCGCCACCACCCGCATGTCCGCCGCCGCCAAAGCCGCCGCCATGACCACCGCTAGAGCCGCCGCGTGCACCGCCGCCGCTGTATCCGCGTGCACCACCGCTCGCATGGCCGCCGCTGTATCCGCCGCGTGCTCCACCACTGTAGCCGCGTGCGCCACCGGCATAACCGCGTGCGCCGCCGGCATAGCCGCGACCGCCGCCGGCATAGCCGCGACCGCCGCCTGCATAACCGCGACCTCCATAACCGCCATGGCCGTAGCCGCCGTGACCCCAACCGCCCCAGCCGGCGCGACCATACCAGCCACCGTGCCAGCCCCAGCCCCACCAGGGACCCACGCCCATGAACATCCCGTCCATGAACCAATCCGCCCCGTAATAACCGTAGGGAGAGCAGGCATAGGGGTAGTAAGAGTAATAGCCCCATTCACAAACCGGAGGACCGTAGACCATGGGAGCGGCAACAAGCGCCGGGCCGACTCCTACATCTTGATCAACATCTTCATCCTGGGCTATTGCCGCTACTGAGAGCGGCAGAACCAGGAGCATAGTTAACAGAACCAAGCGAAATCTCCGCATGACATCCTCCTTGTGCTGCCCCTTCGCTCGTTGCGAACCGGGAATCCGGAGGTGACCTCCGCTCAGCACTGCCGGCTACTGGGAATCTCTTCCCAACCGGCTCCTGTTCTCTCAGACAACAATCCCGCCGTTAAGTTGCGGTCCTTTTCAAGAAAGTTTCGTTTAGCTGCCAGAAATCAGGTGCGGAGCGAGGGGCGCGGGCATTCACCCGTAGATAAACCCTTCAAAATCAATGCGGAGCTTATATTTCTGGAGGCTCTTTTTGCCAGTCTCTTAATTCGCCAGAACCGCCCGGTAGCGCACCTTGCTCTTCTTCACCTTGTCGATAGCCGCGTTGGCCTGGGCCATGGGGAAGGATTCCGTGGTGGCCTTCACTCCGTGGCGAGCAGCTACATCCAGCATTTCCTTCAGCCGGTAAGGGCTTCCCGTCGGATTGCCGCTGATCGAACGCAGGCCGCTGATCAGCGGAAAAGCATGAACGCTGACCGGCGACGGCGGAACGCCCACAAAGCACAGCGTNNTCCTTCATGGCCTTCGACTCGCGGGTATTCACAAAATTGTGCGCTCCGAGCGCGCGCGCCTCTTCTTCCTTGGCAGCCGATGTGGAGAACGCCGTCACCTCTGCGCCGAAGACCCGCGCAAACTGGATGGCCAGATGTCCCAGCCCTCCGATGCCCACAATTCCCACGCGCGACGACGGGTTCACGCCATGCGTGCGCAGCGGGTTATACACCGTAATGCCCGCGCAAAGCAGCGGGGCCGTCTGCTCGCTTTCGAGCGCGTCGGGAATCGGAATCACAAAGCGCGCATTGGCGCGCACCCGGTCCGCATAGCCGCCGTGCCGGTGGACACAGGTTCCCTCCGACGCAGGACAAAGGTTTTCCATCCCCCGTGTGCACCATTCGCACACTCCGCAGGAGTTCGATTGCCAGCCGAGGCCCACGCGCTGGCCCACCTCGAGCAACTGCACCTCGGAGCCTACGGCCGTGACCGTGCCCACAATCTCGTGGCCGGGAATGAACGGATACTGGCTGATTCCCCAGTCGTTCGCAATCAGGTGAAGGTCGCTGTGGCAGACACCGCAGTGAGTAATTGCGATCTCCACTTCCTGTAGGCCAAGCTCGCCGGGGTCGTACTTGAACGGCAACAGTTCGGCTCCTGCCGCGTGTGCTGCAAGTCCTTGAATTTGTTCCATAGTCAGTTCCGAATCCTTAGTGGGGGAAATATCAAACAGAGCGGCTTGAATGCGGGGCGCCGTCTTGAATGTTGGCGTGAAGCTCTTCGCCTCACCTAGTTTAACCCGCCACCCGGCTCGACGCGCAGATTCAGCAGTTGAAAACCGCTCAGAACTCCGCCGGCCGGCACATCGGCTTCCAACTCCGCCGACTCCCCGTTCAGGCTTGCATCCTGCGCGGCGCGCAGTGGTTCCAGCGTGTTGGCCACGGAAAGCGGCAGACTGGAGAGGATTTGGCCCTCCATGCCTGCTTGTGTCTCGGGCACCAGCAGGCTTACATAGATGCGGTCCGCCGCGTGCTGCCCGCGCGCCTGGGCCAGCGCCGCGTTCAGGTCGGCCGGGTGGCTCTGCTGGCGCGGTTGGTCCAGAGTCCGGTCCAGCGTCCCGGCATCCGAGACCATCAGCCGCACGTTGCCAGCGCTCAGCCGGGCGGGCAGTTTCACCGCAATCCGTACATTGCGCGACGCCTGGCGCCACGGCCGCAGCGTCGCCTCCACTATCACCGTATCGCCAGCGTGAACCATGTTGCCCGAAATCAGCCTTGCGGCCTCCAACTCGACCTCAACTCGCCGCGGAATGGCCTCCACATCGAGATTGACTGCGTTCACCGCGCCAGCCCTGGTTCCGTTCGAGTAGAGCCGCTGAAATCGTTCCCCGGTCAGCAACGCCGCTACCATGGGCGCGGCCGTCGAGTCTCCCGCTGACGCCCACAGGTCCAGAGGTGACGGCGGATAGCCGTCCAGATCGATGCTCCCGGTCACGTGATAGCTGATCTCCGCCGTGCTGTCGTTGGTCTGCAGCAGCGATTGAAACAAGACCACCGCGATGGCCTGCGGGGTCAGCGACGGCAGGTCGAGAACCTCGATGTTGAGCTTGCGCTCCGCAATCTGCGAATTGACTTCGCGTCCCGTATCATGCACGCGGATATGCACCGGAATCATGTGCGCCCGAGCCCCGAAGACGCCGCGAATGGCCGCGTCGCGGTCCTCGCTGAAGGCACCTATGGTCTCGCCCGTATTCACAATCTTGAAGGCGTTCAACGGCGAAGCCACCGTGGCCACCACATCCGCCGTGGTCATGGGCAACGATACCGGCCCCGCCTGCAAAATCGAGTGTCCGCAGGCCAGCAACTGCTTCGCGTCAATGTAGGTCACCGTGCAGGTGGCCGCAATCTCCAGGTCGCCGCGCACCAGTTGAGCGCTCACCGCCGAGCCTGGCAGCAGGCCCGCAATCGCCTTGGCCGAGGGCGCCGTGTCCACATCGGATGCCGCGCCCATCCCTCCGGCAGCGACCATCTCCAGGCCGGTTCCTGCCATCTTCTGCTGCCAAAGACGAATCGCCTCGGGACTGAATCCGCTCATCACCAGCGGCGTTTCCATCGCCTGCACATTTTCCTGGTCCGGCGCATGCTGTCCCTGTTCCCTAGTCCCTAGTCCCTTAGTCCCTAGTCCCTCGGCAGCAATGGGCAGATCCCGTACTTCAAGCATCTGCTCAATGGGCGTAATTCCCGCGATGGGATCCTTGGTGAACTGCCCGATGCGGTAAGAAAGCGCGCCCACCAGCCGGTTGCCGATGTAGACTGGGCTACCGCTCATGCCGGCCACCACGCCCGTGTACTCCGGCTTGACGCCGTGCAACTGGGCCAAAATCATGTCGTGTCCGGGTCCGCGCGCACCCCTCAGTACGCCTAAAATTTCCACCTGCATCGGCTCCGGCGTGCTCCCAGTGAATACCGTCCAGGCCGTGCCCGTCAGCCCGCGATGCACCTCGCTCAGCGGGAAAAATCCGCCGCCCGCGGGCGGTCCAGCGGCAACAGCGGTCTTCTCCAGCGAGGTTTGCGCCGGCAGCGGGCCGGGGAAGAGAAGCAGTGCCATAGCCGCGCACAACACCATCGCAGCCAGCCGTAACCAGGTTTTCGTCAGGGGAGTATCCACATCTATAAGAGTACAACCGGCAGGATAGTGACGCCGGTTACGACGGTTTGCCGGCTTCGGCTGGAGGAGACAAAAAAGTAAGATATACGAATAAAGTAGGATTACGCAATATAATCTTACTTTATTTAATAAACCTACCATTACATGAATTCTTACTTATGATAAAATGTAAGACATGGAGCAGATATTCACAACCGTCAGCACCAAAGGGCAGATGGTGATTCCGGCCTCGATCCGCGAATCGATGGGAATCGAGCCAGGGACGCGCGTTGCGGTGCGCCAGGAAGGGTCGCGGGTAATTTTGGAGCCGCAGACTCTGGCGGCCAAGCTGCGCATTATCGACGAATTGTGTGGTTTGACAGCGGGAGGTCCATCAATGACCGATATGCTGCTGGAAGAGCGGCGGCAGGATCGAATCCGAGAGTTGGAAAAAGAAGGCTGGTAGGCGGCTCAATGACAGTATTTGTCCTCGATTCTTCCGCGGTGCTCCGTTTTATTGACCGTGAAGCTGGCGCGGTGCGTGTAAAGGAGATTTTCCGGTCCTGCGCCCGAGGTCAGGATGAGGCCTGCATCTCCGCCGTGCAATGGGGAGAAGTTGCGGGGAAACTGCGTAGACGTTTGGGAGTGTCCGCGCAGAAGCGAATCCTCCAAAGCATTACACAACTCGAGTCAAGCATCATTTCCGCCACCGCCGATCGTGCCGTGCGTGCCGCCGAACTCAAAGTGGACAGAAAGATCGCCTACGCCGACGCTTTTGCCATTGAGCTGGCGATGGACTCACACGATCATGTGCTGGTGACTGCCGACTACGACTTCAAGGCCGTGGCCGATTTGGCGCAGATTGAATTTCTTCCGGTGAAATAGAGAAACCTATTTAGCGACTTACGCCCCGCCGCAGCGCCGCCACGCCTGTTCGATGTAGCTGTCTGTCATGCCGGCGATGTAGTCGGCGACGGTGCGCGCCAGCCCCTCGGCGGGAATCTGCGCCTGGTGGTCTTCGGGCAGCAGGCCAGGGTCTGCGATGAGCGCGGAAAACAATCCTCGGACAATCTCAGTGGCGTAGGCGTGCGCCTCCTCCATGCCGGGCGAGTTGTAGAGGTTGGCGTAGAGGAACGTCTTTACGCTGGCGCGGGCGGATTCCATCTCCTCACTCAACGTCACCAGCCGGCGAGGTGCGCGGCGAATTTCGTCCAGACCAACGTCGTCCAATCTGCCATCGCCCAGCACGGCCACCTGTCTGCCCGTCTCTTCCATCAAATCCGTCACAAACAAATTCAGTATGCGCTTGATCGCCTCATACGCGGCCAGTTTCGCTGGCGCGGCGGGATAGTCGCGTACCACAGCGTCGTGGAAGCCGCGGAAAAGAACTACGCCCTCGCGCACCTGGCTCAGCGTGAGAATGCCCGAGTCGAGTCCGTCGTCGAGGTCCGCGGTCAGGTAGGCAATCTCGTCGGCCAGATCAATGAGTTGAGCTTCGAGGGGAGGGAACTGATCGAGAAAGTACTCGGCCAGCTCAGGATGGGTAGCGGCGGAGTAGTCGCGGGAGTGCTTGATGATGCCCTCGCGCACGCCGAGGGTCAGGTTCAGTCCGCGAAAACCGGCGTAGCGCTCCTCGAACCAGGTGACGATGCGCAGGGCGTGCAGGTTGTGATCGAAGCTCAGGCCAAAGCCGCGCAGGCATTGGTCGAGAGCCTTTTCGCCGGCGTGGCCGAAGGGCGGATGGCCGATGTCGTGCGCCAGCGCCAAAGCCTCGGCCAGCTCCGCGTTCAGCCCCAGCGCATGGGCAATCGTGCGGGCAATCTGGGTCACTTCCAAGGTGTGGGTCAGGCGGCTGCGGAAGTGGTCCGACACCGAATCGCCCGGCAGGCGGCCGAAGACCTGCGTCTTGCCGGCCAGGCGGCGAAAGGCGCGTGAGTGCAGGATGCGGGCAACGTCGCGGGCAAAGGGTGTGCGATAGGGATGCGGCTGCTCCGGGTGCGCGCGACCGGCCAATTCGTCGTCCGCGCGGACGGCAATCTTCGCAGGCAGCGCGTAACTCGGCTTGGCTCCCAAAGTCATCATCGCCGTCGAACCAAAGGGTTCACGTCTGGTTATACCGCTTACTCCGGCTTGGCTTGCCCGGTGGCGCTCTCCTGTTTGGCGAGCTTGACCTGGGCGCTATCCAGCTTCTTCTGCACCTTGGCCACCTCGGCAGGCTCTACATCGACCGCGGCCGACTTGGCGAACTGCGTCAGCGAAAGCTGCCACTGTGCCGCAGCCAGGCGGGTGCGGCCGGTCTTCTCGTAGAGGTCGCCCAGATGGTCGTGGACTGTTGGGTCGCTCTGATCGCGGTCGACGGCCTGCCGCAGGTTCTCCTCGGCCAGTTCGTACTCGCCCATCTTGAAGTACACCCAGCCCAGCGAATCCAGGTAGGCGCCGTTCATCGGGTCTAGCTCGACGGCCTTGCGAATCAACTTGAGAGCCTCGGGCAACTGTTTACCCTTGTCGGCCATCATGTAGCCCAGGTAATTGAGGGCCATGACGTTCGCGGGCTCCAGCTCCAGCGTCTGCCGGAAGAACTGCTCGGCCGGCTCATAGTGTTTCTGGCGCTCAGCCAGTTCGCCCCTGAGAAAGAGCAGATAGGAGTGGTCTTCCTTCTTGACGGTCAGCGCATCGGCCTTGTTGAAGGCGTCTTCGGCTTCCTTCCAGCGGTGCGTGCGGACATACATCTGGCCCAGCGCCAGCCAGACCTGGCGATCCTCAGCGGTGTTGGCCAGCAGCCCTTTGGCCATCGCCAGCCCATCGTCGGTCTTGCCCAGGTCCGCCATCTCGCCGGCCAGCATCAGCTTCAGATCGCGATCCTTGGGGTTGGCTTCGACAGCCTTGCGCGATACATCGACTGCCTTGTCGAACTCCTTGGCGTCGCGCCACGTGTCCACCTGGAATTGATAGCCGCGCACGGCCGTCTCTCCGCCCATGTCGATCATCTTCTGGTAGGCGGCGATAGCCTCAGCCGTCTTGTTCTGTTCGTGATAGACCGTCCCCAGCCGCTCCAGGAAGATGCCGCGATTGTTCTTCTCTTCGGTGGTGTAAGCGCCGTTGGCGTGCGAGGTCAGGTCCACCATCTTCTCGAAGACCTTTGCGGACTCGTCGAGGCGGCCCAGCACATCCAGCAACAGCCCCTCGTTATAGCCGGCCTCCAGATTGTTGGCATCTTTCCCGCGCGCCTTGCGGATGGTCGCCAGCGCATCCTCATATTTTCCCTGGCGGCGTTGAATCTCGCCCATGTGCACTAAGGCGCCGGCGTTCTCCGGGTCGGCCTTGACCAGCTCTCCGTATTCCTTGAGAGCCTCGTCGAGCTGATTGTCGTTGAGCAGCGCCTGGGCCAGCGCTTCCAGCGTGCGCGCGTCCCCCGGCTCCATGTCGGCGGCGCGCTGATAGGCGGCGATGGCATCCTTTGGCCGCTTCAACTGCTCATAGGACGCGCCCAGCGCATTCTCCATCTTGGCTGTCCGGTCGCCCACCGGAACCGTCTCAAGCACTTTTGCTTCCTGCTCGATGTCGCCGCTTTCGGCATACAGGCGGGCCAGATTCAGTACCACGTCTTCGGACTCGGGATCCATGGCTTGCGCTGTCTTGAACTGCTCCTCAGCCTTCGCATGGTCATGCTTGACGGTGTAGAGCTGGCCCAGCACCATGCGGTCCTCGACGCTCTTCGGCTCCAGCGCGACGATCTTCTCAAACTCTGCAATGGCTCGATCCAGCACATTGCCGGTGGGCGAAGCCGAGGATGGCGCGTTTTGCCCGTCGCTCAGCGCGCGCAGGTAAATCCGCCCCAGCAGTTTGTGCGCATCAATGTTGTCGGGCGCGCTCTTCAGCAGCTCATGCGCCGTGTTCTCAGCCTCGCGCACGTGGCCGGTGCGGAAGTACAGGTCGGCCAGAGCGTTGTTCAACTGTGGCGAAGCGGGGTCGGCGTTCAGCGCCAGCTTGTACTCCTCGATAGCCTGCGTTACAAGCTCCGGGCGACCATCTTCTACGGCCTGCTCTTCGTATCCGCTGGCCAGCGCCAGATGATAGTAGGCCTGAGAGCGGTTCGGCGCAGGAGTAGTGGCGTCGGCGGCCTTGGCCGGTTCAGCTGGAGCCGCTTTCGCCGGAGCAATCTGGATCGGGCTGGCAACGGGCGCCTTGGCCGGAGCGAGGCTGCCCGGAGTCGGACTGCCCAGAGCCGGACTTCCTGGAGCGGGAGCGCCCGGCGTGTTCTGGGCATGGGTCTGCGCTGCCGGCCAAACCAAGGCAAGAGCGGCAAAGACAAGCCAAAGCGGCAGTAAACGTAGTCTTTTTATCATCATCCTGGGGATTCCATGCCTCTTAACCCGGGCCATCTGGCGGAAAATCTTCGCGCCCAAGCGTCAAGAGGCAGTGCAGGCAGCCGGTGGGAGCAACTCTGCCTACTGTACAGACGATTCTAACCGGCATTGGGCTTGAGCGTCGCCACAGATTGATACATTTTCCATCTGGTGGCTGAATTTACCCTACGGAATGCCCAGAAATTTGTGGGTTTGCAGGCTCAATCGCCACTGCGGATGTGCGAGGCAATAGTGCAAGGCAAGCTCGGTGTTGGCGGTTCGGCTGGGTCCGTCCATCGGCTGCAGGAAGAAATGCCGGAAAGGGAGCCGCTCGAACTCCGCGGGATCAGCGCCCGCCTGCGGATAAACCAGCTTCAGCTCGTCTCCGCTCCGCTGCGCCAGCTCGGCTCCCGCCTTAGGACTGATGCAGAGCCAGTCCACCCCGGCCGGCGCGGCAATCGTTCCATTGGACTCGACGGCAATTTCAAAATCGCGCTCATGCAGCGCGGCTATCAGCTTTGTGTCCAGTTGCAGCAGAGGCTCGCCGCCCGTGCAGACCACGAAGCGCTTGCCCAACCGGGAGCCATTTTGACCGGAATTTTCAGGCCAGGTGCGCTCGATGGCCACCGCCAAATCTTCAGCGGAATCGAACTTTCCGCCTCCCGGCACATCCACGCCCACAAACTCCGTATCGCAAAACCGGCAGACAGCAGCCGCCCGGTCGCTCTCGCGGCCCGACCAGAGATTGCAGCCCGCAAAGCGGCAAAAGACCGCCGCGCGCCCCGTCTGCGCCCCTTCGCCCTGCAACGTATAGAAGATTTCCTTTACCGCGTAGCTCATCATGAGCACCCACAAAGCAGCGTAATTTCCGTTCCACAAATGCCCCGTGCCCCATCCTTTCGCCTTTTTTCTGGCGAAAGGGTGGGAAACCTCAAATCTCGATCATCCGTTCATTCGGAAGTCTTATCAGCCCGATAAACCAACGGATCCTCGATTCCATTCCCCCGAAAACCCTTCCGTCTGAGCAGACAGGAATCGCATTGCCCGCACGGTTCGCCCGTCGGCCCAGGATCGTAACAACTGCTGGTCAGTCCGTAATCCACGCCCAACTCGATTCCCTTGCGAATAATCTGGGCCTTAGTGAGCGCGATCAGCGGCGTATGAACCTTGAGCGCCTGGCGGCCTTCAACCCCGGCCCTGGTCGCCAGATTGGCCATCGTCTCGAAGGCCGCGATGAACTTCGGACGGCAATCCGGGTAGCCCGAATAGTCCAGCGCATTCACCCCGATGAAAATGTCGCTCGAACCCAGCACCTCGGCCCAGGCCAGCGCAAACGAGAGGAAGATGGTGTTGCGCGCCGGCACGTAAGTGATGGGAATGCCGTGGCTCATCTCGTCCGTGCCGCGGCCCTTGGGAACGTCGATGTCGGCGGTCAGCGCCGAGCCGCCGAAGACCCGCAGATCGATAGCGGCGATGCGATGGTCTTTGACCCCAATCGCGGCGGTCACGCGGCGTGCCGCGTCGAGTTCAACAATATGCCGTTGTCCGTAAGAGAACGAAAGCGCGTATAGCTCGTAGCCCTGGCTGCGGGCAATCGCCAGCACCGTGGCCGAGTCCAGCCCCCCGCTCAACAGCACCACCGCGCGTTTTGATGCATTCATCATGATTCGGTCAACTCGCTGTCTTGAAAGGGCACCCCTTTAGCTGTGCCGCATTGGGAAATCGCTGAATCAGTCGATGCTTTGAAAGGGCACGGCTTTTAGCCGTGCCGTAGAACGCCTGAAAAGATATCTCGGCTTTAGCCGCTGAGGGAATGCAAACTACCATAGAGAATTTCCCTCATGGGCTGATTTCCAATCTTCCTATGCCTTGAATGCACGGGCCTGGGTGCCCCACATCGTCGCCATTTCGCTTACTTCAAATCCCCGCCCTTGCCAATGTCGATCGAGGGCGGAAGTGGATTGCTCTCGTCAATGGAGGCTGCGATGCATTGCTCCAGCAAACCCTTGGCTTCGAGGATGAACTCGATCGCATCGCGTCCTGCGCCGTCGCCGCCCCGGTGCGGGGTCACGTAATGCGCCTCGGCTTTCACTTGCTCCCGCGCATTGGCCACGGCTACGGCCAGGCCGCACGCGCGCATCACCGGCAAGTCGATCACGTCATCGCCCACGTAAGCAATCTCGTCGAGGGTGACGCCTTCCTGCGCCATAATCTCGCGTACCGCCTGCATCTTGAAGGCCTGGCCCTGATAGACGAATTCGAGCTTCAGATCGCGGGCGCGCAGTGCCACAGTCTCGCTGATCCGCTTGGTAATAATGCCCAGCTTCATGCCGCCCAGCCGCGCCAGCGTAACGCCTGCGCCGTCGTGGGCGCTATAACCCTTGGCCTCGACCATCTTGCTGGTAATGGCGCCATCGGGCCCGGCGACTGGAACCGGAATGATCCAGATATTTCCGTTGGTCAGGACGCCATCGACGTCGAAGAGAATGATTTTGATGCGCCTGGCGCGATCCTGTGCGGAAAGAGTCATACTCCTGATTTTACCGAATCGAAAGGGCGCGCTTCATTGGGTCGCGGCAGCCGCGTGTCCCACCCTCCCCGCATCTTTGTTTTTAAAAGATTCACCGTGCAGATAATTGCCTCCGCCTGGCGCAAACTAGCAGGCAGTGGTGGTGAGTAGATACCGCCTCCTTCAGTGCCCGAAAAGGCCTACCCCCTCCCCCCTATATATTTTTCCAAACCTTGCAGGTAATTTTTCCGGCAATATCGCGAAACAGCAAATCAAACCCTAACCAACTCATAATCAGCGATTTCCGCGGTGTCGCCCCTCGATCGCAGGGCTGCGGCGGAATGGCTGGGTAATCATCACGATCGACGGTTTATTGCGGAGCGGCAGCCGGCGCGCCTGAATCGCGTATTTTGCCGGAAGGCTAAAGCGACAGAGCGGAGAGCCGCTTAAATCACAGCGCTCAAGCCCGGCAACAATGCGCTCTCCCGCGGGGCCTGATTGTCGGGGCACAACAAAATCTCTTGCATTCTTGCGCGGACTATATTAACTATTAAATTAATAATCTTTTGGTTGCTACCGGGAAAGTAAACTCCGGCAGCCATCGAACAAGGTGTTCTCCATGATGAAAATCGGCACCACCATCCGTACCTTCCGGCTGCAAAAGGGACTCTCCCAGGGCGACATCGAAAAGAAGACGGGCCTGTTGCGCTGCTATCTCTCGCGCGTCGAGAACGGACACACGGTGCCTTCGCTGGACACGCTGTCGAAGATTGCCATGTCGCTCGATCTGCCCATCACGCAGTTCTTCGCCGACGACTCGCCGGGACGCCAGAGCAACCTGCAAAAGCTCTCCGACGAAGAACTGCGCTTTCTCACCCAGATCCGCCGCTACTCCTCGAACCTGAACGACAGCGACCGCAAGCTGCTGCTGGCCATGGTGAAGAAATTCGCCGCCACGGCAACGCGATAAGCTGTTTGCCTGAAAGCCCGACTATACGTCATTGCCCAGGTGGAAGATGGGCTCAACGCCGTGGCCGCCAGCCAGCAGAGCCTGCTCTTCGCGCGCTTCCAATGGCTTGAAGTTCTGCGCCACATCCATTGCCAGGCGGAAGTAGCGCTCGTCTCCCGGCGGGATGGCTGCTGTGATGGGGTGGCCGAGGGTCCAACGCAGGCCGAGCGAGGCTTCATCAGGAAAAGCCGCAGGCTGATACCAGCACTTGGGTTGAGGATGATTTTTGCTTTCGCCGGCGGGCCAGACGGTCTTGGCCATGCTCTTAAGGGCAAGAATGCCCATCTTCTTTTCCTGGGCGCGCTCGAGAATCTGCGGGCCAAAGTTTGCCTGCGTGAAGAGAACCCAGTTAATCGGGAACAGAATCGTGTCGAAGTTATAACGGTCCATGGCCGCAAGCGCTGTCTCCGCCGAGTGGACGGAAAATCCGATATAGCGGATCTTGCCTTCCTTTTTCGCCGCTTCCATGGTCTCCATGGCGCCGCCGGGGCCCAGCACCTTATCCAGATCCGTCATTTTGGTGAGCGCGTGGAACTGGTAGAGATCGACGTGGTCGGTCTTGAGCAGGCGCAGCGACCCCTCAAGCTGCGCGCGCGAGTCGTCCTTCATGCGGCCGTCGGTCTTGCAGGCCAGGAAACACTTGTTGCGATAGGGCGCCAGAGCCGGCCCCAGTCGCTCCTGGGCGTTGCCGTAACTTGGCGCGATATCGAAGTAGTTGATGCCGCGGTCTACGGCCTCGGCCACGATGTTAGAGGCCGCGCCGGGATCTTCGTTCATCACCACAATCCCGCCGAAGCCGAGGATGGATAGCTTCTCGCCGGTCCGGCCCAGCGTGCGGCGCGCGATGGGGTTGGCGGGCGTTGAAGCCGAAGCTCTGTTCTTGCCGGTGCATGCGACGGCTGCGGCGGTGATAGCGGCCTGCTTGAGGAATATGCGGCGTTCCATAATCGACCTCCAGGGGGATAGAATAATGATCCGCTTTACAGAAGTTATTTTGGCACAAAATGAGCGCGGCCAGGGCGTCTTTCTCTAGCCTGGCAACTTGGCCAGGTAAAAGCCGAAGAGCACGAGGATTCCCACGACCATTCCGATGGTCACGCGAAGGCGGAAAAGAAACAGATCGCGAGGCGCGCCAATCCGAGGCACCATGGGAGCCGCGAAGAGCAGGCCGCAACTGAAGCCGCCTAGGTGAGCCATGCTGTCGATACGCACGCCGGCATGCATCGCCGAGGCTCCAAAGTTGAAAAAGAAGGGGATGGCCAGGTTAAGTGCTGCAAAATAGATCACCGACTTGCGCAGCCTCTTCAGTTCCGCGCGCGGCACCGGCAACCGATGCGAATTGAGCAGGATAATCAGTGCTCCAGCGATGCCGAAGACAGCTCCGGAAGCTCCCGCGCCGGGCGAAAAAAGTCCCAGAACCTGATCGATGGGAACTGAACCGTGGAACCTCTTCGTCAGGTCCATCAATTCCGGGTAGGCGACCCACCAGTTTTTGAAAGTGGACAGCAGATTGCCCGCCGCGCCGGTGAGAATGTAGACGGTCAGAACGCCCGTTGAACCCATCAGCGGCTCGGCCAGCAATCCCAGATTCCACAGGCACCACATATTGGTAGCCAGGTGAATGATGCCCACATGAACGAACATGGCGGTGACGATGCGCCACCACTGACCCTGGATCAGCACAGAGCCAGCGTTATCGGCGCCCCAGTACATCAACTGATCGACGTTTGGGCCGGCTGCGCTGACGTGGTGCGCGAGCATCACCAGAAAAACCAGGCAATTGATGGCCACCAGCGAGTAGGTCGCCGGCGCATAAGACCACGAGCGGCGCCGGCGCACCCTGGGGGGCGGCGGTGGATTGAAATCAGCGTTTGGACGCAGAAACTCCGGATTGGGACCAGGGGAATAGTTTCCCATTCCTCAACTTTAATGCATCCAGCACCCGCATTGTGTAGATGGAAGGTAAATTGCAGCGAACGCCGCAGTTGGCAATCGATTCTGGTCGGACCGGACAGTTTTTGAAAGGGGCTTGAATTTCATTCCGGTGTGACTCTCAGCCGCTCGTTGTAATTTCCCTCCGCCATTCGATGTACTCTGGTGTTTGGCCGTCGGAATGCGGTGCGGCAAAGAATTACGCCGTGTGCGATGGCCCGCGAAAGGAGCGGAATCGTGAGCGAGGATGGCATTTCGGAGAAGAGGATTCGGCGGGCGTTGCTCAGTGTGACCGACAAGACCGGCCTGGTGGAGTTTGCCCAGGTGCTGGCGAGCTTTGGAGTCGAGCTGGTATCCACCGGCGGAACGGCGCGCGCGCTGCGCGAGGCCGGCCTGACCGTAAAAGACATCAGCGAGCTGACCGGCTTTCCTGAGATGCTCGACGGCCGAGTGAAAACCCTGCACCCCAAGGTTCACGGCGGGCTGCTCTACATTCGCGGCAACAAGGAACACGAGGCCGCCGTGGCCGCGCATGGCATTGAACCCATTGATATGGTGGTGGTGAACCTCTACGCCTTCGAGAAAACCGCTGCTCAGGCCGGTGTCGCCTTCGGTCACCTCATCGAAAACATCGACATCGGCGGCCCGTCGATGGTGCGCTCGGCGGCCAAAAACTTTGAAGACGTGGCCATCGTGACTCGCGTGGCGGATTACCCGGCTCTCATTGAAGAAATGAAAAGCGCCCACGGCAGTTTGAGCCGCGCCACGCGCTGGCGGCTGGCGCGGCAGGCCTTCGCACTTACTGCGGCATACGACACGGCCATCGCCAACACTCTGGACCAAATCAAAGAAGCGCCCGCGCCCGATGCGCCAGCCGTCTTGGATTCGACCGCACTGCCCGCCACCCTGCGCATCAACTTTCCGCTGGCGCAATCGCTCCGTTACGGCGAAAATCCGCACCAGCGCGCCGCGCTTTACTCCGATGGCACAGGCCTCGGCGTCGCCGGCGCTCGCCAACTGCAAGGCAAGGAACTGAGCTTCAACAACCTCGTCGATCTCGACGCCTGTTGGGAATTGGTGCAGGAGTTTGACGAGCCTGCCGCCATCATCATGAAGCACACCAACCCCTGCGGCGCGGCCACCGGCTTGAACATCCTCGAAGCCTACCAGAAAGCTCTCGCCTGCGATCCGGTCTCGGCCTTTGGCTCAGTCATCGGCATCAATCGCGAAGTCGACGCCGAAGCCGCCGAGGAGATCGCTAAGCTCTTTGTCGAGGCCATCGCCGCTCCAGCTTTCACCGCCGAAGCCCGCGAGCGTTTCGCGGCCAAGAAAAATCTGCGCCTCATTGAAGTCCACTCCGCTCCGCCGCGCCCCGTGGTCAAGCATGTGTCGGGAGGGTTGTTGATGCAGGACGCCGACACCGGCCGCATCGACGCCGCCGCGCTCGACCCCGGCCTGAAAGTCGTCACATGGCGTCCGCCCACAGCCGACGAGTTGCGCAGCCTGCTCTTTGCTTGGCGCGTCTGCAAACACGTCAAGTCCAACGCCATCGTCTATGCCCGCGACGGTCAAACCCTTGGCGTCGGCGCAGGGCAGATGAGCCGCGTAGACGCCGCCCGCTTCGGAGCGATGAAGGCCGTGCTGCCGCTCAAGGGCTGCATCGCCGCTTCCGACGCATTTTTCCCGTTCCCCGACGGCCTTGAAACCGTAGCCCAGGCCGGTGCCACTGCCGTCATCCAGCCCGGCGGCTCAGTTAAAGATCAGGACGTGATCGACGCCGCCGATCGCCTCGGCATGGCCATGGTCTTCACCGGCATGCGCCATTTCCGGCATTGAGTTTTTCCGGTAGCGCAAAAAACGCTCCGTGCCCCATCCTTTCCGCTGACCGGGGCCCCCACGGACAGGTCTTCGTCCGTGGGGTGGTGTTCTGCGGAAAGGGTGGGATAGCACGAAATCACCACTTCGGAAAGGCGCGCACCACTCGTCACCCCCACCGGTAATATGCTCCTTCTTACCCAACTTTAGTAAACTCAACCCCAGAATGTTTCTTTCCTCTCTTACGATTTGCCGCTCCGGTTCTGCTTTTCGTCTTTCCGCGCTTGCCGCGCTCCTGACGATCATTGCCTCTCTACCCGCATCAGCCCAGGGCACGCACCTGTGGACACAGTCGCGGCTGGAGGAGTTTGAAAAAGGCACGCCGCAGGGGGTCGCGCTCACCAGCGACGGCCATCTGCGTACGGGGCCGGGCTTGACGGAGCTGCTCACCACACCTGCCACCTACGTGTGGTCAGTTGCGGTGGACAAAAGCGGCACGGCCTACGTGGGAACGGCTTCGCCGGCCACCGTGCTGCGCGTGGGGCCGGACGGCAAGCCCTTCACGCTCTTCGAGACCAAAGACCTGAGCGTGCAGGTAGTCCGCCTTGGGCCGGATGGCGCGCTCTACGCGGCAACGCTGCCCAGCGGAAAGGTCTATCGGCTCAAGCCCGATGCAATTGCCAAACAGGATGACTCCGGATTGGACGGTAAGGGTGCCACGGTCGTCTTCGACGCAGCGATATTAGACGGTGCAGCGGCCGCTGATGGCAAGGCTACCGGCAAATCTGCTGGCGGCAAAGCGGGCGCGGACAAAAGCGCGGACAAGAGTTCAGACAAATCCGAAACCAAATCCGAAGCTCAATCGCACTACATCTGGGAGATGACCTTCGACGCGGCTGGGCGACTTTACATCGCCATTGGCGGACCGGCAGCGATTTACCGCGTAGATCCTGCAAAGCCCGGAGTCAAGCCGGAATTATTTTTCAAGAGCGACGAGGAGCACATCCGCTCGCTCGCATGGGACGTGAAAGGCAACCTAATTGCCGGCTCGGACGGCTCCGGGCTGGTCTACCGCATCAGCCCACAGGGCAAGGGCTACGTGCTCTTCGAGGCGCCCCGCCGCGAGATTACCTCGGTGGCCGTCGCCGCCAACGGCACAATCTACGCGGCCAGCGTGGGCAACAAGAGCCACAATCCGCTGCCGCCTTTGCCCGTGCAAGGGGTCGGTTCCCTCACCATCACCATCGTCCAGCCGGGCTCGCTGGAGGCGGCAAACACCAGCGCCGCTTTGCCCGAAGGCAGCGAGATTTACGCGCTAGTTGAGGGCCACGCGCCGCGCAAACTCTGGGCCGGCAAGGACGAGATTGTATACGCCCTCGCCGCGCAAACGGACGGCCTTTTGGCGCTCACAGGCAATCGCGGCCGTGTCTTCAAAATTGCCGATGACGGCAGCTACGCAGACATCGCTCATCTGGAATCGCAGCAGGGATTGAGCCTGGCCGTGGCGACAGACGCCGTCCTTATCGGCACCGGCAACACCGGCAAGCTCTGCCGTTTGGCCGCAACCGCCGCGAGCCATGAATACGCAAGCGACGTACTCGACGCTGGCGCATTGGCCCGTTTTGGCCGTGTCGAGGTCGAACCCGGCTCGGCCAACTTTGAGCTCTTCACCCGCAGTGGCAACGTTGAGCAGCCCGCGCGTGGCTGGTCCGACTGGCAGCCGCTCGCCGCCAACGCAGTGGCCTCGCCCGCCGGACGCTTCCTGCAATGGAAGGCTGTGTTGCGCGCGAATGGAACGCTGGGCTCAGTGGGAGTGAACTACCTGCCCGTCAACGCCGTCCCGGTCGTGGACGATCTGGTGGTCGTCCCCGGCGCGCGCCTAATCGGCCAGGGTCAGCCTCCAAGCCAGTCGGCGACGGTGAACATTAGCTTCGCCTCGTCTGGCCAGAACGCCGCAATCGTTGACGATGGCAGCTCCTCAGCGCCCTTGCAGGCCGCCAAGGACCGCACCGCCGTCACCGTTCGCTGGGCTGCTCACGACGACAACGGCGACGAACTGACCTACGCGCTCTACCTGAAAGGAGACGGCGAAACCGTCTGGCGTCTGCTCAAGGACAAACTCACCGAGAAGGCGTACAGCTTTGACGCCGACCTGATTCCCGATGGCGGCTATCAGATCAAAGTCGTCGCCTCCGACGCGCCTTCGCACACACCCGGTGACGCCCTCACCAGCGACAAAATCAGCGAACGCTTTGAGGTGGACACCACGCCACCGGTCGTCTCCGCGCTCAAGGCAACCGGCGAGCCCGTGGACTGCGAAGGCAGCCACTGTCCGCGGCCGTTTCGCGTGAGCTTTGATGCTGACGACGCGGTTTCGCCCATCGCCCGCGCCGAGTACTCGCTTGACGCCGGTCCATGGCAGTACATTGAGCCGGTGGGCAAACTCTCCGACTCCCGGCACGAGCACTACGATCTGCGTATTTTTCTCGATGTGGTTGCGGGCAAGACGAGCGAGCATCTGGTCGCCGTCCGCGTCTACGACCGGCACGACAACGTGGGCGTGGCCAAGACTGTAATCGCAGCGGAAGAGAAGTAGCGACACGCAGGCAGGGAAGATTTGATGCGATTCGAACTTTATGTAGCGGCGCGGTACCTCAGGGCCAAGCGGCGGCAAGCCGTGGTGGGCGTGGTCACCACCATCTCCGTCGCAGGTGTAGCCGCGGGCGTAGCTGCGCTCATCATCGCGTTGGCCATCACCAATGGCATGAGGCGCGACCTCCAGGACCGGCTGCTCGGAGCCTCATCGCAGGTTGACCTGATGCGGGTCGAGTCGGACGGCATTCGCGACTGGCAGCCGCTGCTTGAACGCTTGCGCCACGTTCCTCACGTTACCGCCGCCGCTCCGGGAATCTATGGGCAGGTGCTGGTTTCACGCGGCCCGCGCGCCGGTTTCGCGCTCATCAAAGGCATCATCCCTTCGCAGGAGCGAACGGTGAGCAGCCTTCTCGAATCCATCACCTCCGGATCGGCCAAAGACCTCGACCCGGAGGCAGCCAATCAGAACGCACAATCGTTTCCCGGCCAGTCCGCGATCAACACGCCCTATCCAGCAATCGTGCTCGGCAAAGACCTTGCCGAGACCATCGGCGCGCAGGTGGGTGACAGCGTTCTCGTCACCAGCCCCCAGGGTGAACTGACGCCGCTCGGCCTCGCGCCCCGTTACCAACGCTTCCGCGTGGCCGGCATCTTCCATTCAGGTTTTTATCAGTACGACGCGGCCATGGCCTTCATGCGCCTCAGCGACGCACAACGCCTCTTCAGCGAACCCGACCTGCTCTCCGTCATCAGTTTCAAGTTAGATGACATGGACCGTGCGCCGCAGATAGCCCGCACCATCGAACACGCCGCCGGCCGTGGCTTTATGACCACCAACTGGATGGAAGTGAACCGCGAGCTCTTTCGCGCCCTCAAGCTGGAACAGGTGGTCACCTTCATCGTCATCGCCCTCATCGTCATCGTCGCAGCGCTCAACATTCTCATCGCGCTCACCATGATGGTGATGGAAAAGACGCGCGACATCGCCGTGATGATGAGCTTCGGCGTCCAGCCGGCTCAGGTTCGCCGCATCTTCCTTCTGCAAGGCTTTCTCATCAGCATCATCGGAACCGTACTCGGCCTCGCGCTCGGCTACGTGGCTGCATGGGCCGGCGGATACTACCACTTTATTCATTTGTCCGCCGAAGTTTATTCCATCGATACGCTGCCCTTCGCGCCGCGTCCGCTCGATGGCTTGATTGTCTCCGTGGTCTCCATCGGCATCTCGCTGCTGGCCACGCTGTATCCGTCTTCGGCGGCATCGCGCATTTTGCCAGCGGAGGCGCTGCGGTACGAATGACATGACACAGAAAAGTCTCCAATGGAGGAAGCGCCTCTTCACCGCTGGTATCGCCGCCTCTGGATCAAGTATCCTCGGCACTGCAATCTGTTGGATATCACCGTTCCCGCTCGTTTCCTGGGGCGAAGGAGGTTACGCAATTAATCCGTGGGATGAGCGTGTTCTGGTTGGAACCGTTTTAATATCTCTAACCGCGATCATTTTGGCGTTCTTCGGACGGGGTATACCGAGATTGTTGCTCGTCGTGATAGGTATTCTGTCACTTATGCTTTCGTATTTCAGTTTTTTATCTAACCATGTATAGGATCAAACGATTAGCTCGACTTCGCCTTATAAAATTATGAATTCCTCGACCTAACCTGACAAACACACTTCTTGACAATGTGCCACATTATGTGTCACATTTAGAACATGCAAAGCATCACCCTTCGTCAACTTCGCGACACTCGTCAGGTCAAAGCCTGGCTCAGGGCCGGTGTGCAGATTGAAGTCCGCGAGCGGAAAGAGGTGTTAGGCGACCTTGTGCCGCGAACTCCGCCGAAACCGAGCCCCGTCGAATGGCCGGATTTTGAGGCGCGCGCCCGCAAGATCTTCGGCGACCGCATGATCCCGATCGTGGAAGACATGATTGAGGAGAGGAACAGCCGCTACTGATGGTCTATTCGGATAGCAGCTTCGTTGCATCTCCCTATGTCATTGACATACATTCGCCAGAGGCACGCCGCCGCATGGCATCAAGGCCAACGGTTTGGCTGACTCCGTTCAATCGGACCGAAGTCGCTCATGCGCTCTATCAGCAGGTATTTCGGAAACGCATATCCACCGCTGAAGCGCAGCTTGCCTGGATTGATTTTCAACAGGATTGCACCCAAGGCGTCTGGAGTCTGACGGAACTGCCGGAACGAACCTGGGAGACCAGCATCGATCTAGCTCGAAGGTACGGGCCCTCCCTCGGCATCCGCACGCTGGACTCGTTGCACGTTGCCTGTGCTCTGGAGTTGAAGGCGGAGCGCTTTTGGACCTTTGATGAACGGCAAGCTCGTTTGGCCGAAGCAGTTGGGCTCGATACGAATCCTTGATTTTGTCGAATTCAGAAACATTCACTCACTGTGGAGTAATGATCCCGCCCAGCGCATGACGCCGGGGCAGCACGATGCCGCGATGATCGACCACCTGCGTTGGGGGCACTGCGTGCGGCAGAGCAGATTGAAGTTCTGCTCGCTCGACCAATGCCCCGCCGCACGCCGAACACCAATCCGCCACAGTTTTTTCGCCGAGCACCGCCCGGCACTGGCTGCAAATCCGTTCCATACCTTCAAGATTACCGGATTGGGCCGGACTCCAGCATGAACGCCAGTCCCGCCGCAGGTGCCAGCTAAACTAAATCTATGCACCCTCCCGTTCGCCTGATAGCAATTGATATGGATGGCACGCTGTTGCCGACCTTCGCGCAGGCGATCAGCCCGCGCAACGCCCAGGCGCTCCGGGCCGCGCAGCAAGCCGGCATCACGGTGGCCATCGCCACCGGCCGCCGCGTGGCCTATACCGTGCCGCTGCTCGAAGGGCTGGGTTTGCGAGCGGATATGCCGCTCATCACGTCCAATGGAGCAGTGATCCGTACTCTGGGCGGCGAAGCCGTTGACCGCTGCCAGCTCCCGTCTCACGTCGCGCGCGGGCTCTGCGGGCTGCTCCGCCCATTCGGCGTACTGGTTTTCACCTTTGACCGTCCGGGCCGCGGCGAGTTGGTGGTTGAGGATCTGGAGCAAGCGCACGGACGCATTGCCTTGTGGGTTGCGGCCAATCGCAGTGCCATCGAGATCGTCAGGCCGCTGGAAGATGCGCTTAATGATGGTGACGATCCAATTCAGGGCATGGTGGCCGGCGGCCTGAGCAAAATGGGCAAGGCCGAGCGGGCGCTCAAGGCCAGCGAGTGGTCCGGCTCCTGCGAGTGCATCAAGACCGAGTATCCCGGCAGTGATCTGTCGATTCTGGATTTAACGCCGCGGGGAGTCTCCAAAGGCAGCGCGCTTGAGAATCTCGCTCGCCGGCTGGGCATCGACCGCAAAGAGACCATGGCCATCGGCGACAACTGGAACGATGTGGATATGCTGGAGTGGGCCGGGCAAGGCGTGATGATGGGCAATGCAGCAGACGACCTGCGCGCCATGGCGAAGATGCATGGCTGGGAGCAGGCGCAGCCCAACAACGAGGACGGCGTAGCAGTGGTGCTGGAAGCTGCCATCACCAAACGTGCTGCAGCGAGAGTGGAATTGAATTGAGCCAATTATTGATGTGCGGAAATCTCTTCATCACGGCAGGCATCCTGGCGGCTCTGGTTCCGCTAGCGCACTCTGCCGAACGCATCACCTTGCGCAATGGCTTCGAGATGCGCTGCGACCACCATGCCAAGGTTGAGGGCCGCGTCCGGCTCTACCTAAGCCCCGGCGAAGACAGCTACATCGAACGCCTTCCGGAAGACATTGTCAGCGTTGAGACGGTTCCCGACCCGCCCGCGCCGAAACCTGCCGGAACTGTGTCCTCCAGCCCAGACGCCGCTAATCCGGCCTTGCGTCAGGACGCGAAGCTTTCTCCCGCCGATCTGCATGAAATGCTCAACAAAGCTGGCCATGAGCACAACGTGGACGTAGACCTGCTGGCCAGCCTCGTGAAGGCTGAAAGCGGGGGCAACGCGCACGCCGTGAGCCGCGCCGGTGCGCGCGGGCTGATGCAACTGATGCCATCGACAGCCAAAGATCTTGGCGTCGAAGACAGCTTCCAGCCGGACGAGAATGTGCGCGGCGGCTCAGCCTACCTCGACGAGTTGCTCACCCGCTACCACGACAACATTGCGCTGGCGCTGGCAGCCTACAACGCCGGCCCGGACGCAGTGGACAAGTACCACGGCGTTCCTCCCTACCGCGAGACGCGAGCATACGTCGCGTATGTGATTCACGAGTTCAATCGCCGCGTACTGGCGCGCGAAGCCGAAGCGAAACGGGCAGCCGCGCAAGCCAGACTGGCGGCGGCCTCCGCGCTGGCTCCGCGTGAAAACCATTCCCGCTAACGTTCCCTCCTCATGCGCAGGTGAGAAACTAAACCTAAGAGATATCCACGATCGCGGGGGCGGAAAAGTCTTGAAGAAGAATCAGCTGGTTCTTGGCTTGGTGGTCTTTGTGGCGCTGGTGGCGCTTGTCGTGTGGGGACGCGACAGGATTCACTTCGACTTTGGCGTCTTTGTCTCCCAACTCAAACTGGCCGATTGGCGCAAGATAGGTATTGCTTTCATTTGTATTTACGTGGCCTACCTTTTCCGCGCGGTTCGCTGGGCGATGCTGCTCCGCCACATCAAGAAAGTGCCGCTCTTCTCGCTGCTCAGCACGCAGGTCATCGGCTTCACCGCTGTCGCGCTCATCGGCCGTATCGCCGACCCGGTCCGGCCCTACCTCGTCTCGAAAAAAACCGGCCTGCCGCTCAGCAACCAGATCGCTGTATATATCGTCGAGAGGCTCTTCGACGCCGGCTCCATGGCCTTGATTTTTTCCGCCACCATTCTGCTGGCCGCATGGTTCGGCGGGCCAGGCGCTCTGCCCCATCCTGAAGTGATGAAGAAAGTCAGTTATGGCGCGCTGGCCTCAACCGTAGCGGGGGCGCTGTTTCTGGTCGCTGTGCGTCTGGCCGGCGGAGTCGTGGCGTCGTTTCTCGAAGGAACTTTCGGCGTTGTCTCCAAAGGCCTGGGACACATAATTGGCGAGAAGATTCGCGCCTTTCGAACCGGCCTTGACACGCTGCGATCCTTCTCCGATTTTGGTATTGCCGCCTCGCTCTCGTTGGCCATGTGGGGCCTGATTTCGCTGGCCTATCTCGAGATCACCACAGCTTTTTCCGCCAGCCCGCAACTTGCGGGGTTGACTCTAGCCAAGTGCATGTTGCTGATGGCCGCCAGCATGTTGGTCAGCGGATTTCAACTGCCCGTGCTTGGCTGGTTCACGCAGATTGGCGCTGTGGCCGCTGCCATGAGCGGCTTCTTCGGAGTGGCGGCGGAGCCCGCCACTGCATGTGCCGCCACGCTGTTGGCAGTCACCTTCCTGAGCATCGCTCCTGTGGGACTCATCTGGGCGCGCTTCGAGCATGTCAGCCTGCGCAAGGTGGCCGCGGAAAGCGAACACGCAGAAGAGACGCTGGCTGTGGATGAGCCGGCCGGCCAAGAGACACCATGAATAAGATTCCGTTCGGTTGCTCGATCCATCCCGGCGACATTCTCAAAACGGAGTTCATGGAGCCGCTGGGACTTTCCAGCTACCGGCTGGCAAAAGAACTGCATGTCTCCGCGCCACGGGTGAATGATCTTGTCCGCGGCAAGCGGGCCGTCACGGCCGATACCGCCATGCGCCTCAGCGCCTACTTCGGTTGTTCTGCTCAGCTCTGGCTTGGGTTGCAGATGGACCACGATCTTTGGCTTGCCGCGAAAAAACAAGTCTCTCGCCAAGGTTATGCCGAGGGCGCAGGCGGCGTAGCATCCTTCGCAGTCTCAAACGCCGGCCGAGAGAACCGGATGCTCTCCGGCCCAACCGCGCCGCCCGTCATCAACATACTCATCGCCTGCTCCATGCTCATGCCGGTATCCGTAACCCTGCCGATGGGCAAAATCTGCAAAAAGGCCGAAGTCGGGTTGATGGCGCAGGGTACCAGTACTGCGGCCAGAACTTCGCCGGTAGTCGAGTCGGTCAGCGTGCGCGTCAAGAACCCAATGGATTTCTGCCCAGGAATGGGAAAGTCCACCAGCACCACGCGCTGGCTGGTTTCCTTCTTGGCCATCATGGTGTCCAGCAGTTGGCGCACCGAAGTATAAATTTTGGCGACAAAGGGCAACCGCTCCAACACAGCCTCGAAGAGATCGAAGGCCTGGCGGCCGATTACCAGACTGGTCACACGGCCCACCACGTAGAGCACCGCCAGGGTCAGCACTATCGCCAAGATCGACTGCAGCCAAGGCTGGTTGAGCCAGTTTTCCGGAAAAATCGCCGCAAACAGTTGCACCACCGGCAAGCCGGCCTTGGCTAACGCGCCAAGAAGAAAGCTGAAAATCAGGTATGTAACGAACAGCGGTCCTACGGTGATGATCCCGGCTAGGAGGTTGTGTTGCAAGCCGCGCAGCGCTCGGGCAAGTACTGGTCTCACTTGTGTCTCCTGGCTACGAGGATACCCGAGCCGGGTCGAGCAGGGCAGTGCGCGAACGGGAAACGCCGCTCACAACCCTGCGCACTGCTTTCTCCCCAGGATTTGACCCGGAAAAGCTGCTGTTTGGTCTGCGCATTTGGTCTTCCAAATGGGAAATGCTGCCCAGAAATGAACCAATGTTCATGCTGTCAACTGGTATTTCATTTATATAAATACAGATTTGATAGGCTCTGCTTACTTTCACCGTGTCTTGTGACGTGGGACGTTGCCAGTCGTATTTTCAGAGGGCTAGCATCTGAGCTAGTTGGTCCGGGTCTGCTCTCATCCGCCCGGCTTCATGGCCAGTATGCACTTTTCTTCAGATTCACAAACATGCACCAACGAGTGGCGCTTTCCAGCGCACGAGGACGGAGTGTCTCGTCATGGCATGGTATGCCTACTGCATCGGTGAAAAACAAGCATTTCCTGAATTAGCTCGTCATCGCAAGCCCATTCCGATGGAATCAGTCCTCGGAGTCAGCGGAAACCAGGTTTTTCTTTATCCCGCCAGCGACCTCGCCGTCGTGGTCAGCGAACACAACCCCGCCGAAGCGCTCAACCAGAAATCCGGTGTAGACCACGCGCGGGTAATCGCCGACTGTTTTCAGCACTCCACGGTGCTGCCTTTCCGGTTTGGAACCGTCTTCAACGACGACGATAGC
>PLOI01000161.1:0-4444 GCA_003142015.1 Acidobacteriaceae bacterium | reverse complement strand
CACCTGATTGACCGCAAAGGTGTGGAGCGCTACCTGAACAAGTTCTCCGCCACATGCGCCGTCATGCGGGAGTATCAGATGCAGCTCTCTGGCCCCTGGCCGCCCTATCACTTTGTCCACCGGCTCACCTGCGGCACTCATTCCCACTCGCAGCAACCGGCGGTCGTGGTTCCCATCCCGGCAACTGCGCCTCCGCTGGTGGTAAGTATGCCGGAGCCGGTTGCCGTCCTGGCCTGAAACGTCTGCTCCATTGTTAAAGCGCAAAGAGGCCATCCCGCACCGCGGGATGGCCTCTTCTCATCAGTTCCGCCCCAGCCTCGTCTACTTGAACGAGGCGATGGCGCTGGCTTCGTCGTCCTTGATGTCGAAGACCGTGTACAGCTTGGTCAACTGCAGAAGATCGTGAACCTTCCTGGTCAGTTTCAGCAGCTTCACCTCCGCCTGCTGATTCTTGGCCGTGGTATAGGCGCTCACCAGCTCGCCCAAACCAGAGCTATCGATGTAGTTCACCTCGCCCATGTTGAGCAGAACGTTCTTTTTGCCCTTGCCGATCAGCCCGCGAATGGCGTCGCGCAACTGCACACTGCCCTCGCCCAGGGTGATTCGCCCACTAAGATCCAGAACGACGACGCCGTCCACTTCACGGGAAGCTATTGTCAGTGCCACGGATATTCCTCCTTGTTGGTATTACGGTTATAACACTCTTGCAGTTAGCTCCGGCGGGAAACCCCGGCACATCCGGCCTCCGGCAGAAGACCGGTCTCCATCCGCCGCCGGAGCCCTGCACAAGCGCGTTATGTTTTTTCCGCAGCCGGTGCCAGGTGCTTGACAAGCGTCAGCTCGGTTCCGGGATGCAGTTGTCGAAAGTGTACCTCATCCATGAACGAGCGAATCAGGAAGATGCCCCGGCCGCAGCCGCGCAGCAGATTTTCCGGCGCCAAAGGGTCGGGAAGCATATCCGGGTCCAACCCGTTGCCCTGGTCGGCAATGGTAATCACCAGCGCCGACCCGGTGTTTTCAAAACTGGCTGCAATCCGCTTGGCGGGGTCGTATTCGTTGCCGTGCAAAACCGCGTTCAAGGCGGCCTCGCGTGCTGCCATGGTCACGTGAAAGCATTCGTCCTCGTCCAGGCCGGCCTCGGCGGCCAGTTTCTCCGCCGCAGACTCCACCTCGCTGACGCTCTCCATGGTGGATGTCAGCGAAAAACTCAGCCGTCCTGACTTCGCTCCGCTCACCCGTCTGTCTCCGCCTTTTCCGAAACCGGCAAGGGCGCATTCGCCCTTCCGCGCCCGGAAGCCTAAAGGGCAGTTTCAGGTCTGGTGTGGAATTGTGTCAAGCGGCGCACGCCACGGCATCCGCTTTGCCGCATCGCATCCTCTCTTGCTGCCCATCGAGCAGCTCTTCTTGAAGAGAGCCATGGCCCTCTGGTCTGGACGAACGAGAGGGCTAAGTGAGAGGCGCCGATGAATTCGTTTCGAAATGAGACAAATCATGGCTTATGGTCCCAGCAGAGGCCATTCTGGGCACGGCCGGGTCTTTGGCCTTGGAACGAGTGCAAAAAGGATCACGTGCAAAGGCCGCAGAGTGCTATAGTGCTTCGTAAGCTGGAGAACAATTATAGCGGTGCTTGGCACAAGGTGCAGCTTCTTCAATACTGTCCAGGAAGCCTGATTGCTTCCGCGTTTGGCCTATGGATTACAGAACGTTTTTCTTCACGAACATCGCCTCGGTAACCGTGTTTACGGTGTGCCTCAGTCTGCTTGTCTGGTTCAACCGCCGCGTGCAGGGAATCAGGTGGTTTGCGGGCGGGCTGATTGTGGGCTTGTTCAAGCTGATTCTGCAAGGTTTGGAAGGGAAAGTGCCCACCGTGCTCGGCGGCATGTTGGCCAACGAACTTTACCTTATTTCCTTCATCATGCAGTTGATGGGCCTGCGCTGGTTTGTGGTGCGCAAGCCGATGCGGAGCCGGTGGCCCTTGATGGCAATCGGGCTTGTGCTGGTGGTCTATACCATAATGTTTCTCTTGAGAATCCCCTACTGCGGCAATGTCCTCAATATTCCCTTTGTCGTGGTGTGCGGTGCATCCGCGTGGATTCTTTTCAAGCATGGGAGTGGGCCGTTTGCCCCGGTGTCGCGAGTATCCGCAGTCATTCTATGCGCGGAGATGGGCGTGGCGGCGTACCGTGCCTTCCTGACAAACCTGAGCTATATGCGGCCGTGGGAGACTGTCACTGCCCAACCAGACCCGCGCTGGCTCTATTCGCTGGCCGCCATGGCCTTTCTTGCCACCTGCATGGTGATGTGCTACCTGTGGTTTCTGGTGACGGAGTTGGAGAGAGAACTGGCCGAGCAGGTACGCACAGATCCCCTCACTGGAGCGATGAATCGCAGAGCAATGGAAGAAGCGGCCCTGCGTGAGACGGCGAGAAGCATACGGTATGGTCACCCGCTCTGCATGGTCATGATTGACATGGACAATTTCAAGCACCTGAACGACACGCGAGGACATGCAGCCGGCGACTGCGCGTTGCAGGCATTTGTGCGCCAAGTGAAAACCATGCTGCGCCGCCCGGATCTGTTTGCGCGAACGGGAGGCGACGAGTTCACGATTCTACTGCCAGACACGCCTGTGCCCGCCGGCATCCTGACGGCGGAGCGGGTGCGGCTGGCCATTGAAGCGCTCGAAGCATCCTTCGAGACCGGGCCAATCAAATTCACCGTCAGCGTGGGTGTCGCCCAGCTTGATTCGGCGCAGGGCGGTTGGGAGGCAATGATGCAGCGCGCGGATGCGGCGATGTATGAGGCCAAGGAACATGGCCGTAACTCGGTAGTCGCACAATTTCTGGAAGCCGCGGATAGCCGGGTAATTTGAATGGGGCATGTATCCCTCGCTTGTGTGCCGTTTTCTCCAAATGAATCCCTCTGAATTATGCAAGTACCGGCCCGGATGCGCCTTGCGGCGTAAACCGCCCGCAAAGCGATACACTCACCTCATGGCTTCCCGTACTACAGTCCGCATCAGCCTGACGGCGCTGCTCGGCACGCCGGTCACCGATGCCCAGGGCCACCTGCGCGGGCGGCTCAAGGACATCGCCGTGGCCACCGGCGAGGACGCCGGCAAAGTGGCCGGCCTGGTGCTCAAGACCCGCGACGGCCTATGCATCGTGCCCTCGCACGAGGTGATGGAGACGCCCGCCGGCACGCTCGAGCTGCGCTCCTCCGGTGCGATGGTGCCTCTCGAAGATCAGGGGAATTATCTCTACCTGCGGCAGGACTTGGTCGACCGCCAGATCATCGACATTCATGGCCGCAAGGTGGTGCGGGTCAACGACGTCGATCTGGAGTGGATGGGCCAGGGCGCGGCTCATCTGCTGCGCGTGGCCGAGGTCGAGGTGGGCTTGCGCGGCGCATTCCGACGCGTCTTCAAAGGGTTGCTGCCGCGCGCTTCGCTGGAAAGGCTCTCGCGCAGGATCGCCGCACGCGGCATTCCGTGGGAGTTTGTGGACGTGATCGAAGTCGATCCGGCCCGCCGTGTCAAGCTGCGCATCGAGTACGAGCGCCTGGCCGAGATGCACCCCTCCGACCTGGCCGATATTCTCGAAGATCTCGCCCCCGCCGAGCGCGAGGTCATCTTCACCTCGCTCGACGAAGAGGTGGCCGCCGAGACACTCGAAGAGGTCGAGCCCAGGCTGCAAAAGGCGCTGCTCGAAAAGCTCGGCGAAGAGAGAATNNGAACTGCTCGAGTTCGACGAGGACTCCGCAGCCGGCTGCATGACCACCGACTTCGTTTCCCTGGGCAAGGACGCCACCGTGGCCCAGGCCGTCGAGGCCCTGCGCGGCTTCGATGGCGACCCGGAGAGCGTGACGGAAATCTACTTGCTCGACGAAAAGCGCGTGCTGCGCGGCGCCATCTCTCTCGCCCGGCTCGTCATGGCCCAGCCGGAGACGCGCCTGGCCGTGCTGGCTGAAGCCCGCATCCACTCCTGCCCCATCGCCCTGCACCAGAATGAGCTGGCCGAACTCTTTGACAAGTACAACCTCCACGCACTGCCCGTGGTCGATCCCCAGGGACGCATGGTCGGCGTTGTCCAGGCCGACCACGTCATCAGCTTCTTGCGCGAAAATCTATAGTCGACCTTTAGAATCAGCCAAACTCGGCATTTTTATGAGCAATATTGCTCATATTTACTGACTTTCGTGTGACCAGCCGGGAATAAAAGATGTGGATTCATCCCCATCTGTGAAAGAATCCAGAGATGGTGCAGTTTCCCAAGATTATTCAGGGCGGCATGGGTGTGGGCGTTTCCAATTGGCGCCTGGCCAATGCCGTCTCCAAACTCGGTCAGCTCGGCGTCGTCTCCGGCACGGCGCTTGACTCGCTCTTTGTCCGCCGCCTCGCCGATGGCGACCCCGGCGGACACATGCGCCGCGGCCTCGATGCCTT
>PLOI01000158.1 GCA_003142015.1 Acidobacteriaceae bacterium | reverse complement strand
AGGGCAGCGCCGCCGAGCGGTGGCGGTCGAGCATGGAGTGGATCTGCTCGGGGGTGGGGGTGTTGGAGATGGCCAGCATGTCGTAGCCGATCTGCGCCACGCGCACAGTCCGCCCCTCGGAGGGAATCGAGTAAACGGTGTGCCCCGCGTAGGACTCGCGGGTCGCCGCGTGTGCGTCGAGCCAGTCGTTCAGCCGCTTGCCGGTAATCTTGCCCACCAGCACCATCGAATACGCCACCGGCCCGTTGGGGCCGTTGGGGTCCGCCATCCGGTGCAGCGCGATGGCCGCCTCGTCCAGGTCGCGCTCCGGGTCAATCCCAATCGCATCAATGAACTGCTGATACTCGGCGGAGCGCACCGGCGGCTTCAGGTCTTTGTGGAAGAAGGCCCGCACCGGCTTGAGGTTGATGTAAACGATGCCGTCAGACTCGGGCAGCAGCCGCGCGGCCTCCGGCGGAGCCTTCGAGCGCAGAAAGATAGCCACGGCCAAAACAATCAGGACCGCGGCCACAATCCAGAGCGTTCTGCGCGTGCGTCTGTTCATTCTCTACGGTCCGCCGGAAGCCTTCAGGATTAACCCTATCACTGCTTGCTTGAGTGAGAGGAAACCTAGTTCGCGCCAAAGTCGAACACGCGGCTTGTTCCGTTGGCTCCAGTCATGTAGGGTCCACTGGCAATCCCGCTGGGCGAAACGAAGCCATATTCTCCTGTCATGAGCGGTGCATTCAGCGTAACTTTGTAGGCGCCGGGCCTTAGCTTGGTGTAGGTGAACGCTACCATGGCCTTGTCGTCCGTGCCGCCAGAAGCGCCATATGCATTGAAACTTCCGGTGGTGGTCTCCCGCGAGTCCTTTTTTACGTCGAAGCGAAGCAGCGTGTATTCATTCGGCGTGCTGGTTCCTCCGAAGAAGCTCTGCGCATTACTCAGGCCCTCGCCTTGCCGCTCGAAATAGAAATAAAAGACGGCGTTCGGATCGGCAACGCGCACATTCGCGTGTGCGCCACGGATGACCGCCTTGAACTTGGTCTTCGCGATCCCGTAGGTTAGCCCCGTGACAAACATACCTCCCATTTTGCCCTGGCTGTAAACTGAGGGCTCTAGCATCTCCATCTTTGATCCGGCCGGGGCCGCATCGCTGAAGACGTAGATTCCTGCATCATGTGGGGCCGCCGGATCGTCGGGGTTGGCCGCCGCGGGAGCTTGCGCAGGCATTGGGGGCAGCGGAGGAACTGGAGGCTGCACAGGTTGCGCGGCCTCGGCGGCCTTCGCCACAATCGCTGCGACCACCCTATCGCTGACGCCTGAAGTCTTAAGAGCAATCAGTCCATCCGCGGAGGTGTCATACGCCCCTGCCTGCGCGCTGATGGTGGTGACAATCAGATCTTCCGACAAACCGGCCTTGACCAGCTTGATCACGGCGTCATTGTTGAGCGCCTGTTGGGCCACGAGCAGAGTGCAGAATCCCAAAAATACAATTGCGAGAATATTCTTGCGCACGATTTCTCTCCTTACCTTTTAGACTGTCCTGATTGTTTCGGAAGAATGGCACGAAAAGCTACTTAACCACTCCCGCTTCCAACTCTGCGTTGAGGTGGATCGTGCCGCCGGTCACGTTGAGAGTCTTGGTCCAGTCGGTAAAGCCCTTCTTCTTGACGACAATCTGATGGCTGCCGGGAGCGACTGTAACTGTGGACGGAGTGTTGCCAACGAATGCACCGTCAATCTCGACGTCGGCCCCGGCAGGGGTGGAGTCGATGGCAAGCGAGGCTTGAGCAAGAGCGGCTGGGGCAACCGCCGCCGCAGGCGCCGACGGAGCAACTCCGAACCGGGTCATGTCCAGCGTCATGTCTCCATTGATGTAAGCCGTTGTCTCTGCGCCTTTAGGGATGGTGATGTCTTTGCCATGCATGAACAGAAAGAGCGCCGAGCCGCCCAGCGTAAAGATAGCGGTCGCTACGATCGCACCCGTCATTGCGCCTACATGGCTTCCGCCTTTCCCGCCCGCAGTCGCTGTCAACGCGGCCTTTTCGTTGTCCACCAACCGCACTGAGTCTAAGGTCATTTCAAGTTTGCCTTCACGCCCCATTCTTCTCTTGGGCTGTGCCTCCGTGACTGTCGCCGAAGCGGTTGCGCCTTTGGCGATCACAACCACTCCCATCACCTGAACTTCTTCCAGAACCTCGAAATCGACGTGTTCGCCAATCTTCGCGTCAGACGAGGAGACGTTTCGCCCAATACGCATTTTGACCGGAGTCCCATCAGGCAAGGTATTCGGCTTTGCTGGGACCGCTGTCGAGGAAGTGGCTGGCGCAGCATGCGGTGCAACAGGTGTTTCAGGCATTGGCTGCGGCTGTTGAGCTACAAGCAAAGGGCAAATTGCCAAAAGCACGACTGCGATAGGATTTTTGTGCACGAGCCTTCTCCTTACGATTCAAAACCGCCAAGTCTGTCAAAGGATGGCACCCGAATCATCAACCTAACCCCTTCATTTCGCAAGAGATTTCTCTTCAGCGCATTGAACGCCGCGACCGGACCGCTGATCCGTGAAATCTACACCGTGGTCTTGGCATAAGTACGCCTTGCGTTCCGATACGCGGCGCGTTATTATAAGGCATGATCGCTGGGTTTCGGGATGCGGATACCGAACGGCTTTGGACGACAGGCAGATGCAAGCGATTGCCAGCCCAACTGAACCGGCAGGGGCTGAAAAAGTTGTACATCTTGAACGCCGCTCTGGCGCTGGAAAACTTGACCGTGCCGCCGGGTAACCGGCTGGAAAGGCCGCGCGGAGATCGGGAAGGCCAGCACAGCATACGCGTCAATGATCAATACCGCATCTGTTTTGTTTGGCGCGACAGAAATGCGCACGATGTCGAAGTGGTGGATTATCACTGATTGATTTACCGAGGAGACACAAAATGCCTGAGAATGCCGCGTTGATTCATCCCGGAGAGATTTTGCTGACCGAGTTCATGGAGCCGTTTGGACTCACGGCGTACCGGCTGGCGAAAAATCTGGCTGTGCCTGCCCCACGGGTGGGGGATATTGTGCGCGGTAAGCGCGCAATATCCGCCGATACGGCGCTGCGGCTGGGGATTTATTTTGGACTCCCTGCGCAGTTCTGGCTGAATTTACAGAACGAGTACGACCTGAGGCGGGCCGCGGCCAGTCCCGCGCTCAGGCAAGTCGTGCCCAGAGCGGCGTGAGTTCCTGCTGGCCGGGGCCGGTTGAGGTTCGTGGCCTGTTCAGCGGCCAACAACCAGCACAACAAAGCTGCCGGGAACGATGGCCGG